>NZ_PNOT02000381.1 GCF_002879535.1 Mesorhizobium intechi
GCGTCAGGTCCACCAGAGAACAAGATCTGGCCGCGCAAATCCGAAAAAGCAATTCAGCAGCACGCGACGCTTTCCTTTGCTTGATTGACCGGTAACCCCATGAACGAAACCGCCGTCAAGTAGCGCGATATCCCCGGCCTTGAGCTGGATTTCGCGACTAGGCACGGCCTCGAGATATGCTGCCGAATAGGGATATCCCGTAGTCTCCACACCCTGCGACTTTCGGTCGTCAACTGTCGGCTTGTGGCTCCAGAGCCGCAGATTGCCGCCTTCCTCGGACATACTGGGGTAGAAGTTGAGCGCGGCGACGGTATTGTGCGCCACCGCAGAGAGCTCGTAGTCGTTCCCAGCACGTAGCACTTGAGCGACATCGTCGTGGGGGTCCAAGGAAAATGTGCCGCTGCCGGTCCAACTGAGAGCCCGACAAACGTTAGCCTGACCGTGTTCTGAACGCGCCAACCGCAATTCAATGCCTTGTTTGTGAAGCTCGCGCTTCAATGCGTCGAATAGGGCTCGGACCGGGTCAACTAAATTGCCAAAAAGGGCCTCAACGTGCGGCCGCGCATTTTCCGCCTCCTTGAAATAGGTGGCCGCATCCTTCCTGTAGTGGGATGCACCGACATATTGCCCGGGCACGCCATCTTTGCGCTCGTTGAGACCGGGACTGCCAAAAAACTTCGTAGTGATGTCCTCGGCTACTTCGGCGCTGAAAGCATGCTTGATGTGCAGAGCCGTGATCTCACCTTTCAGAACTGAGATGATCTCCGCAGTGCTGATCGAGCCGGTTCGTTCTTTGATTATAAGAGGCGAGATGGCCGGCGTTTGAGCTACTTGGTTAGTCGCCATTGGTTTTCTCCTGTAGTGCCTGATCGAGGATGGCAATGCCGTGATCAAGTTCGTCATCTGAGATTGTTATCGGCGGAAGGACTTTGATGACGTCGCGATTTGGCCCGGAGGATTCGATCAGCAGGCCGTTTTCGAACGCGACATCGTGCACACGGCCAACAACGGCCTGTGACCGGCACTTAAGGCCGGCCATCAGACCACGGCCGCGCTTTTGTTCGATGCACTTGGGAAATTTCGCAACGAGGCGATCAAGGTGTTCTTGCAGTTTGACGGCCGTCCGCTCGACGGCTGTAGTAAACTGCTTATCGGACCACATTGAGCACATGGCCGCGGAAGTCACAAAGGCGAGGTTATTGCCTCTAAAGGTCCCGCTATGTTCTCCCGGTTTCCATATGTCCATGTCGGGGCGAATCAGAACTATAGACAACGGATTACCTGAACCGCTTAGCGATTTCGAAAGACACACGATGTCGGGCTCGATTTTTGCGAACTCAAATGAGAAGAAATCGCCCGTTCGTCCCGAACCTGCCTGAATGTCATCGACGATGAAAACAACGTCGTGTTTACGGCAAATGCGCTGAATTTCTGCGAGCCATGGTGCGGATGCGGTGTTCATGCCGCCTTCTGCCTGGATGGGCTCCAGGATGATTGCGGCCGGCTTTTCTATCCCGCTGCCTGGGTCGCCCAACACGTGATCAATGTAACTCGCGGAATCGAAAGTTTGGTTCGGATAGTTCTCGTAAGGGACACGGATCACATCGTGGCGAGCAACGCCGCCAAGCTGCCTGGTTGACGCTGAACCCGACACCGCCAAGGAGCCGAGCGACATGCCATGGTACGAATTTGTGAAGGCCATGACACTCGAGCGGCCGGTATATTTTCGCGCCAGCGCCAGCGCCGCTTCGTTAGCGTTTGTCCCGGTTGGCCCAGGAAACTGTATCTTGTAAGAAAGGCCCCGGGGCTTCAAGATCGAATTGACGAACACTTCGATGAAATCACGCTTTGCAGTTGTGTACATATCAAGCGACAAGACGATATTTTGGTCGGCGAGATATTGAATTGCCGGCGCCATAATATCTTGATTGTTATGACCGTAATTGAGCGCACCTGACCCAACAATGAAATCAATATAAGGTTTTCCGGACTCGTCCCAGATTGTCGCCCCAAGAGACTTTGTAAAGACTGTTGGGAAGGATCGTCCATAGCGACGAACGTTAGACTCGTAAGCTTCAAAAATGCCGATATCCATTAAAGGGCCTCTCTGTATGCGGCTTGCGATTCAACGCTGCAGGTTCTATGTTCACGCATTCCAAACCATTGATTTCGACGATTAGCTGCGGCCAATCTCTGACTTAAAGCGAACGTATCATGGTCAGCGACTTGCATTCGCAAAGAGTCTGTAAACTTGTTTGACGAATCTGTTGCAACGCTTTGGATAGCGATAGCGTGACAGTCAGTACCGCCTTGCGGCAACGCTATCCGCGGCGTTGTTGGCGGGGGCCACTGACATAGCCGCACCGGTTTTTCCAAGCATGACTGCAACCACGATGCTTGGGTATTTCTCTATGTCGGCCGTCACGGGATCCTTGCCGACGAGTAGCTGTGACAGATAGCAATTTCTCTGCTTCGATGTGACGGCGAGACCGGTGCTCGCTCGAGTTTCGTTTTGGAACGCGGACGAGCCAGACCGCGAACTGGCGACAGAACTGGAACTGACCGCGGCCTCTAATCGCGGCCGTGGCCGCCGTGGCGGTGATTGCGCCGTTCGCTGGGCGGCGCGTTGGCCACCCCCTTGGCTTCGCGGCGTCTACAATGCCTCAGTCGGCCCTCCCGAGGTGACGGCCGCACTGCAGGCCACGCGCCGAGCACGCGAGTGGTGTTCGGCACCCACGAACTGACGCAGAATCGACTCCGCCCTCGAGGAATCGCGATCGATGCGGCTATCGACCACCCGGTGTTCGCCACCGCACTGCGTGGTCACGATGGCGCCTTGTGGAGCGCAGCACGACTTAAGAGTTCCCACCCTTACACTGGTCAACATTCATGTGATCGAAAACGCTGGCTCAGGCGACGCCACTGGCGATGTGTCCAACGCCGCTTCTGTACGCAAGGTTTCACTTTGTCCGACATCCGACAATTGTTGGATGTGAGACAGGGCGCCAAATCCGCTAATCAGTGGCTTCTATTGAATTTCCTCTCTGGCACGTTCTGTGCAGCGGCGCTTGCGAATGCATCAGCAAGAAAATAGTCTCATGATCACACTCACTGAAAACGCCGTCGCCGCCGTCAAGGCCGCGCTTTCCCGTGCCGACGAGCCGGCGGAAGGCTTTCGTATCATGGTCGAGGCGGGCGGCTGCGCCGGCCTCAAATACCTGATGGGTCTGGAAAGCGTCTCGCGCGAGGGCGATGCCATCATGGAGACGGACGGGTTCAAGGTGTTCGTCGACGCAAACTCCCAGCCCCATCTCGCCGGCATGACCGTTGACTTCGTCACGGACCTGGAGTCCTCGGGCTTTGTCTTCGACAATCCCAATGCGCGGGACAAATGCGCCTGCGGCAAGTCCTTCGGCTAGCCGCCATCACGACAAGGATCGGCGCCCATGCGGGACGACACCGACAACATATACCTCTTCAGCGACAAGCTCTATTTCATCAACCCGAACAATGTCGGCGCTTTGGAAACCCCCAATGCGGCCGGCGAGGTCGGCGCCGTTGCCTGCGGCGATGGACTTAAATTGATAATGGGTTTCGATCCTAAGACGCAGACGATTACCGCCGCAACGTTCCAGATCTTCGGCCGCGGCTCGGCCATAACCGCTTCCTCGACGTTTACCGAATTCATCGTCGGCAAGACCATCGATGAAGCCCTTCAGATCACCGATCGGGACATGGCGGATTTTCTCGGCGCCCTGCCGCCGCACACGATCTATTCATCGCTCGACCGCCTCATCCTGGAGCGCGGCTTGCGTCTGATGAGCGAGTTCTTCCGTGCTGTAAGGAAGGCTTTCGAGGAGACCCCAGGATTCTCACGCCTCGTCCTAGTCAAGGCATCCTCGCGATGAGCGGCGTGATCGAGGCGTTTCTCGTGGTGATAGGCTTCGAGGAGCGAGAGGCCCTTCCCCGCAGTCTCCACCCGCTGAAACCCAATTCTGCGTGGAGTTCGGGCGAGTGTGTTTTCGGCAACGACCCTCGACTGTGGAACGAGCTGCAAAACGTGCCGCATGGCATTCCTCACCCTTTGCCGCGTCTCGTAAGCCTGCAGAGATGCTCCTTTGCTCACTCGAAGGCCGCTTAAGCAATGTCATATGCGGTCAAGGAAATTTTCTACACCCTTCAAGGTGAAGGACGAAAAGCCGGGCGGGCCGCCGTATTTTGTCGTTTCGCCGGCTGTAACCTTTGGTCGGGACGTGAAGACGACCGGGCAAGAGCGTTCTGCGGATTCTGCGACACCGATTTCGTTGGGGTAGACGGCCCCGGTGGCGGACATTTCGCCACCGCACAAGACCTTGCGTTGACGGTCGAGCAAGCCTGGCGCGGGTCGGGAACTGGGCAGCGTCTTGTCGTGCTCACCGGAGGGGAACCCCTCCTCCAGATCGATGAAGAACTCCTGGAAGCGCTGCATTGCTTGGCGTTTGAAATTGCCGTGGAGACCAACGGTACCATCCCCACACCCGCCGGCATCGACTGGCTGTGCGTCAGTCCGAAATGCAATGCACGCCTCGTGGTCATGGCAGGGGACGAGCTAAAGCTTGTATATCCTCAGATTGGCGCGGAGCCCGAACATTTCGAAGTTCTCGGGTTTGAGCACCTTTTGCTTCAGCCGATGGATGGGCCCGAGCGCGAGGCGAATACGACCGCCGCAGTGGCCTATTGTCTTGCCAACCCACGTTGGCGCTTGAGCCTTCAAACCCACAAACTTCTCGGGATCCCATGAAAATTAGGCAAGCTTTCACCTTCGAGGCAGCGCACTGTCTTCCGCGCGTGCCAAAGACCCATCGCTGTCACCGCGTGCATGGCCACTCATACCGTGTGGAACTGCGTCTGGAAGGGCCCGTCGATCCAGACACGGGCTTTGTCATCGATTTCTTCGATGTCGAGGCTGTGTTCGGACCGCTTCTACAACGTCTCGACCATCAGTATCTGAATGAGATTGAGGGTCTCGACAATCCGACCGCGGAAAACATTGCGGTCTGGATCTGGGACCAAACCAAGCCGCTTCTTGGCCAAATGTGCTCGGTAACAGTCTATGAGACACCGCTGTGCTGGGCTGAATACGAGGGTTGACCCGATGCAACGAGATCCGGGAACCGCACTCGTCCTTTTCTCCGGCGGCCAGGATTCGACAACCTGCCTGGCATGGGCGCTCGGGAACTTCGAGCGCGTCGAGACAATCGGCTTCGACTATGGGCAGCGGCACCGGATCGAGCTCGATGTGCGGCCCTACCTGCTCGGGCGCATTCGAAAAGACTTTCCGGTCTGGCGTGGTCGGTTAGGCGAGGACCACATGATCGACATGGCCGTGCTCGGCCAAATCAGTGATAGCGCGCTCACGCGCGACGTCGAGGTCGCAGTGAACGCGAACGGTCTGACAAATACCTTCGTGCCTGGCCGCAACCTTCTGTTCCTCGGCTTTACGGCCGCGATAGCTTACCGGATGGGCGCGAAACACCTCGTGATCGGCGTGTCCGAGACGGATCGTTTCAGCTACCCGGATTGTCGAGATGACGCAGTTAAAGCGATGCAACTTGCCCTGAACCTTGGAATGGAGACGCGTTTCGTCATTCACACACCCCTCATGCGGCTCGACAAGGCGCAGACCTGGGCGCTGGCGGACTGGCTGGGCGGCGAGGCGCTGGTGAAGCTCATCTGCGAGGGAAGCCACACCTGCTATAGTGGAGACCGCGAGCATAGACATAGCTGGGGTTTCGGTTGCGGGACCTGCATCGAGTGTAATCTTCGCGCAGCAGGATGGGAGCAATTCCGATCCCGCAAAGAGGCACCGGTGGCGGCCCATGAAATGACGTGAGCGCCCAGATCCAGGCCGACGGTGGCAACCTGTTCCATAGATCGTTTCCTTCTCTTTGTGGTGTTCAGCACGACCAGGGTAGGCGCCTTCGATGCCGTTTCGAAGGGCTGTTCCATACCATCGACCTTGATGATCTTTGCCGTTCGCGTGGTGCTGTTTGGTAGGGGAGTTCAGCACCATAGCGAGCAGGCCGCGGTTATTATCCTTAATCCCGGTCGGATTGATCGTGGAGCGTACCGCCAAAAAAAAGGGGAGGTTGTGGTTTCGACGAGAGGCCGTTGATGCCCGAGCCTGCCCTTATCCTGGAGGATCGTCGATGCAGGTCCATAACCAGCATGGCCGCACCATTGGCATCATTGAAGTGACGAATGACGACCTCATCGGCAATCGATGCCGGCGCCTGCGTAAGCCCGCACGGGCGCAGGCGCCTGCGGCGACGCGATGCGGATATCCCTCCCCTGGCCTACCTCGGCCCAATCATAGGATTCCTGATAAGCGCCTTCGATCTCGTAATGCTCCTGCGTCCAGTGAATACGCGTGCCGTCTTGATGGCGATCGTCACAGCCTCAGTGTCGAAGTTGACGAAATGATCTGCACAATCGCCGGAGACAATCGAGCAGGTAATTCAGCAAAGTCGATCTCATGTACCGTCGAATTGAAAAGGCCGCTGCCGTCATGAAGGATGCGCGCGACCGCATTAAGCGCCGGGGGCAAAGCCATCCCAATGCATCAGAATGGCGAAAGTGTTGTCGAGGTCCAGAAAGCACTGTCCGTTGACGTCAGCCAGATTGGCGCCTTCGCGTTGCAGCGCGCCGCGCGGCTTCGGATCGCACAGCCGCAGCGCGCGTGGTGCCATCGGGAAAAACGGGCGGCCGCGGGCGAACAATCTTGCCGATTGGCGTCAGGCGGCGCCGAGATTTCGTGCAATATGTCAGGCCTCTCCACGAAGGATCCGGAGACCTACGCCTCTTTCGCGCAGACATGGCCTTTGCACTTGAAAGAAAGTCATTCACGAATTGCATATGAGAGGCGGCTGATGAACAGACCAACGATCGCCGATCTGGCGAAAGCCGCGGGCGTAAGTGTTTCCACCGTCAATAGGCTCTTGCACGGAACTGGCACACTGCGACCGCAGACGGCCGACCTCATCTTGAGCGCAGCGCAGCAGATCGGCTTCCGCAGTTCGGGGCCGCTGCACGAACGCAGGCGGGACAATCTCCCGCATCGGCACTTGAGCTTTCTCATGCAGCAATCGCACCGGCCGCTCTGCCGGATCTGGGCCGAGGCGCTTCTAGGTGCCTGCGCGCGACGCACAGATGCGGTTATTGAGCCCGACATGCTCTTCCAGGACGACCCTTCCCCAGAAGCGGTCGCTGCCAATCAGCTCAAGATGGGCGGAAGCGCCGATGCAATCGCGGTGATCTCGGCCGATCACCCGCTCGTCGGCCAGGCGATTGATGAGTTGCGCGTCAAGGGCGTTCCGGTGATCGCCTACGTCACCGACCTGTCCGCCGCCAGCCGGGCCGGCTTTGTGGGGACCGACAACTGGAAGGCCGGCCGCACCGCAGCATGGTTTATCAGCCAGACGTCCGGTCGGCCCGGCAAGGTCTTTCCTCTCATCGGCAGCAACCGTTATCAGTTCCAAGACATCTCGGATGCGAGCTTTCGCTCCTATATGCGCGAGCACGCGCCCGAGTTCCACGTCAGCGAAACCCTGCTGACCCATGAGGCGCCGAAGAACGCCTATGCAATCGTTCGCAGGCTGATAGCGGAGGAGCCGGAGCTCCGGGGCATCTTCGTTAATGGCGGCGGCATTTCCGGCGTCCTGCGTGCTATGCGCGAGCTCGCTGCGGAGCAGCAGTGCAAAATCCGGGTCGTCTGCCGAGACATCGGGCCCGAGACACGCAAGGGATTGAGCGAAGGCTCGATTACTGCTTCCTTGTGCCATCCCGTCGACAGGATGCCTGAAGAACTCATCGACGTAATGCTGCGCATGATCGAACGTACGGACACACGGCTAATCGAACAGCGGATCGTTCCGTTCGAGATCCTCACGCCAGAGAGCATTTGGACTTAAGAATCGGAAGAGCCATCGTCGTCCGGATAAGGTCATCCGTACCGCTGCGAAGCAACGACCGCTTCCGGGAGGAAAACTGGGGCGCAAGGGCAGTTCGGCACTCATGGTCCTCGTATCCACCGAAATAGGCCAGAGGACGAGGAGATGGAAATCTCCGAGGAAGCCTATCTTGTCGAGAGCTGGACCCCACGCTTCCGCCAATGATTAGGCTGCATCGGCCGTCGGCGCCGATTTGCGCGGCTTGTGGCGCACCACAACGTCCACCTTATAAGCGCGTCGATCGAGGCAGCGCATCGGGCGATCTATAGAGAACTTGCCCTGTTCGCCCATGACTACGGCGGATATGTCGGGCTGTTTCATAGCAAGCAATTGCGCTGATTTGGCTTGAGTGAGGCGCCGACGCATAATGATGGCGCGGATCTCACGGGCGAGCTTGGCTTTCCGCAATTCCTCTTCGGAATTGTCAAAGCCCAAATCCGCAAATACGTTGCCGCTGGATTTCGCCGGTGATTCTTCAGTCATGACGTTGTTCCTTTCCGATAGTTTTCGCGATCGTGCATCTCAGCCACCTTCAATCGCTGTAACGAGGTCGACTTCGCACTTGCGCGTGTCCCTGCCCTTCTTCTGGAAGCAAAGATGCAGATCACACCAGCGAAGCGGCATGGACGGGCGATAAGTATCCCTGTCTAAGTCGTCGACCACCGCAAGGATTCCGCCGCCAAATCCCTTGAGGGCTTTGACCGCCAGATGCTGCTCGCCATTTTGGGCATCGTTGATTGCAACACCCATGACGATGCAGACATCGACCAATCTCACTCCGCTCAGCCACTGAAAGAAAGATCCGGGTCAAACAGCCGTTTTCGCCAAGTGATCATATTTCCTATGAACGCATTTTGGACTGCACGGACCGTTCCAGCTCGGCGCAAAACCCTCCCAGATACTCGTCAATCGCGCTCTGCAAATGCACCCAGTAGAGCACTTTGGCGGTGCTACATCGATAATGAGCCCAGTTTTGCTTTTTTTGAGAAGATGTCCCTCTTGCTTGGCCGCAGCGAATATCCCGGTAAAAATTGGCGGCAACGCATCGCGTTTAGCGCTCGCCGGGCGGAGCTGGTCCGGGTTGCGAAGCCCGGCGAGCGCGGATCGTCTTGGGCCATGTGGTGATCAGGTGCGGTTCTTGGAGCGCCAGGATTCATGTCCGATTTCGATGATCTCGCAATGATGCGTGAGAGGATCGAGCAGTGCGGTCGTTGTTCCGTCGAAGTAGCCGCGCCTGCTGTCGCGGATGAGCGCCCGGGCGATGGCAATGGCCAGATGCGACTTCCCTTTCCGGGCCACCAATCAACACGCCATTGGACAAATGCCATCAAGGGCATCCCAACCGCCGGGCGGCGGCGAAGAAGGAGAAGTGGTGATGGAACGCAAGCTTGATGACGTGATCGCAGCCCTCCCTGAGGAGCGTCGGGAGCGTGTCGATGCACGTTTCGAAGAGCTAAGGACGGAGGTCGAGAGCCTCGGCGATCTGCGCCGTGCGGCTCGGAAGCCCAGGCAGAGATTGCCTTGTCCCTCAAGATCAATCAGCCTTCTGCCTCGAAGATCGAGAAACAGGCCGATATGGATCTGTCGACACTTAGAGCTACGTAGAGGCGATCGGGGAACAACTCGACCTCATCGTCGCCTCGCCTCGCGCGCCCCTCCGTATAGAGCGGCTCAGCTACGTCGTAGCCCCTAACCCCCTCCGACGTAGTGCTAAAAGAGCGCTAGGTGGACGAACCCGCCGGAAGGCAACGCGCCGGCTGGACGCGCCGTTTCGGTCAAAATTGCCGAAGGGACGACAGTCTCGTCGACGCTCGCAATAGGTATGAGCAAGCCCTCGTTAAGCCGGATACCGACTGCGCGCTGTCACGTCGCGGGGGACGCCTCTTCCCTCCCCCACGCTTGGTCACAGCTTCCAAACCTACTCAAGTAGATACCACGCGCCTGCGGATATCTTCGGTGGCTTACAATTTATCAAATTTACGGCGATTATCGCCGCACCGCAAAATGACAAGAAAGTCAAACGGCTATGTCTTCTCCCTTCTTATGCGGCTCCAGGACACATTGAGCACAGGCAAATGCTGGCAAGCATGCCAGCACCACGACCCCCACGTCGTGGCGGCAGTTAACAGCTGCCCGCTGAAGTTTGCCCACGGGCCTTCGGTCAAACTTGGCGCAGCGCTGTTCCGGCAGGCACAGCACGTGGAGATCTGTCGAGCATCAGCCATTGCGAAAGGTGTAGCCATAACCGTTGATGGCCGGCGCGCCGCCGAGATGCGCGTAAAGTATCCTCGAGCCCTCTGGAAAAAAGCCTTTCTGGACGAGGTCGATCAGCCCTTGCATCGATTTGCCCTCATAGACGGGATCGGTAATCATACCCTCGAGCCGCGCACACAGACGGATCGCCTCCTTGGTTTCCTCGGATGGAATGCCGTACCGCGGGTGCGCGTAGTCCTCGATCAACACCACGTCATCCTCGGCAAGTTCCGATCCGAGCTCGACGAGGGTCGCTGTATGTCGGGCAATGCTAAGCACCTGCGCCTTGGTCTTGGCCGGGGTAGCAGAGGCATCGATACCGATCACGTTGCGCTGTCGACCGTCCTTGGCGAATCCGACGAACATGCCGGCGTGCGTTGAACCGGTGACCGTGCAAACGACCATGTAGTCGAAGGCAAACCCAAGCTGTTCCTCCTGGGCGCGCACTTCCTCCGCGAACCCCACATAGCCGAGACCTCCATTCGGGTGAACAGACGCCCCGGCCGGTATCGCATAGGGCCTGCCGCCCCTTGCCTTGACCTCATAGAGCGCTTTTTCCCAGCTGCGGCGGATACCGATGTCAAAGCCATCGTCGACCAGACGCACCTCTGCGCCCAAGATGCGGCTCAAGAGAATGTTGCCGACCCGGTCGTAGACGACATCCTCATGTGGAACCCAGCTCTCCTGGACCAGGAGACATTTCATGCCGATCTTGGCGGCAACGGCGGCGACCATGCGCGTGTGGTTGGACTGCACGCCGCCGACGGTGACAAGGGTATCGGCATCTGACGCGATCGCGTCGGGGATGATGTATTCGAGCTTGCGCAGCTTGTTGCCGCCGAACGCCAGACCAGAGTTGCAGTCCTCGCGTTTGGCGTAGATTTCCACCTTGCCGCCCAGATGCTTGCCGAGCCGGTCGAGCTTCTCGATGGGTGTGAGTCCAAAGGTGAGCGGATAACGCTCGAATTTTTCCAGCATATTCTCTCCGGCGACGATCATTCAGCTGAAATAGCCACGCAAAACTCGTTCCATAAGCGCTGCTTGGATTGGTAGGCCGCGCTCTCCGACCACCCATCAGAGCTTTGGGGATTTCCAGCGCTCTCCTTGCGATTGAGACGAAGCGATCCACATGTCGCCATGCTGCGATGAGGCGACCATCGCCTAGGAAACCTACGACTACACGCGGTCGGCATCTGCGTTTTTGCCAGCTTTGCAAGTGCAGCCAGACCGCCAAACCAACAGACTTCGATAAAAATGCAGTGGCTCTTTTTTGCGATTGGACCGGCAGGAACTGCACGGTTGCCGAGCCGAATTCTGCGAGGCGATTTTTGTGGCGCTCAACGCCTCACAGAGGTTTCAGCTGCTCGATCGAAGTGCTCGTATACCTGATCGAAACCGGTGCCAATGCCCTCGAAAGGCTGGCCTCGCCGCGGCCGTAAGTCGTCGGATTGTAGTTGACGAGCGTGTCGGTCCTAGCGGTATCCAGCAACTGATTAGTAATCTGTGTCGGTGTTGCTGACGTGAACTTGCTGCTGTTCTGAACGCGAGTCGTCTGAAAGGCATGCCCGGCAGAGACGGAGCTCCCTGCCGGGCCGGGTTCGCCTTGGGAGGTGGCGTAAGCTAGCGACTTTCGTGGCGGTGGGACAACTCAATCCGTGCGTTTTGCGCAATAACGAGCATGTACCGTGCCAAGCCAAAAAGCATTTAAGAAACACCCAAGAGTCAGCTTCCTCTACGTTGCATACCCGACATTTGTCGGTTATTGAACAATGCCGAACGTGCCTCTCGGCATCGACCTACGCCTGAACCCGCCCCGCAAGGTCGTTCGCTGCCATTTCGACCTGGCGAACTGGTGGTGACCGGGTTTTAGCTCCGACTGTTCTCCGGCTGACGGACAGGGCGGATGTCGCTTTTAAAAGAGGAACTGTCTGTACCTTCAATTCAAGAGGGCGCGGCCACGAGAGGCGGCGCGGGGAATGCGGTCGCGCAGATGATCGCGAGGATCAACACATCCGGCAGACGGGCAAAACCGCAGCCTGATCAGTGTCCACCCCTGGGGCGCTCTCCAACCGGGGGTCAAAATTGGACGCCGATTCCCCGCCTCAGGTGTCAAAATCGCACGCCGAAACACAGGACCGTCATCGGCGAATCCGCCCGGAGAACCGAAACTGCATTCCCTTGGGCGGTAGAACGATGAGAATGCCGTCGCCTTCGACCTTACCAGGGAACCATGGCCTGAATAATCAAACTTGAACAAAGGGATGAATCTGAGCTCTGATCTTGTTACGGTGCCTCAAGGGAGGAGCAGCGATATGCCGAGCGTTTGATTGCGCTGGGGCACATCTTGAGTTTCATTCCTATGCTCATCGTCGCGCGACGGGGACCTATCGAAAAGCTCAGCCCCTTGCCCGGCTTTGCCAGCGCAGCTCGATCGCCAAATCAGAAAGAGCACACTTGCGAAATAGCCCAGCTGAAGAAATAGCGAACAGCCCAGCGTCGTGACGACTGCTAGACGGAACGAATGCGAGGCGAAGTAAACCGTCACAGCGTTGCCGCCCAGGACCAGCCCGAGGACCCGACAAAAGATGATGAAGCGCATGGCGTTCTCCTGATTTTGTCTCGTCAAATCGTGCAGCTCATGCTGCGATCTGGTCGGCCGCGACATGGGTCTGGCAGTTCTTTGGGCAGACGCGGCCGCAGGCTCCGCAGCCAATGCAGCGGCCGGCATGGTCGACAACCATGATCATGCGATTGAGCTCACCGTCGAAATCGTCGTCATCGGCGTCGCAGGCGCCGAGGATTTCACCCGCGTCATCGACGCCGTAAAGATGCATGACCTCGCGCGAGCAGACTTTGAAGCAGCGGCCGCAGCCGATACAGATCTTGCCATCGATAGCGATCAGATATTCCGGCACCCATATGGAGCCGTCGCGGCTGATGAATGTGTCCCTCATCGCAAAGTCTTCATTTTGGCGAGCTCTCTCCTGGCACCATCCAACTCGGCATAAACGGCATGCGTTTTCTCGGCGACTTCCTCTATCTCAATCCATTTGACCGGGAGACCCTCGGCAAGGTCGCGCAAGTTCGTCTTGGCAATTGCCGCGCGCAGTTGAAGCTTTCGGACTTTCTTCGCCATCTCATCCAGGTTTGACATGATCCTTCCTCGAAAATGGGTTTCATCACGCCCGCGCCACGTCGGGATAGGCTATAGCTGCAGTCGCATCGCCGACCAGTTTGGCGCCGGTATCCGCGAGTTTCCGGAGAGTCTCGAAGCCGAACCGGTAGACGTCTCGACAGACGTTTGATTTCTGTTGTTGACAATGTCATCACGCCTGAGCGCTCCTCGATCGCCAGCTCCGACATGTCGAGCCTCCACAGCACGTCCGGATCCGGATTGCCAATGAGTGGATATTCCGGCGCACTTCCTTGGTGATGAGGAAATCGGCCAGCAGCCCGGTGTCCGATTTCCGTTGGCATGAGCCGTGAAAATCCTGAGCACGGATCAGCCGCAGGAGGCATTTGACGAACGGGCGGGAAAGGGCCTCGCCATCCTTCTTGACGGCAGGGCCAAGCGCTGCGTGAGACATTTCGTTTCCTCAATTTCAGGTCTCGTCCTCAACGGAGGATTTCTGCTTTCGGTTACGCTGACTTCGGGCTCGCTTACGTAGCCGACGTCCGGCCTCGCCAGGCCGATTCCACGTAAATGCTGCCCCTGCCGACCTTGAACAGGTCCTGGACTGTGACGTCTTCAACGACGGGCCAAATTCGCGTCGAATATCGCCGCCGCGGCTATTCGGTTGGAAGTCTAAGGTCCGAGCCCTGACCTGGAGCAAACCGTCGACCCTGTACTTCATGAACACAGTTACTGCGGGCGCGCCGCAGAAAATGGGCGAATTGATCAGAGTTCCATTCCACTTGTCATCCCGACACCTTGCCGGGCTGAAAGTTCGGAGGTTAGCCACGCAGCCAGTCGTCCATTTTGATCAGAGGAGCCGGGGACTCTCTACGCAACATGTTGTTCTCCATTCCCACACCTTTCCTGACGTTTATGCGCGAGCTGGTTCTCTCAGAACGGAACACACCGGTTAGGAGACCATCAAAGTCTTGCGTGTTCTCATGCGATCAGCCCTCACTCAGTATTGCCGATCTAAACCAGCAAACGTCATGCCAGCGCGTTGCCCGCAGTAAATGCTTGATTCTGCCTCGAAACCTTACAAGCCCAAGACGGCCGGTTGTTTTGAACCCGACATGTTTTCTGCCGCTGTCAGCTTTTGGACACGCATCATGCGTCAGACGCTTGAGGGCGAGAGCGGCTTGGCTGTCTGCCCTGCGGTAATGTTGGCGTCGGCTCATCTAGCATCATTCGCCGCCGGCGAAGCGCGGGCGCGCACAGCTAGGCCGACCCAGCGCCCCGAACCGCATGACCTTCTTGATCGGCGGGCTACAGGTCGGAAATTCCGCGATTCCGAAAAAGTTGGTCAGCGCAGTGCAGCCCGCTCGGCATTTGCCGCACGAATAGCAAGCGCCCGAAAGCTGTCAACCGAGCGATCCTCCAAGGCGCGGGCCGGCGCCTCGACGATATGTTGGTTAAGGCCGGCCAGTGTTTGTACCTATGGTCTAGGAGTGGCCTTCGGGCAGCCAGTGGTAGCGAGTAAAGCTTCGGCATCCTCGGCTTTGATTGCCGCCCAAATCTGGTCGAAATTACGATAGGCTATTTGCCTCCTCCTCATTGAGAACAGGAAGCTCTGCTCTGGCGTAGAAGCCTAGCACGGGTCCGAGATCAAAGGTCGTTCCTGGCGCAAGGCGCCGGACGGACGTGGGCCATGTTTCGGTTGAGACGCCATCGATGCCTCGCGCCAGCGTGCTGGCAAAACGGGGCATCAGCGGCGCGAGTGTCTGTGCCAGGATCGCAGCGGCCGTCGTCTGAAGGGCGAGCGAAGTCCGGGTGCGGGCGGGATAGAGACGTCGCGCCGCTGCATAGTCTTGCGCCTGTCGGTAGAATACACAATCGCTCACGAAACAGCAGGCTTGCGCGGCCGCGCGCCGCACCGAGAAGCCATCGTCCGAATAGGCGCGTTCCATCGCCGCGCGATGGATCTCTATCCGAGCAAAGAAAGCGCGATCGTCAGGAGCCCAGTCGCCTGCGTCGGGCACACAGCCGCCAAAGTCCTGCTTGATTTCCCGGTGCAGCGCATCGAGCCAATCCAGCCAGATCCCTTGGAACACCTCGTTCTCGGTGTGGCGTAGCGCGTCCAGCGTGAAGTTCGTCCGCTCACCCTCCGGGCGTGTCAGGCCCAAATGAAGACGGACGACATCGACTGTCTTTGGGCCTAGAACTTCTTTGCCCCAGACAGCATGGCCGCGGCTGGTCGAGAACTTCTGGCCGTCTAGCAGGTAGAACTCGTTCACGTGATACCGGACGTGCGGCGTCCAGTGGGAAAAGACCTCGGCGTAAACGGCGGGGCAAAGTAGCGCGTGGTAGAATGAATTGTCGAAACCGAAGAAATGGACTATCTGCCAGTCGTTGCTGGGCAGGGCCGCATTCCAGTCACGACCGAGCGAGCTAGCTAGCGCCTGGATGTTGTAAAGAAAACCAAACGCCATCTCTGGCCAGACCCAGGTCACCTGCCCCGGTAACCCTTCGGCCGGTAGCCCCCAGTCCGACGGGTGGGTGATGGGCACGGAAAAGTCGCCGCGTTGGCGTAGACGCGCGAAGAGGTCCATGATCCGAACGGGGGCGGCCGACTCCCTTAAATGCCGGTCGATATTGACGTAGCACCGTTCCAGCGCAAGTTCGGGACGGCGCATGGAGCCGACCACCGGCGCCTCGGCCGAGTGCCGCGACCGGACTGCACCTAGGTCGTGGCATAGGTTCGGCGCGCCGCATTCCTCGCAGATGTTGCCAGCAGCGGAGCCGCCGCAATCGGGGCAGAGGCCGCTTACATCCGGTTCGTAAAGGTAGTTGCCTGTCACAGCATCAAAGAGCGCAGGGCTCGGGCGCAGATCTACCGCCGCGCTGCTCAGAAGACTACGGAAACACGCGGCTTGAAACTCTGCATAAGCGCGATCGCCCAAAGTGGAGAGGAAACTGTGGACCTCACAGTCGAGAAGCGCAAGCGTGGCTTGAATCTCGCCGGCGTAGTGGCGCGCCACCTTTGCGGGCGTCGATTGATCGGCATCGGCATGCGTGGCGACGTAGCTCTGGTAATCGTCGCTTCCAGTCAGGTGGTAGGCTTCGACCCCTTTCATGCGCAGGAAACGCGTGTAGACATCGGCGCCAAGATAAGGGCCAGAAAGATGCCCCAGGTGCAGATCGCCATTAGGCGTCGGTGGCGCGGAGAAGACGAAGGTCGGCCGGCGGGGAGTCGCGACTTGTGCCGCAGCTTCGAGGGCGGCCTTGCCGTCGCGCCAGTAGACATCGACGAAATTTAGGTCTTCCTCTCCATCGTTGTGCAGCACATGCGCTTCAAAAGGGTCGAACAGAACGACATCGCCGGCCGCGACCGGGATCTCCCCAAGATCGGTCCTGACCTTGCCCGCTCCAGACAGGATCACGAAGGCCTCGATTTCGTCGTGCCGATGGGGCTCGGATGTGACGCCCGGTGCCACCTTGCCAAATGAAAACCCGGTGCCCGCGCTTCCCGTTCCAAGCGTAGCCGTGTCAATACCGAACGCCCGCGACAGCTCCGTTCGAGAAAACGTGGATTTGCGCATAACGAACCTCAGCTATTGAAACAGTGATATCTTCGGCTGCCAACGCAACAGCTTCTGCTGCAAGTTGCGATGAGAGGCGGTAGCCCGACACGTTCGCCTCCGTCAGAATAATCCGGCGCTGGGGCCCCAGGCGGGCGACGACGGGCGCCAGGAGGGCTTTAGAAGACCGCCCGGCGACCCCTCCACAATCGACATACCGAAGCGTCGTAACGGATTGCGGGTGATGATCCAGTAGCCAGCAATCAGAACGCCATGCTCTCCGCGCATTTTTCTAGCGGTCGATCAGTTTCGTGCGCATGCCTCGCCTGGTTCCGTGAGTTCAATCGCGATAGAAAATGCCGTTTGGGGGTTTGAGGTTGTCGAGATCGGCCTCTTTGCCCTCCGGCGGATTAAGGGCGCGCTTAAGCACGTTATATTCAGCGCGGGTCGGTCCACCGGTCGAAGCACGCTGGAACACCAAGTAGAGTGTTCGCCGAGAACGATTGCTTTTGTTCGGTTGTGAGTAGTGCGGTGCGTAATCGTCGAAGATGAAGATGTCGCCAGCCTTCCATACTATGGGCTCCCAGGAAAAGCTTTGGGTGACTTCAGGGTCGATTACCCCGCCGGCATCCATGGGAAATACCCCCTTCTTGTGGTTGCCGGGACTGAAGAAAAGGCCGCCGTTGTCCGGATCGGAGTCGTCAATGCCTATGGCAACGACCGCATGGACCATCCGGTCGGGCAGCCTGTGTGGAATGTGATAAATGTCCTGATGCGGGCGATAGCCGCCGCTATCGGGATAGTGGAAAATCAGCAATTCCTTGAGCCTGCGCGACTCCTCGCCAAGCAAACCATCAACTGCAGACTTTATGCGCTGATCTTCTAAAAGGAGAAGACGCAATGGGTCATGGAAGTCGAGAAAATTCTCGGCTTTGGAGATGATCGTCCGATTGTCCGTCGTTTTCTCGAACCACATGAGCCATTTATCGTTGCTAACCTCCCAGCGTGATATGTCTTCCACAAATCTGGAAATATCTTCCAGAGCCGCGGGATCGAAGAACCTTTCGAGCCTGACGTATCCGTCTTTCCTCCACTTTTCTCTTTGTGCATCGGTCAACATGCGAAAAGCCTCCTGTTGGAAAGATGGGTTGGTCAAACATTCCAGTTAGGGGCAGTCGGGTGCTGTCAGGGTGGGGGCCGACGGAGACGATACTCCACGGCATGCAGACAGCGACGCTAAGTGCATGCCCGGTGGGTTGCAAGGCGTTGTTGTCCCTCCTCAATGGAGAGATCGCCCAGGCCCACAAAGATCTGTCGATCCGGTACGTCTGCATAGTAGTCACGGCCGAACATGCTGTTGGTGGTGCGACTGCCCGAGAAGACGAGCTTTCGTGCAGCCTGACGCAACGCAAGCCGTGCGCCACGCGTATCTTTGCGACAAGTTCCCGTTCGGGTCGTCCGCAGAAGTTCGGCGCTAGACTGCCCATCCGAGGCCAAGCCGGGTCCAGGGGTTCCCTAAGCTGGTCCCGATCACTTACCTCACCCGGTCCAGCCACCACACGCATCGCTACGGGCCGGAAGCCTCCGCTGACGGCCGACGCGGCCATGGCCGCCAGGGCCACTGCGTACTTTCGAGTGAGCGACCTGGTACGGTTTCGACGACCGTGGGGCAAATGCACGCCCGCAGAATAAAGCGATGCGCCCATAGGTCCAAGGGCATGTTCAGTCACGATGAGTTCGGAGGGAGCTCCGGCCGTCGCCGCAGCGGAGGCGGACATCATTCCTTGGATGCCACCGCCGATGATCAGTAGTCGATGACTCATATCCCGCTGCCCATTTCTTCGGCTACCGGGTCGGGCCAGCTTTCGACGGAGGTACGGCTGATAAAGCCAGGATGTTCGGGGTTCGCGCACGGCGCGCGCTGCAGAAGGCTGTCAAGAATGCGGCGAGCTCGCCAGGCCAGCAGGCTTAGGTTCGGATCGGCCAGCCCGCGCTGCCCGGGATTGGCGTTCTGTACGAAGATGCGTCTGTCGCGCGGTCCGTCCCAGCACACCGAAAAATCCTCGTTGATGACCAACTCATTGTCGGTCTGTTGCAGCCGATCCGCCATCGGTTCCAAAAAGCTTGGCACGGCGTTCTCGTAACCGGTGGCCAGGATGACGATGTCGGCCGTGACTTCTTCGACGTCGCCCAAGCCGCGCTGCAGCGTCAAGTTATGACCCGCGCCGGCGTTGATGCAGCGCGAAACGTTGCAACCCGGCCGCAGTGCGATGTCACATAGGTCTGGCTCAAGAAATTCGTGGCGATACAGCGCCTGGTAGACGGCCCGCAAAGTGCGATCCGAAATACCATCCGAGGCAAGCACGAAACGCCGCAGGAACAGCTTGCGCTGCGTCTCGCTCATTGCCGCAAAACGATCCGAAAAACAGGGCATGAACAACTCGTTTGTGAACGGGCTGTTGTCGAGGGGCAGGTAGTTTTCGCGCTGCGAGACCCAGGTGATCGAGGCAGGCCGCCGTTCTCTTGGCCCACCGACCAAATGCAACAGCACCTCGGCTCCCGACTGGCCTCCACCAACGACGCAAACATGTTTTTGCCGCACCTCAGGATGGATGTGCAGCAAATCGGATGAATGGAACAGGTTGCGTCCGATCCAGCCCTGAAATTGAGGTGGAATCCGCGCTTTCTTGCCGATGCCGACCACCAAGTCTCTGGCACTAAGCACCGCGTCGTCCGTGCGCACCCGAAACTCGCCGTCATAGCGTATCTCGTGGACGGTCTCGCCGCCGCGGACAAGTGGGTTCCTGCGGAACGCCCAGTTCAGGTATTGTTCGAACTCAGCCCTGAACACAGAATCAAACTGTGCATTCAGAAAGTGGTATAGACGCCCGTTCTCGTGCAGAAAATTTATGAAAGTGTAGGCTGACTGCGGATCCACCAGCGTGACCAGATCCTTGAAGTGGCTGACCTGGAGTTCTGAGGACTCGAATGCGCTACCTGGATGCCAGCGGAAGTCAACTTGCCGATCCAAGAACAGGGCCCCGTGCCCAACCTGCTCATGGATCTGACACGCGAGGCTCAAGTTGGACGGGCCAGCACCGATCCCAATGCAAGAGAGCTCCAGGTGCCTTGCTCCTGCTGACGCCTCCCAATCAGGCGCTGTACGCGGCGAATGTCGGCCATAGCCGTTGGGCTTGCCCTCCCCGCACGCATCATCGATACCACAGGACTTGCAACAGTTTGTCCGCGCGTTCGTAGTATCGGGTGTGACGCCCGCAGATCCCGGCTCCGTGATGAGATCGGGACTCATGCCGACGACATGTTGCGCGTGGCTGACATCGAGAATGCCCCCTCGATGACCCCGGCGTGGTCAGTGACATGCTTTCGCAGCCTATCCCTCATTGCAATTGGACGCTGTCGCCCGCCTCGACCGCGATGAGCCGACCTTCGGCCTGCTTGGCGACCAGCGAGGGCGCGGTCATGAGTGCGGCGACAGCATTTTTCCGTGGGTTTGATCATAGAAGACCTCCGCTGCTGCGTTCGGGAGGGTGCCCTGCATCGAACGTGCCAGAGCAAAACATCAGCAAAGGCAACGGAAACAGGTTCGCAATCCTGTCGAGTATCCGACATTGAGGCCGAAACCTTGCACCGGCGCCGATTTTTGCACGTAATCGTACTTTTCGACTTCATAGCGTTGCAGGCGCTCTTGGCACTTTCCACAACACCGTCATCGCGGACTGGCCCCGGCGCCGAGTGTCGATCCATGAAAAGGAATTTCCGTTATCAAGGTCCTCATGAGGACTATCCCGACATGGTCCTGCATTACGGCGACACGACGGATGCGGCTATGCGGTGGCGAAGCTCTACGGCTACTGGATCACCATGAACTACCGCGAGGTATACGGGCTCTATGGCATCCTGTTCAATCACGATGGGCCGACGCGCGGCGAAACTTTCATCACGCGCAAGGTGACGCGTGCGGTGGCTCGATCATGGCCGGCAAACAGGACTGTCTCTATTCGGAAACCTGGAAGCAAAGCGCGACCGGGGCTCGGCCCGCGCCTATGTCGAGGGAATGTGGCGCATCTTGCAGCATCAACCTGACGATTTCGTGCTGGCAACCGGCGAGACACACACGGTCCGCACCTTTGTCGGGGCTTGCCTTCAGGCGAGTCGAAAAGGAGATCGTCTGGGAGGGCGAAGGCGTTGACGAGTGGGCCGTGAACGCATGAGTAATCAAGCGCTGATCCGGATCGACAAACGCTGTTTCGGGCCAATCGAGGTTGACCTGCTGATCGGCGATGCCTCCAAGACAGCCGACAAAACTCGATTGGAAACCGAAGACCACTTTCGAGGACTTCGTCTCGGAAATAGTCGAGGCTGACTGCCGCGCCTACGGGATCGTGTTAGCGTGACGTGAAAACACGATGACTTCGCGGGCATGTGCATCTTGCCGTTTCAGGGACGTCGGCATTTCAGGCCCGCCGCGGTCAGCCGGCGTCAGTCAGTTCTATCGTTTGGATCGGCAAACTCACACATCCTGCAAAGCAGAAAACCAGCCGCTCCATTCAATGCGATCGACGATTTCGCAAAAAACTGGGCTTTTAAAGAGATCGCCATATTCATCGCATAGAAGGTTGCCCAATACGTGACGCCGCTCAAAATCCATGGAGCAGAGAGTAACCTCGCCGTTTGGAAGGAGTACATTCCGATACTGCCGTTCGTCCACGCATATCAGCGCTCCGACGACTGGCTGCCGTGGTTCTACAATCTTAGGGTCTACGCTTCCACCCCTGCTGCTCACCGGTCGCGCGCGAACTAGGGCTTGGGCAGGGATAATGTCGGCGATATCGGGATGGGGCTCACCCAAAACCACGAATCGGATCGAAGGGATGTCGGCGTCGACGAGTTGACCAACCAAATCGCGATACTTGTCTCCGACAAGGCGGCTATTCATGTGGGCGCCATCATCAAAAACATGAACCACGAATACCCCCAACCGCAGCGCCTGCAAGCGTTGTAGATCCTGCCCCTTCATTCCCACAAGCGTCGTGAAAATCCTGATGCCGTGGCCTTTGGCGGAAGCGTGCTCGACCATTTCGGTGCAATCGGGATTGAGCCATGGCTCAGAATACCCGGCAAAACCAATGTCGACGGAGGCTGGTACGCGCGCCAGACAGCGCTTGAAATCTCCAAGACTAAGATGCTTCGTATCAGATACCTTTCTTTGCCGGTCAGCGAACTTGTCCTGCCGGACAATATGAACATCCCACGATGCATCCTGTGGTCGTCGTTATCTCCAAAACTCTGCCGGCTGGGATAGCAGAGCGCAGTTCCGGTAAAATCATTCGTTGTGACTCCCACTCGTCTTGGTCATGCATAACGTCCAGCATGGTGTCTTTGGCTTCATGACACCGACGGTCAAGACAGTCCGAATGAGCCCAGCCATCGCCGCCTTGGCAGCAGTCAACAGCCGGTTTCCTCAATCTGCCGAGCGGACTATCAACGAACTTCGGGCGCATCGGCGCGGCAGGCGGCGCAACCGCAAAGTCGCGCGTCAGCCATTGCCAAGGTGTAGCCGTGACCGTGGAGCGGGCGCGCCGCCGAGATGGCGCAGCAGACCATCAATCGTCTCGCGTTCTTATGCGGTCAAACTCAATATTGCAGCATCTCCAGCAAAGGCCGTGCCAGCGCGCTTAGCCGCAGCAACTGCACGAGTAGGCTTCGAGAAACCTCACGCCCAAGGCGGCCGGTGGTTTTGGACCAGACA
>NZ_PNOT02000138.1 GCF_002879535.1 Mesorhizobium intechi
CAACATTTCCGCGCTCAACATGCGCCATTCCAAACGCGCGCCCGACGTGTCGGACATCCTGCCGTCGGTTCGCGCGCGCGGCGTCCTGGTGCCGCTTCTGGTGCGGCCCAACGGCACGCCGGAAAGCTTCGAGATCGTCGCCGGCCGGCGCCGCTATTTCGCCGCGAAATCGCTCGCCGACGAGCGAGGCGAGGGCAATGCCTTGCCCTGCGCCATCATCGAAGACGGTGACGACGCCGACGCACTCGAGGCCTCGCTGATCGAAAACTTCGCCCGGCTCGATCCCGACGAGGTGTCGCAGTGGGAGACGTTTTCGCGGCTGATCAGGGAAGGCCGCACCATTCCAGATATCGCCGCAACCTTCGGCGTCACCGAGCTTCTGGTCAAACGCATTCTGGCGCTCGGCGATCTTCTGCCCAAAATCCGCGAAGCCTATCGGCGCGAGGACATCGACGCCGAGACGGCGCGCCATCTGACCATGGCCTCCAAGGCGCAGCAGAAGGATTGGCTGGCGCTTTATGCCGATCCCGAGCAATACGCGCCGCGCGGCCACCAACTGAAGCAATGGCTGTTCGGCGGCCAGTCGATTTCCACCAAGGTGGCGCTGTTCGCCATCGAGGACTATCCGGGCCTGATCGTCTGTGACCTGTTCGGCGAGGACAGCTATTTCGCCGATGCCGACCTGTTCTGGCAAAAGCAGAACGAGGCCATTGCCGCCAAACGCGATGCCTATCTGGAAGCCGGCTGGCCCGAGGTGGCCGTGCTGGAACCGGGGCAGCATTTCCAGTCATGGGACCACGAAAAGACGCCGAGGAAGAAGGGCGGCAAGGTCTTCATATCAGTCTCGCATCGCGGTGCGGTCGAATGCCACGAGGGCTGGCGTCGCGCAAGGAGGCCCGCCGCGCCCGCGCGCTAGGCGAGGGCGGCGAGCCCGAAGAAACCCCCGCCAAGCCGTCGCGGCCGGAACTCACCGGGCCGATGCAGAACTATGTCGATCTGCACCGCCACGGTGCCGTGCGTACCGCCATGCTCGACCATCCTTGTGTCGCGCTGCGCCTGATGGTGGCGCATGCCATCACAGGTTCGGGCCTGTGGCAGGTTCGCCGCGAGCCGCAGCGCACCGCCAATGAAGCGGTGGCGGCAAGTATTGCCGCGTCCAGGGCCGAAGTCGCATTCGCCGAAAAACGGCGCGCGGTTCTTGTCCTGCTTGGGCAGGCCGACGAGGAGGGTGCGATAACCGGCGGCAATGGCGACGCCTTTGCGCTTGCCGCCGTCTTTGCCCGTTTGCTGGCACTTTGCGACGACGACGTCATGCGCGTTCTCGGCCTTGTCATGGCCGAGACGCTCGAAGCCGGCAGCGCCGCCGTCGAGGCGCTCGGCAACCATCTGGGCATCGACATGGGTGCGTGGTGGCAAGCGGACGACGCCTTCTTCGATCTGCTGCGCGACAAGGAGATCGCCAATGCAATGCTGGCCGACCTCGCCGGCAAGCCTGTCGCCGACGGCAATGTCGCCGAGAAGGTCAAGACGCAAAAGAAGATCATCCGCGATTGCCTCGCGGGCGAGAACGGCCGCGAGAAAATCGACAACTGGCTGCCCAACTGGATGAAATTCCCGGTCGAAAGCTACACGAAACGCGGCGGCTTCCGCACCGCCGATCAATGGGCGAGCGTCCAGCCGCTGTTCGTCCGCCAATAGGTGCCGATCCGGGCGGCGGCTCTTGCGGGTGCCGCCGCCCCCTTTGCCTGCCGCTGGAATATTGGCTGATGCGCACGGCGGTCCGAACAGCATTTGCCATGCGCAAGGCTATTGTGCATTGCACAAAATCCGACGCGCGCCTAAACGTCCTTCCGCAGCGGGAATCGGGCTTGGACCAGCGGCGAGGCAGTGAGAATCGATGCTTCGTCGATATCGCATTTAGCTGAGGACCTTCATGACCCTTTCGAGCCCTGACAAATCCGGCGCCGCCAGTCTCGAGGCCATCGCGCGAAACGGCGGCGTGCTGCGCCGCATCGCCGTGCGCATTCCGACCTATCTGTCGGACATTCGCGAGAACCCGGCATGGCTGCCGATGTTCGTGCTCGCCCGCACCATGCCGGCCCGCAGGATGCACTGGCGTGGGGCAAAGCCGGTTCGGGTGTCGCAAAATGCCTACGACACCATGTTTGCCGGCGTCAATCGCCAGGAAATTGTCGAGGCGCTGCGCACGGACGGGCTGTTTTGCGGGCTCGTCCTGCCGACTTTCATCCATAAGGAGATCGCCGCCTTCGCCCGGTACACGCCTTGTTTCGGCAATTTCGATCGCCGTCTCGAATTCATGGCTGAGGACCATGCCGAGGCCGAGAAGCGTTTCGGCCGCTCCTTGCTCAGCGGCCACTTTTTCGAACACATCCTCGGCTGCAAGGCAGCGGTCGCCATCCAGAACGACCCGCTGCTGCTCGACATCGCCGCGCATTATCTGGGCGCTCAGGCGAAATTGATCACCACACGCGTGTGGTGGAGCTTCCCAACCAGCGAGGCTTCCGACGCCGACAAGAACCGTGCGTCGCTTGGCAAGTATCATTTCGATCTCGATGACTGGAGGATGCTGAAATTCTTCTTCTACCTGACGCCGGTCGACGAAGGCACCGGCCCGCATGTCTATGTCCGTGGCAGTCATAACCGCCGCGCCATCAAGCATCAGCTGACGCTGCTTGTCGGCCATCCGGCGCAGGAGGTTCTCAAGGTCTATGGCGATGACAGCCCCGTCACGCTGACCGGCGAAGCCGGTCTCGGCTTCGTCGAGGACCCGTTCGGCTTCCATATGGGCACCGTGCCTTCGCGCACGCCCCGGCTGATGATGGAAGTCGGCTTCGGTGTCTCGCCGCCCTCGCGCCGGCGCTTCCATGGCGAGCCGGTCATTCGCTGATCTCGCAAAAGTCCTTAAAACAGCCTTGCCCAGATCAGACGCCTGGTTGTCCCTTGCGCTGGCTGGTGCCATGGCGTCGTCATGGGATCAGCTGGCGCATGACTGGATTGGATCGATGTCATCTGACGCCGGTTCCGCCTCGACTGACTCAGATCAAGGCCACGCCCTTGTCGGCGTGGTTTGATCGCCCAGTCCTTCAGGGGAAAAACGCATGGGCTGACCAAGAGCCTGGTCGTCGCTCCCAACGTCTTGAAAACCATACGGCGGGCAAATGACGCTTCACCAGCCAGGAACCGACGTGAGAAACGCGCTTGAGGCGAGGCGGGCAATAGATCACAGCGCAATCGATGCACGACATGCGGCTCGGCTCCCCCAACATCTCACGAAGAGAACCGACGCGCTGGCGGCACGCTGATGGCCGGCTGTGACGACAGCTTCGACATTATTGTCGTGGGCGCCGGGCCGGTCGGACTTTCCTTCGCCGCATCGCTTGCCCATAGCCAGCTCAAACTGGCGGTTGTGGAAGGGCAGTCCCTGGAAAGACTGGCAAGTCCGGCTTTCGACGGCCGCGAGATCGCGCTCACCCACGCCTCGATTGGAATCCTTCGCGAGCTCGGCGCCTGGGATGTTATCTCCGCTTCGGACAAGTCACCGCTTCAAGGCGCACGCGTCCTCAACGGATCGAGCCCGTTTGCGTTGCGTTTCGATTCCCCCGGCGGATCCGCGGAACCACTGGGCGTTCTGGTCCCGAATTGCCAGATCCGCGATGCCCTGTTCAAGATCATCCGCTTGCAGGGCCACGCCCGGCTGCTGTGCGGCCACTCGGTCGTGCGTGCAACAAACAGCCGTCAAAGAGCAGTGATAACGCTCTCCAATGGCAGGCAGCTGAGCGCTCGGCTTCTCGTTGCAGCCGATTCGCGTTTTTCCGCCACCCGCAATCTGCTCGGCATCGGCGCCGATATCAATCGGCTTGGCAACTCCATGCTGATTTGCCGGGTGAGGCACGAGCGCCCCCACCACCAGATCGCGATCGAATGGTTCGATCACCATCAGACGGTGGCGATGTTGCCCCTCGCGCCAGGCGTGTCGTCGCTGCTTTTGACTTTGCCCTCAAACGAGGCCGACGGACTGCTTGCCCTCGACGACGAGTTGTTCCTGAGGGAGTTGACAAAGCGCTGTCGAGGGCGCCTCGGCACCATGAGCCTGGCAAGCCAACGCTATATCTATCCGTTGGCGACGACCTGGGCGCACAGGTTCCGGGCGCCGAGTGCCGCATTGATCGGCGACGCTGCCATCGGCATGCACCCGGTGACCGCGCATGGCTTCAACATCGGCCTCGGCGGCCAGAAGCAGCTCGCCCGTGGTATCCAGACAGCATGGCGCGACCGTCGCGACATTGCCGATCCCGACATGCTCCACAGATATGAAAGCCGACTGCGCCTGTCGGCGGCGCCGCTCTACCATGCTACGAATATTCTCGTCGGGCTCTACTCAAGCGAGCATCCGGCGGCACGGCTTGCAAGGCATCTGGGGCTGCGCCTCGGCCAACATCTTCCCTTTGTCCGTCATGGCATTGCGGCCATGCTGAGACGGTGAACCGCAGTCATCATAGGATCATCGTCAGCGTGCTGGCGTCGTAACAGACTGGCGAATTTGGTTCGATGTGAGCAGTGTGTCGGCCGGCGCCAACCAGACGCGGACCCAGCCACGCCCAATTCGGCCCTCAATGTGTTTACGGCGTGGATGGTTACATCCAAACAATCAATTTGCCAATCCTGCGGACCCTATTAGGAGCGTGACCGAAATCAAGTGCCTCGGCCCGCAGGTCTGCCCGGTGCAGGAAGCGGCCCCGCTTCTCAGAATTGGTGTGCCCGGGTCCCGACGCTAGCGACATCTGACGGCATTTGCAGCGCCGGTGATTGCTGCCTTAGCGAGGTGGGAATTTGACCCATAAAATCGATCATGAAATGCTGAATCGAGAAATGGCCGCAGACGATCCATGGCGGCTCGATGGCAACCCGTTCGAGCGGGAGCGCCACACGCAAATTCTCCTTTTGTCACTTGCGCAAGGTCGAGTCGCAAATGCGCTCGAAGTCGGGTGCGCTGCTGGCGCTTTTACGGAACGGCTAGCCCCCATTTGCCAGCGGCTCACTGTGATCGATGTCGTCGAGCCAGCGATTACGCGAGCACGTTTACGCGTGAAGGAGCCGCCGCACATCAGCTGGATAATCTCCGATGTTCAACAATTTTCGAGTGATGAACTGTTCGACCTGATCGTCGTGGCGGAAGTTCTTTACTACGTCGGAGGCCTCGTTCAGATCGGCGCGGCAGTCCGCAACCTGGTAGGCCTGCTTGCGCCAGGTGGGCAGCTGGTCTTCGGGTCGGCACGTGACGCCAATTGCCAACGCTGGGGGCACGCTGCTGGTGCAGAGACCACTATCGCCATGCTGAACGAATCGTTGACCGAGATCGAGTGCATCGAGTGCCGGGGCGCGTCGATCAATGAAGACTGCCTGCTGGCCCGCTTCCAAAAGCCGATTTCCGCTTCCTGATGAAACGAAGCGCCAGATAATAACCCTCCTTGCTGTTCTCAATCACGCTTTCGAGTGAAGAGTAGGGTCGCTGCGCATCAGCAGGAGCGGCGTCAGAACGCGCGACAGCCTTCCATTGCCGTCCTGGAATGGGTGGATTTCCAAAAAAACCACGATGAAAATCGCCACCACGAGCAAGGGATGCAGGCTTTGCTCGTTGAGTGTACCACGCGTCCACTCGATAAGTTCCTTCATCCGCTTCGGCGTTTCGAAAGGCGTCGCCGTTTCGAAGATGACGCCGATCTCGTTCCCGTCGGCATCGAACGCACTCACATTGTTTGCGAATGTCTTGTAGGCGCCGCGATGAGCTCATCCTTGTTGCTGAACGCAGCAGGTCACGGTGTAGCTGCGTTGCAGTCAGTCCCGCGTCCCGGCCCTTCGGCCGGCGCAAGTGCTGACGCTCCTTAGGCTGCCTTCTCTGTGTGCGGCGATCTTTCATGGGGCGCTGAATGAAGAGTTTGGGGCCAGCCCCTTCGCGCACTTCAGTCGGCCAAAACCTCAAATAATTCGTTCGAAGTAGCGCCATCCGGGCGCGCCCTCCTTCCCGCTCCAGGTGCTTTCGCCGACAGTCCGGTTGACAGGCGACACTCGAGAGCATTGACCAGACGATTCCTGTTGGCGAGCGCGACCATCGCGTCATTGGCATGCCGCCTTGCCGCACTTGTCGAGCCAGAGGCTTCGCGAAACCTGTTTGCCGACGGCGATCCAGAGCTGCGCGATCGTGCGTCAACGGTCGCCGCGTTTGCTGACGCCTATCGGGCCCATCCTCCACTTGATCGCTGCTTCGCCACGAGGCGCAGCCACGCCGCTGGCGGCCGCTCTTGAGGCAGGTTGTGTCACCGCCAGCTGCCATCGGTGCGTCGCCGCTATCGGGGCCAATCGAGCACCACCAGAAGGTTCAGATCAAGGCCTTTGAAACGCATGGTTTCAGCATCCATAGCGTGGATGCTCTCGATCTAAACAATCAATTTTACCAATCTGGGGGGGTCGTTCATAGACCTCCACATGACATGCGCCGCCGTTGCTCTACCGCGTGAGGTGCACAAAAGAACGCAAAAAAAGAGGAAGTCTTCGCATGCGCAATAACGTGCAGTGGAGGTTGTGCTGGGAAAATGAGTTGCAGCTTTCCGATCACCTCGAACTCTCTGAGTTCTTCCGGAAGACCTATGAGCCGACCGGAGCCTTCAATGGAAAGCAATTCGAAGGCGGTCGAAGTTGGGCCGGTGCAAGGCCGGAGGTCCGCGCAATCGGCTATGATGTGCACGGGGTCGCGGCTCACATGGGCGTGCTGCGCCGATGCATCAAAGTTGGCGACGTTGATCTGCTGGTCGCTGAACTCGGTCTATACGGGGTGCGTCCGGATCTTGAGGGGCTGGGAATCGGCCATTCGATTAGCGTCATGTATCCAGTGCTGCAGCAGCTTGGCGTTCCATTCGCTTTCGGCACGGTTCGGCAAGCGCTCCGGAACCATGTTGGGAGGTTCTGCCGCAAAGGCTTGGCGAACATTCTGACGGGCGTTCGCGTGCGTTCAACCCTCCCGGATGTGTACCCCGATCTGCCTTACACGACGCGAGTCGACGACGACGTACTCCTCATGGTGCTCCCAATTGGACGCTCGATGAGCGAGTGGCCGGCCGGCACTTTGATCGATCGGAACGGTCCAGAGCTATGACCGCGGATCTGTTATCCGCCCGCTTCCCTCAAATCCACTGAAGAATCTGACATCTCATGACCCTGTTTGCCACAGCCAGTACTGTTGCCATCTGCTCTTATGCGCTGCTGTCGACCGTCTACAAAACCGCGCAGGTGTTTTATACCCTGCCTACAAACGTAGCGCCGACCTCGGGCGACCCGCCCGGCGGTGAGCCTTGGCCGAGCGTCGATGTCATTATCCCGTGCTACAACGAGGCGCCTCGCACCCTCTCGGACTGCCTGGCTTCCATTGCAAGTCAGGAATACGCCGGCAAACTGCAGGTCTATGTTGTTGATGACGGTTCTGCAAACCGCGATGCCCTCGTGGGTGTACACGAGAAATACGCGGGCGACCCGAGGTTCAACTTCATTGCGCTCCCAAAGAATGTCGGAAAGCGCAAGGCGCAGATTGCCGCCATTCGCCGCTCGTGCGGAGATTTGGTGCTCAATGTAGATTCGGACACGATCCTCGCGCCGGACGTCATCACCAGGCTTGCGCTAAAGATGCAAGATCAAGCGGTCGGCGCCGCCATGGGCCAGTTGGCGGCTAGCAATCGCAGTGAAACTTGGCTGACGCGGTTGATTGATATGGAATACTGGCTCGCCTGCAACGAAGAGCGGGCAGCGCAGGCTCGGTTCGGTGCCGTCATGTGTTGCTGCGGTCCGTGTGCCATGTACCGGCGATCCGCGCTTGTTTCGCTGCTGGATCAGTACGAGACGCAGCGCTTTCGAGGGAAGCCGAGCGACTTCGGCGAGGACCGCCACCTTACGATCCTGATGCTGAAAGCAGGCTTTCGAACAGAGTATGTCCCGGAGGCCGTCGCGGCAACAGTCGTTCCCAACAGGATGGGTCCCTATCTGCGCCAACAGCTCCGCTGGGCCCGGAGCACGTTCCGTGACACGTTGCTGGCGTTCCAACTGCTGCGCGGCCTTAATATTTATCTCACATTGGACGTGATTGGGCAGAATATTGGCCCATTATTGCTCTCTTTGTCGCTCCTGGCTGGGCTCGCGCAATTCGCAACGACAGGTACTGTGCCCTGGACGGCATGCCTGACGATTGCGGTCATGACTATGGTTCGCTGCAGCGTGGCAGCGTTTCGTGCGCGCCAACTTCGATTTCTCGGGTTCTCGCTCCACACACTCATCAACATCTTTCTCCTGCTCCCTTTGAAAGCATACGCGCTGTGTACTTTGAGCAATAGCGATTGGTTGTCGCGAAGCTCTGCGGCCAACGTGCCAGACACCGGCGGCAGCATTCCAAAGCCCGACTTGGTTGGATCTGACGCAGCTTACAGCGAACAGCAATAGTCACGTGACCTTAGGTGGAAGAGTTTTGAGCCAGGACCAGAAACATCAAGTGTTGAAGCGTAAGTTGGGCCCAGAGGATTTGCGGCGATTCGAGACTCCTGCGATCGAACGGGAGTCTCACGGGCAAACAAGCGCGAAAAGCTCCGTGCCTGACTCTCTGTCGACCGTGGCAGTCGATTTTGCCGGCGTAACCAAGTCCTATGGGAACAAGATCGTTGTCGACGAACTGTCGTTCTCCGTTGCGTCGGGAGAGTGTTTCGGCCTCCTCGGACCAAACGGGGCGGGCAAAAGCACGATTGCGCGTATGCTCCTCGGCATGACATGCCCTGACGCGGGCGCGATCACGGTGCTCGGCGTCCCGGTGCCGGCGCGCGCTCGGCTGGCACGCAGGGGCATTGGCGTGGTCCCGCAATTCGACAATCTTGACCAGGAATTGACCGTACGCGAGAACTTGCTGGTGTTCGGACGCTACTTCGGCATGAGCACTCGTCAGAGCGAAGCGGTCATACCGTCGCTTCTCGAGTTCGCTCGCCTCGAGCGCAAGGCGAATGCGCGCGTCTCGGAACTGTCCGGCGGCATGAAGCGATGCCTGACAATGGCGCGGGCGTTGATCAACGACCCCCAGCTCATTGTGATGGACGAGCCGACCACCGGCCTCGATCCGCACGCGCGCCACCTGATCTGGGAGCGGCTGCGCGCCCTGTTGGCACGTGGCAAGACGATTATCCTGACGACGCATTTCATGGAAGAGGCTGAGCGATTATGCGATCGGCTGTGCGTGCTCGAAAGGGGTCGCAATATCGCCGAAGGCCGCCCGCAGGCGCTGATCGACGAGCATATCGGATGCCAGGTCATGGAGATTTACGGCGGCGATCCGCACGAGTTGCTTTCGCTGGTCAAGCCACATTCCCAGCGCATCGAGGTCAGCGGCGAAACCCTTTATTGCTACGCGCCAGACCCTGAGCAGGTGCGCACGCAACTGCACGGGCGAGCAGGTCTACGGCTTCTTTTGCGTCCAGCCAATCTCGAGGATGTTTTCTTGCGGCTGACCGGGCGCGAGATGGAGGAGTGAACGATGATTGAAGATTTTGCGGCGGCGTTGCCGGCCAATGCGTGGAACTGGGTTGCGGTGTGGCGCCGCAACTATCTGGCATGGAAGAAAGTCTCACTCGTGACGATTCTCGGTAACCTTGCCGATCCTATGATCTATCTTTTCGGACTCGGCACCGGCCTCGGCATAATGGTCGGCCGCGTCGACGGTGCGTCCTATATTGCCTTTTTGGCGGCTGGCATGGTCGCGGTAAGTGCGATGACCGCCTCTACCATGGAAACATTGTACGCGGCTTTCGCTCGCATGCACTCTCAGCGCACTTGGGAAGCAATGCTGTATACGCACGTTACCCTCGGCGACATCGTTCTGGGTGAACTGGCGTGGGCAGCCACCAAGGCCTTCTTGGCCGGTACGGCAATCACCATTGTCACCGCAACGTTGGGTTATGCAGCCTGGCCGTCCATCCTCTATGCGCTGCCAATCATTGCTCTCACTGGGTGCGTGTTTGCGAGCCTCGCGATGGTCGTCACCGCGCTTTCGCCCAGCTACGATTACTTCGTGTTTTACCAGACGCTTGTCCTCACACCTATGATGTTCCTGTCGGGCGCCGTTTTCCCATCGGATCAGCTGCCTCACGCGTTTCAGCAGATAGCGCGATGCATGCCGCTGTCACATGCGATCGACCTCATTCGTCCGGTTATGCTTGATCGCCCGATTGGCGGCATTGCCCTGCATGTCGGTGTGCTCGGCCTGTACGCGCTGTTGCCATTCTTCCTCTCGATGGCGCTGTTGCGCCGCCGACTCATGCGCTGACGCGAAAGAGAGGGAGATAAGCAATGCGCAACGGACTTCGTGCTGCCAATAAACGACATCGCCAACAGAAATCGGCATGCCACCCAGGGTCTTCGGTGGCATCCACTCAATCTATCAACGTTATGGGCCGCCCGGCACCTCGATCACAGGATCTCATGTTGATCCCCGGCGGAAGAGAATTTCTTTGAGGTTGGCGATGTCTGACTGGCGTTCGCGCCGGCGAACGACAACGCAGCCTGTGTTTTTGATCAAACGGCCTTGAGACAGGCCAATTCAGTCTTCCTGTACGACAATGGAGAGCGAGATGCTGTGTCTAGGATTGAGCGGCGGATTAGACAAAGTCTATGAAAACAGATTCCAGGTTCCGAACTCATTCATGCACGATGGCGCTGCGGTACTCGTCCGAGACGGACAGGTCATTGCGGCCGTAGAAGAGGAACGCCTCAATCGGATCAAACACTCCAACAAGCTCCCGATTGGCTCGGTTCAATACTGTCTTTCAGCCGCTGGGGTTCAGCTCAGCGAAATCGATCATGTGGCGTACTACGCTACCGAAGCCTATTGCAACGCCATGCTCGAAAACATGCTTGCTTCCGAGCCTGACGCCTCCATTCCGTTGGATGCCAAACTTTTGGTGCAGCAGCTGTTGGCGCAGGAGTTCGGTACCGAACTCGACCCTTCGCGTATCTCATTCGTAAGTCATCATCAGGCGCACGCCGTGAGCGCTTTTGCAATGTCGGGCTTCGAGCAAAGTCTGATTTTCGCGATCGATGGCTCTGGTGATTTCCTGTCGGGCCTCGTGGCGGTAGGATCTGGTACTGAAATTTCGCAACTCGCGACTTTCCCAGAGAGCAATTCCCTTGGGCTATTTTATCTCGAGGTGATCCGGTATCTCGGCTACGGCTTGTTCGATGAATATAAGGTAATGGGGCTTGCCCCCTACGGCGATCCCGTTCCCTATCGCGAGCTTTTCGAGCAGTTCTATGAACTGTCTGCAAACGGCGAGTATCGGGTCCACCTGGACCGCATCGGTCCGACTTTGCTCCGCAGCATTCAGGTCCGGCAAAAGGGAATGCCATTCACCCAGCAGCATAAAGATGTGAGTGCGTCGTTGCAGGAAGCGCTCGAACGCATCGTGTTTCACATTCTTCGGCATCATCGTGAGGCCACCGGGATGACGCGGTTGTGCCTGGCCGGCGGCGTTGCGCACAATTGCTCCGTGAACGGCAAGCTGCTCTATTCAGGACTTTTCGAAGACATTTTCGTGCAGCCCGCATCGCATGACGCTGGCTGCGCATTAGGCGCCGCACTAATCGTGTCTGGTGAGCTGGGCCGCCCCGCGCCGCGTGCGCGATTGCAGGAGGTTTATTGGGGGCCGGATCTCGCGAGCGATCACGCTGTCGAAGAAGAACTCAAGGCATGGGCGGGGCACCTGGAGTTTGAACGCACTGAGGCGGTGGCGGATAGGGCAGCCGAGTGGATGGCCGGTGGCGCCGTGATCGGCTGGGTGCAAGGTCGTTCGGAGTTCGGGCCGCGCGCGCTCGGAAATCGCAGCATTCTTGCCGACCCCAGGCCCGCCACAAACAAGGACCGGATCAACGCCATGGTCAAGAAGCGGGAAGGGTATCGCCCGTTCGCCCCATCAGTGCTGGAGGAGGATGCGCGCGAATTTTTCGACCTCCCAGGCAGTGCGTGCGAATTTCCCTTCATGAATTTCGTGGTCCGTGTGCGCGACTCCAAGCGTGGTTTGCTCGGCGCCATTACCCACGTCGACGGTACGGCTCGGCTGCAAACAGTATCGCGCAAGGCCAGTCCGGCCTACTGGGACGTCATCAATGCCTTCAAGCAGCGCACTGGCATCCCAATTCTGCTCAATACGTCCTTTAACAACAATGCCGAGCCGATCGTGGATTCAGTTGCAGACTCGATTGCCACGTTCCTGACGACAGGGTTGGATGGACTTGTGGTCGGGCCGTTCCTCGTCAAAAAACGGGCCGCAACGCTGGAGGATTGGACTGCGCTCGCGGTTTCATTGCCGCCTTATGTATCCCTGTATAAGGTCCGCGCCCACACAGCGCTGGATCGCCAGCAGACCGTCTGCGAAATCCGAACGGATCACTCCAGCCGTGACTGTGCGCGTATTTCACATGACTTGTTCGATCTGCTGACGCGGATCGAAGGCGAAGCCGTGCTCGCGGATCTCCTCGATACAATTACGCTGGATCAGGCCCAGCGCGAGGCTCTCACAGGAGAACTGCGACGGTTGTGGGAGCAGCGCCGCGTTCGCATGCGTCCCTCGCAAGCTGCTCGCGTCGATCAAAACTGATGCCAATCGCTGGACGACAGATAGCAGTTGCCGAAACACCGGTCTGTCCAAGCATCTTCATATGACTGTGCCCAATCCATCGGCTGAGGCAAGGATCCTGAAGATTGCATCTGCTCGCGAGCATGTCATGTTCAACCCATCTTAACCCTTATGGCAGTCGAGGATCAGTAATGGATTTGCTTGCCGGTGGCCCAAAACAGCACCAATTTGTCGTTTCTCGACGGCGGACCCGGTTCGGTGACTGCCTATGGTCTCCGGCAACAGCCTGGTGTTACGCATAGCGGACGGGACGTGCGAGCGGGCTGCGCCGCTCGCGGGATAAGGCGGCGGCCCTACGGCGCGCCAAGCCGGCATATTCGTCGTTGAGATGCTTTTTGGCCAAATGCGTTGGTGGGGCGACGATCATGTCTTAGCGCGGCTTGACCCTTCGCCCTCCAATTATGACGCCATTGCGGATTTCGCCAGGCGCTTTCTTCAGGACTCGAGATCTGTTGGTCAAGGCCACCCGCGCGGTTAGCATTGGCGATGCCCGACATCTGCTTTCGGGCAATCGCCTGATCGGGATGCGAGTCGAGGAAGGGGAGCTCACTCAACCCACGGCCGAATGCCCGTCGCGCACCTGCGCGATCGCAAGCGCCGTGGTGCTGTGCCATTCCAAGCGAAGCGTGAGAGTCCTTTTCAGCCCGCGCAGAACCAGGAAGGCCGACATGGTCGGGAGCGCCGCGCCGGTGATGTAGCGCAAGGCCGTTTCGTACAGCGTGTGGAGGGGCTTCCGCGTCGCCGAGGATTGCGCCGCCAAGGCTGTGGCCTCATTCGCCGCAACACTTTCAATCGTAGGTCGAGTTCAGGAAGACGCGTGGTTGAACGGCATTGGGAAAACCAGCCGGATCGTAGCCGTGATGGATGGCGCGGGTAGCGAAGCCGAATTTGGCATCGTTCGCAGATGTGCCACTTTCCGGTCCTGGATTGCGGTCTCGGGCATCGGCTTCAGACGTGCTCTTGGCTTTCGGAAGGAGTGGCTGCAAACTGGTTGATATGGAATGCCCAGTTGGCAGGAAAAGAAATGGTCCAGTCTCCAGGTCCCGGTGCTTCAACCCGCTCGCGTGGCATGGGCGCGCGCCAGATCTACGAAGCGCTTCGCGAGCAGATCCTCAGAGGCGTTTACGGCACCGGCAGCCAGCTGCCGTCCTCCCGTGGTCTCGCCGAGGAACTTGGAGTCTCGCGAACAACCGTCACCGTCGCCTACGAGCAGCTGGCCGCGGAAGGTTTCATCGACATCCGTCAAGGCGCGCGCCCTCGTGTCGCATCCTCACTGCTGGGACAGGAGCTGACCGCCAATCCCCCAAAACGGTTCGGCCCGGTTCACTTGTCAAGCTATGGCGAACGGCTGCGTGGCACTCTGCGCTGGCCGGATTACCTGCCGAACACGCTGAAGGTTGATTTCCGCTATGGCGTCCTGGCGCCCTCAGATTTCCCCGCATCGGTTTGGAAGCGCGCGATGAACGCGGCGATGGCGCAGCGGCCGGCACGGCTCGCCTATGACGATCCGTGCGGTTCGAGCCGGCTCCGCCAAGCGCTTCAGGGCTATCTCTGGCGCGCCCGTACTGTGCGCTGCGACCCCGAGCAGATCGTCATCGTCAATGGTTCGCAGCAGGGCCTCGATCTCTGCGCGCGCCTGCTGCTCGACCCCGGGGACAGCTTCGTCATCGAGGACCCCTGCTACAGGATGGCGCGCCAGGTCTTTGCCAGTACAGGTGCCACGCCCGTTCCCGTCGAGGTTGACGATCACGGCATGCAAACGGAGCAACTGGCGGGGGTCGCGGCCCGGCTGGCCTATGTGACGCCCTCGCATCAGTTTCCGCTCGGCGGCGTCATGCCGATCCCGCGGCGGCATCAGCTTCTGGAATGGGCGCGGGAGCAGGGCGCCTATGTCATCGAGGACGACTACGACAGCGAATATCGCTACGATATCAGCCCCGTTCCCCCGCTGCATAGCCTCGAGGATCATGGGGCCGTCATCTACCTCGGCACCATCTCCAAGACGCTCTCGCCGATGCTGCGGATCGGTTATCTCGTCGTCCCGGCGGAATTCCTGCAGGTTTTCGAAACCGCCAAGCAGCTTGCCGACCGGCACTCTCCGATGGCGGGGCAGGAGTCATTGGCCTCTCTGATCGAGAGCGGTGGCTATGAAAGCCATGTGCGCCGCGTGCGCCGCATCAACGGCGAGCGCCGGGAGGCATTACTGACCGCCCTGAAGCGGAGTTTTCAAGGTCGGATCGCCGTCCAGGGGGCAGAGGCTGGACTGCACGTCGTCATATGGTTCAACGACCTGCCGCGATCGCGTGAAACGGCGTTGGTCGAAGCTGCCCAATCCGCGGGTCTGGGTCTGCACCCGATTTCGCCGCTTTATCATCGGCAGTCGGGAGCAGGCGAAGCCGACCGCGTCGGGCTTGTCATGGGCTATTCCGCCCTGAGCATCCGGCAGATCGAAAAAGGCGTCGAGATGCTGCGGGACGTCGTCGCTCGACTCTGAGACGCTGACGGTTCCGCACGCGGGTTAGAACGCATTCGCGGCCGCTCATCATAAACAGTTCATCGTTGAAATAGTCGCGCGGCCGGGCGACGGCCGCGCTCATGGCCGGCTGACCTGCTGCCGCCGTGAGGTTGCGCGCGATCCAAGCCTTTGTCTCATCTATCCGCAACGTGGATGCTTGTCATCGAAACAATCGATTTTGCCGATTCGACAGAACGTCCCATAGGAAGAATTCAAGGATGCAGCCCTAACGAGATTGTCGATGCAAGCGTTGGCTCCGAGGAGCATTTTCTGGTGTGTCCCTCCTGGTCTGCGCCGAACATCAAGCGAGCCGATCCCCTTTTCGACCAGGTACATCGGTGATCGGCGCAAGCTGCATCGCGTCGGCTCTTCGCGACAAGCTCTCCCCGATAGCGTAGGCCCCTGCCTCAAGGATCGGGGTTATGCCGATTGCGAATGGCCGACCGGTACAACAATTGACCGCAAGGGTTCGCAGCTATGAGACGTCTCGATGACAGATGGGAGGTGCAGAGTGAATGCGCTGACGGCACCGGGCGTCGAAGCGTTTATCTGACGTTTGACGACGGTCCCAATCCATGTTTCACACCACAGATACTCGATGTGCTGGCGCAAAATCGGGTGCCAGCGACATTCTTCGTCATTGGTGCTTACGCCGCAGAGCATCCGGATCTCATCCAGCGAATGATCGCAGAAGGGCATGAGGTAGGCAACCACACGATGTCTCATCCGGACCTGTCCAAATGCGGCTTGGGCGAAGTGCAACGTGAGGTATTTGAGGCGAACCAGGCCATCATGCTAGCATGCCCGCAGGCCTCGATCCGCTACATTCGCGCGCCATACGGCGCCTGGAGCGAAGAAGTGTTCACTGCCTCAGAGATCGCGGGGCTGGCGGCCCTTCATTGGTCGATCGACCCAAGAGACTGGTCGCGCCCCGGCACCGACGCGATCGTCGATGCAGTGCTCGCCTCGGTACGCCCCGGCGCAATCGTGCTCTTGCACGACGGATGCCCTCCCGACGAGTCGACACGGAGCACTGAAGCCAGTCTGCGCAACCAGACCGTTATGGCGCTGTCCAATCTGATTCCTGCATTAGATGCCTGCGGATATGAAATTCGCTCGCTTCCAGAACATCACTGAAATGCGAGATCGCATGGACCTGCTTTCCCAGCCAGCACCTGTGTGGTCTCGCTTATGAAGGCTTACAGGCCGTTTACGCCCTGCCAACAAGCACTTCGTCGACATCGGACGAACTGGTCGGCTCCGAACGTTGGCTAAAGGTAGTGTTGTCACCTGCTACAGTGAAAACCCGCGCAGGCTCTCGGCATGGCCCAGCATCGCCGGTAGGTTCACTTTTCGACGATTGTTTGAATGTGGTTCACTTTGCGTTGGATCAATTTCATTGGGTCGTGTCGCAGGCTCACATAGCGCGACCAAGCGGGATCACTGGCTGCGTCCAAAAGGTTTGGCAAGCAATTCGCATACCGTGACCGGCACCGGGGGATTCCGGTGCTCCGATGCGGCGCGCGATGCCAACTTTCCCCAACTGGACCGCCTCAAAAGCTTCTGACTGGCTGTTTCCAATATGCCAGCTTGCCAGTATCTGACCTGGTAACGCAAGGAGTTTCGCGATGTACATCCCTCCCGCTTTCCGCGATGACGACAAGGAATGCCTGCGCGCGACCATTCGCGCGGCGCTGCTGGCGAACTTCGTTACCGTCACGGCGGAAGGGCCGCTCGCAACGCCACTGCCCCTCTTCCTTGACGAGAGCGAGGGCGAGCACGGCGTGATCTACGGGCACCTGGCGAAGGCCAATCCCCAGTGCCGTGTTCCGCCGCTGGGCGACGGCTTGGCCATCTTCATGGGGCCGGACGCTTACGTGACGCCGGCATGGTATGCGACCAAGCGGGAAACCGGGAAGGTCGTCCCGACCTGGAATTACGTCGCCGTCCACGCCTATGGCCCGGTCGAGTTCTTCGAGGATGCGGGAAGACTGCTGGACGTCGTGAATCGGCTGACCGACCACCACGAGGGCGAGCGCGCCTCGCCTTGGGCCGTGTCGGACGCGCCGCCGGATTTTGTACAGGCGCAACTCCGGGGAATCGTCGGCCTGCGCATGCCAATCACGAGGCTGGAGGGCAAGCGCAAAATGAGCCAGAACCGGAACGCGGCCGACCGCGCTGGCGTGGCGGCGGGCCTTGCGGCGAGCGAGCGGGCATCTGACCGCGACGTCGCCGCTCTCATCCCAAAATAATCTTCGTCGGAATCGACCATCATGCCAGAACTGACCCCATTCGCCCTGTACCTCGCCGCGGCCTCCGTGCTCGCCATCACCCCCGGTCCGGGCATCTTCTACGTTGCCGCGCGCACGCTCGCCGGTGGTCGTCGGGAAGGTATCGCTTCCAGCTTCGGCACGGGGTTGGGGGGCATGATCCACGTCCTCGCCGCAAGCTTAGGTGTTTCCGCGATCGTGCTCGAGAGCTCGGAACTGTTCTCCGCATTAAAGCTGTTCGGCGCGGTCTACCTCGTCTGGCTCGGCTTTCGCACCTTTCAAGCCGCCCGCCTCACGGGAGCGACTGGCGGCGATGACGGCGCCGCAGTGGGTCCAGTCGGACCCCGGCGGGCGTTTCGTGAAGGGGTACTGGTCGAGGCGTTCAACCCGAAGACGGCAATCTTCTTCCTCGCCTTCATTCCGCAGTTCGTGAATCCGAGCGCAGGGCTCGTAGCTCTGCAATTCGTGGTGCTTGGCTCCGTGTCCATTGCGCTCAACACGCTCGCCGACATCGTGGTTGCCGTCGTGGCCAGCGGCATTAAAGACGGCGCGGCAGCGCGTCCCGGGTTGATCCGCCGCCTGAGGGAGGCGTCAGGCGGCGCGATGATCGCGCTGGGCGTCGGCCTCGCTCTGGCGAAACACCCTGCTGCCTGACTTTGAATCTGATCGGTTGGGCATCCTTCAGGGTTGGCGGGTACCTTGCGGAAGCAGTTGGATGGCTGCGAGCCAGTTCGGTCATTGCACCTATTCAAGTCATGTCTCAGGAGGCGCGGCACCGCCGTTTGGGTGAACGTCGGCTCATAAATGAGAGAAAAACATAGCGTGAGAGAAACGTGAGTACGACTGCCTCGCCTCGCTCATGCCCATCATTTCGGCCCTCGCGAATCAACGCACGGTAGAAGCCAGTCAGCCGAGAATGACGCCCGTTTCATGGAAGGAAAGCCAAGCCATGCGCCAAGCATCGCCCCGCTTTGCACTCGATTATTTGGCGACGCCCGGACTTGACGTCAGGGCACTTTTCGCTTTTGCCCGCGACCAGGGCCTAACCGATGTCCAGATCCGCAGCCAACCGGGCAGCAATGCTATTGCACGCGGCATGCCGGCGGCGGACGTCCGGTCTGCGGCCGCCGACACAGGCGTTGGGATTATTTCCGTCAATGCCCTCCAGCGCTTCAATGAGTGGACCCCCGCCCGCAGGGCCGAGGCGAGCAAGCTCGCCGATTATGCAGCGGCCTGCGGAGCCAAGACGCTCATGCTGGTGCCGGTCAACGACGGCTCCTGGCCCGCCAATGTCGAGCGCCGCGGCGATCTCCGCGTCGCCTTGAAGGCGCTCAAGCCGATCCTCCAGTCGCGCGGTCTGATCGGTCTCATCGAGCCGCTGGGCTTCCGGACCTGCTCGCTTCGATCGAAGAACGAAGCGGCTAAGGCCATTGCCGCCATTGATGGCCAATCCGTCTTCCGCCTCGTGCACGACACGTTCCACCACACGCTTGCCGGGGAGACGTTCTTCTCCTCCGAGCTGACCGGTCTCGTCCACATTTCAAGCGTGAACGATCCGATCCACTGGATTTACCCGGATCGCGTCCTAGTCGGTTCCGACAATGGCAGCCAGATCCGGGCGCTGCTTGATGGCGGCTATGGGGGGCCCTTCTCATTCGCACCGTTTGTCGACGCAGCCCACCCGCTGGACGACCTCGCAGGCGCACTTGCCGCGAGCATCGCTCTCTTCCGACACGGGCTATTGACGCGAGTGCCGGCGTGAGACGCGGGAGTAAATTAGGGCTGCCTGGGGCGCCTTTTGGCGTCCCCCGGAGAAGTCATTCGAGACGCCTCCTGTAGCAATATCTCTCGCAGCCAGATGCTTGCCGGATCACTGTTGTGAAGGGCGGGCCATTGAAGGGCCTCGGTGAACGTGGGTAGTGGCAGCGGAAGGTCGATGATCCGCAGGGGGAAGGTTTTTTTGAAATGCTGAACCAGCCGGAAGGGCATGGTCGCTATACGAGCTGTGCCTGAGACCATCGGCGGGATCATGCTAAAGGCCTGCACAACGATCTCGACACGTCTCTTGAGACCATGCTCAAGAAAAAACCGTTCCTCGATTGAGGGCTTCAGCGTCCGCCCGAACTTGACCGCAACGTGCCTCATCGACATGTATCTCTCGAATGTAAGCTGCCGTGGCAGCTGCTTGTTCGTGGAGCAGCCCACGCACACGAGCGTCTCGTCGAACAGCGCCGCTCTTGGATGGGCGCTTGACATGAACAATTCTGGAAAAATCAGAAAATCGACGTCACCGCGCCGGAGAAGCTCATCGGGGTCGTCGTCGATAGGCAACAATTCGAAGCTGACGGCGGGTGCTTCGCGTGCAACCCGCTCCACGACCTTTTCAAAAAACACGAGTGTGGCGAAATCGGAAAGAATGATCCTGAAACGGCGATCGGATTGAGCCGGATTAAACGGATCCCAAGAGATAATCGAGCACTGGATGTTCAGCAGTGCGCCGAACCGCGGGGCGAGTGTTTCCGCACGCGGGGTTAGAACACGTTCGCGGCCGCTCATCGTAAACAGTTCATCGTTGAAATAGTTGCGCAGCCGGGCGACGGCCGCGCTCATGGCCGGCTGACTAAGGTTGATGCTGCTTGCCGCCGCCGTGAGGTTGCGCGCGGTCAGCAGTGCGTCGAGCACGACGAGAAGGTTCAGATCAAGGCCTTTGAAACGCATGCCTCATCTGTCCGTAACGTGGTTGTTTGTCATCGTGACCATTATGGGCGCTCGTTTACGGTCCCACTCAGAGGTGTTGTGTCCCGACCTGCCGCCCGCGCGCGTGGAGGACGTGCTCGTCGTAGTTATGGGGATAGCGCGGCCGATGAGCGAATGGCCGACCGGTACAACAGTCGATCGGATAGGTCCGGAGCTATGAAACATGTCGATTACAGATGCGAATTTTTCACGTGGCTAATCGATTACAGATTGAGATTTGAGCGGACTTGGGTGCGGCGGCGCTCCGACAACGATCCGCGACACATATCCGAGGTTGCGCGCAATACTGCGAATTGCCATCGCTATGACGACAATCGCCACTCCAAGCACAGTTGCGAAGGCGATTCTGGTCGTGAGATTCCAGACTTCTCCAAACTGTATCAAATCCATGAGGCGAAACACGGCACCCTGGACCAGGTAAAGCAGCAGCGTGCTCTGACCAAGCTGCACCGCGACAAAGCGAGCTACTCTAGTCGAATAGACAAGTCTCCAGCATTGGAACATAGACTGCATTGCTACCGCAGAAGCCGCCAAAGAGCCAGAGAACATCAGAAAAACTCGTTTAGCTGACTGTTCATCATGAATTAAAACGAGATTGTTGTAGGCATAAGTCTCCTTGCCCCATCCGAGGAAGCATATGAAAGCCGCTATCGAAAATAAGACAACAAAAATCGATTTGTAACGCCAGATGACACCATTCTGCCATCCGATCGGCTGGGCAAACAGGAACCCTAAACAATAAAATGGGTAAGTGTATTTTAACAACGGGGTTATTGATAACGTGATGGGTGCGAATGCGACCGCAATTGCAGATGCGCTTATGATCCACATCGATAGACGGTTGAACGTTGTAAGAACTCTAATCAGAATGAACGAAATAAATGCGGCCCATATGAAC
>NZ_PNOT02000174.1 GCF_002879535.1 Mesorhizobium intechi
CGATATAGGTGATCGAGGCGCCCTTGCGCGCCTTGCGCAGCAATTTCTGCACGACGTCATTGTGGCTTTGCGGCCAGTGCCAGCTACGCCGCAGCCGCCAGCCATCGACGATGTCACCGACCAGGTAGATGATGTCGGCGTCATGGTAGCGCAGGAAATCGATCAGGAACTCGGCCTTCGCCGCCTTCGAGCCCAAATGGACGTCGGAAATGAACATGCTGCGGAAAGTGCGGGGCTCTTGGCCTGACATCGCGATTTCACCTTGCTTTCGCGCAGCCTATGCCCCGATTCATGCAACAACCGTATGACGGTTGCGATTGGTCCAGCCTAGGGACTAGCTTGCCGGCCAAATCACAGGAGAAATCGTCATGGATCTTGGTATCAGCGGAAAGAAGGCCATCGTCTGCGCTTCGAGCAAGGGGCTCGGAAAAGGCTGCGCCATGGCGCTGGCCGAGGCCGGTTGCGATATCGTCGTCAATGGCCGCAACGCCGAACTCGTGGCCAAAACCGCAGCGGAGTTGCGCGCGCGTTATGGCGTGACCGTGAGGGAAGTGGTCGGCGACGTTTCGAAACCGGAAGTGCAGAAGGCGCTGCTCGCCGCCTGCCCCGAACCCGATATCCTCGTCAACAACAATGGCGGCCCGCCGCTGCGCGATTTCCGCGAACTCGACCGTGCGAAAATCCTCGAAGGCGTGACCCAGAACATGGTGACGCCGATCGAACTGGTGCAGGCCGTGCTAGACGGCATGGCGAAGCGCGGCTTCGGCCGCATTGTCAACATCACCTCGCTGTCGGTCTATGTCCCAATTCCCGGTCTCGATCTGTCGTCGGGCGCGCGCGCCGGCCTGACCTCCTTCCTCGCCGGCGTGGCGCGGACGGTGATCGACCGCAACGTCACCATCAACAGCCTCTTGCCGGGCAAGCTCGACACCGACCGCCTGCGCGGCCCACATGAGGCCGGCACCGTCGAGGACCCCGCCGCGGCAGCCGCCCGCAAGACCCGCATCAGCGCCGATGTGCCGGCCAAGCGGCTCGGCACGCCGGAGGAATTCGGCCAGATCTGCGCCTTCCTCTGCTCGATCCATGCCGGCTATCTCACGGGCCAGAACATACCGGTCGACGGCGGTCTCTACGTCAGCGCTTTCTGACCTGGAGGTCAGCCAGGCTGCGCGACTCATCTGGCATGAAATGGCCGTAACCGTCTGACATCTAGCGATTTTTGACGCGTGGCCACTTAAAGCTGCCAGCGCGTCAATTAGCGTCGCGAAAAATCTTCCCCGCATGCTAAAAGGACTCGCGAGACAGGTTTCGAGGGAGCGGCCGCATGGAAGGCGAGAACAAGAAAACGGCACGTTCCGACCTCGACGAAGCCGCCCTCTACTTCCACAAGCACCCGACGCCAGGCAAGCTCGAGATCCAGGCAACCAAGCCGCTCGGCAACCAGCGCGACCTGGCGCTTGCCTATTCGCCCGGCGTGGCGGCGCCTTGTCTTGAGATCCGCGACAATCCGGCAACCGCCGCCGATTACACGGCGCGCGCCAACCTCGTCGGCGTCGTCTCCAATGGCTCGGCCGTGCTCGGCCTCGGCAATATCGGTCCGCTGGCCTCCAAGCCGGTCATGGAAGGCAAAGCGGTTCTGTTCAAGAAGTTCGCCGGCATCGACGTCTTCGACATCGAGATCGACGCTCCCGAGATCGAGCGCATGGTGGAGACCGTCGCCGCTCTCGAACCCACTTTCGGCGGCATCAACCTCGAGGACATCAAGGCTCCGGAGTGTTTTGAAGTCGAGGAACGGCTGAAAGCCCGCATGAGCATACCGGTGTTCCAC
>NZ_PNOT02000308.1 GCF_002879535.1 Mesorhizobium intechi
CTCTTCGAACTGCGCGCCCTTGGTGTCGCCCACTTCGAATTTCCGGTATTCATCGGAAAGAGCCTCGGGGCTTCGCTTGAAACTGTACCAGTTCCCGTCCGGTTCCTTGCGCTGCTCAACGGCCCCGCCCCTCACGCGGTGGCTGTAGCAGATCCGCTGTTGCTTGCCCTTGTAGCTCTTGGACCGCCAGGCCGCGTCCATGCACATCTTGCCGTCGTTCGTCACCAGCCACCTGCCCTCGGCCACAGAGGCTGAATCCTGCCCCGAAGTCCAGGCCCTGAAGGGCCGACCGACCCGTCCAAAATAGGCCGCTCCATCTTTCCACAGCCATGTGCGGTCGGTGTAGAGACGCTGCAGCTCGAAAGCAGTCGGCACGGTAGAGGCGGCTTCCGCTGGCTTGGGGCTCTTTTCGTTGGCCGCCTGAGCCGCTCCTGAAAGCGCCAACTGGCCACAAACGACCAGCATGGGCACAAGCCAGGCGCGTCTGGCAGACTGGCCGCTTTTCTGCTCATGACTTCTGCAAGGAGAAGGCAATCCGGTCGAAACTGTCAGCGCAATCAGCAGTCGCATTTCGGTTTTTCGTATCCCGATCCAGCATAGCGCCGACACGACCATGACCCAGAACGCCCCGCCCGGAGCGTTCTCTCCATCGACACGACGCCAGACTTCCCGGGCCGTGCGGTCAGCAGTTGGCTTGCGCGCATTAACAGCTGGGCAAAGACCGATGTCAATCTTTTGCGCCGCAAGGAGGAGCGATAGGTCGAAGGATCGACAAGCCGCAAGACAGGCCGGCCCGAGGCTACGGCGTCAGGCCACGAGAGCGATGGAAGATGCTTGCGATTGGTATCGGCGCGCACGGAAATCCGGACGCAGGAGGTGACCGGCCAGACCCGTGCCGCCTCTTGCTAGCGCGCGCGGCAAGCCGCGCGCTGGCCAAATCCGCTTGGACCGCAGATCCAGGGTGAATGGCCCAGGAGCGGGCCAGCGCTGCCCAGCCTGAAGGAAACCTTCACCGGCGCCGGCGTGACGACCCTTGCCGGCTGCGGCCGCACGAAGGCGGCGTAGGCCGTCTCGGTCGTGCGCGTCACGCTGGTCACCTGCATGAGGCGCTTGTGGCGGAACACGCGAACCGGCTTCCTGCCGACGTCGTGGATTTTCTTGGTGGATGCATGCACCGCAGGCTTGCCGGCGAGTGAGCCGGTCGTGGTCGCGTCCATGCTCTGGCAACCGGAAACCGTCGATATAAGTACAATGGCGGCTATAGACCAGGCATTTTCTCTGCCCTTGGCAGCCAAACCCCTCATGAACTTGATCATCACCTATCCCCTGCCGAGAAATGCAAGTCGATTGGACGCGAGATATTTTTCTTCGATGTCTTCCGCGCCGAGTGAACAGCCAACCGCCCCTCACATCATGAGTATTAGAGGATACTTATTAAAATTCGCGCAAACGGCATGGTCAGTGCCGCCTTTAAGCACTCGACCGGATATAATTAAAATTTGATCTTATTTGCTTATGCCCGATGCGGCAGCAGGTTGCCGGCCGTCAGTCGAAGCCGTCCATCGAAGTGAGTGCAGTTCAGAAGAGCTCTTTGCGCGCGGAGGACCTTGGGCGTCAGCGCCGCGTTTCCCAACCCGGATCGAAGTAGAAATTGCGGGCGCCGATGTTGCCCTGGCCGGCGCCGGAAACCACATAGGCGATGCGGACGATGCGGATGCCGCCCGCTCCCTGCTGCAGCCCGTAGACGCCTTCCATGCCACGATCGTAAAAACCCGCGGTCGGCACGGCAAGCGCGAGCATCGCCAGCGATGCCTGAAAGGCCAGTTTCACGGCATTGGCACGCAGCGGGATCCGGTTCTCGATGACATGCCTTACGACGATGACCAGCACCAGAAGCCCGTAGAGGAAGGCGTTGAGGGCAGCGAACCAATAGAAGCCGGTGGCATCGAAGGGGTGATCGACGAGTAGGACAGGCAGCGCCGCACCGACCGCCAGCACCACATAGGGAACGAAGGCGCGCAACGGAATCAGGCTCTTAGGACCACTGCCCTTTGGCGTGACGCGAAAATCCACGAACGACTTGGTGAGATAGTCGCGCAGCGACGACACCGTGCCAGCCAGAACCCACGGCCAGCGGGCGAAGAAGAGGAACAGCGTGCCTTCCCAACTTATCGTCTTGGCCGTCATCGGCCGCGAGAGGCCGAATGCCTTCAGCATCATTACCAGGCCAACGAGGGCGCCGGCGTTGGGCAGGTAGTAGAAGAGGAAGTCGGCATACATGACGTTGGCAAAGTTGCGCCCGGTGAACAGCGCATACATCGGCATTGCATACATCAGCAGCGCAAAGACGGCGAACAACGGATACCAAAGCTGGCAAAACACGAACTGGAACCGCAACCTCGGCGACAGCTTGGGGAAGTATGTGGGCGAATATTCGAGCAGGATCGTCATCAGGCTGCGCGACCACTGGAATTCCTGGGTGACAAGATCGGCGAAGGTTTGCGGGCCATCGCCATGGGCAATAGCATCCATCGCATGCACGCCGCGCCATCCGGCTGCGTTGATCAGCATCGAGGTGGAATGGTCCTCCGCCAGTTCCGGGCCGAGACCGCCCGCCTGCTTCAATGCCTTGGTTCGCACGGCATAGTGTGAGCCGATGCAGAGCGGCGCCCCGCCGCCGGTATGACCGGATTGCAAGGGGCCATGGAACATCCCCTCCGGAAACAGCCGGCCGCGCGCTGACCAGCTTTCGGCGGCATTGTTGTCGCAGATGCTCGGTGCCGAGACATAGCCGACCGCGGGATCGGCGAAGGGATAAAGGATTTCCCTGAGATAGGTCGGCGTCGGCACATGGTCGGCGTCCATCTGCGCGACGAAATCGTAACGCTCATAACCATAATGGTCATAGAAGAAGGCCAGGTTGCCTTCCTTGCAGCGGGTGCGGCGCGGCCATATCTTGCGGTGGTAGTCTTCCCTCCCGCGCCGCGTCGATATGAGCACGCCGCGGGCCTCGCACCAGCGGACCGTCTCTTCGGAAGGATCCTCGTCGGCCAGCCAAGTGTCGTGCGGATAATCCTGCGCGAGCATTGCTTCCAACGTACGCGCAACCACGGCGAAGGGTTCGGACGGAGCCTTGGTCACCACCATGGCGACTCGCGAACTCTTCGGGACACTGTAAAGCTTTGAAGGTTTGCGTGACGCGTGCACGTTGAGCAGGAAGTACATCGGCATCAAGGTCAGCCAGGCCAGCACGAGGGTGGCAAAGGTGAATGGTCCGATGTGTTCGATATGATCCGGCTTCAGCCACCAGACCCAGAAAAAGCCGAGGGTGGCGAACCAGAAAGCCAGACCTGTCCGCAGGATCCATTGCTGGACCGGAGAGAGTACGGGCACGAGAAAAGCAGCCTTCTCCGCCGCATTGACCGGAACTGACCCGGGCCGCCCTGCCTGTCTGCTGGCACGGCTGATGATGCCTACGTCTAAACTCATACCCTTACGTGCCGCCACTTTGGGCTGCAGCCAACGACTGCTGCAAGGCCCTTAAATCCCCGCAGCAGAATCGGCTGTCACCCCGTTAGTGTCAACTAAATTAAATGTTGCTTAACCATCCTTGTTGAACGTTGGTTAACCTAACCCTTTGAACAGGAGCCAAACTTTCGGCATGAGGGCCAACGGTCGGCTCCGCAAGTCCGGGGAAATTTTCAGGGTTGGAAATAGCTGATGCGCCGAAGGCGCCCGGGGATTCCGCCAAGCCTGACCCATTAAC
>NZ_PNOT02000103.1 GCF_002879535.1 Mesorhizobium intechi
TTCAAGGGGTGGGTCGATACGATTGCCGCCGGCATCGAGCGCAACATGCGGAACCGCAGCGCCACCGCGTCCGACATCGCCAATGGCCGCGGCAGCTTCTTCGACGATTACTGTAACTGGGAGCGCATTCCCGAATTCGTCGAGGTGGTGCGGAAATCGCCAGCCGCCGAACTGGCGGCGGCGGTGATGCAGTCGCGCACAGCGCAGTTCTTCCACGACCACGTTCTGGTCAAGGAACCCGGCACGCAGAAGCCGACGCCCTGGCACCAGGACATCCCCTATTATTTCGTCGATGGCCGGCAGACGGTGAGCTTCTGGATCCCCATCGATCCGGTGAAGGAGGCGACACTGCGCCTGATCGCCGGCTCGCACAACTGGGACAAGATGATCCTGCCGGTGCGCTGGCTCGACGACAGCAATTTCTATGCCGGGGAGGGCGATTACCTGCCGGTGCCGGATCCCGACAAGGACCCGTCGATGAAGGTGCTCGAATGGGAGATGGAGCCGGGCGACGCCATTCTGTTCGACTTCCGCACCGCGCATGGCGCGCGCGGCAATTTGACAGCGGCACGGCGCAGGGCGCTGTCGCTGCGCTGGGTCGGCGACGATGCCCACTATGTCGAGCGGCCGGGCCGTACCTCGCCTCCCTATCACGGCCATGGCATGCAGCCGGGCCAGAAATTGCGCGAAGACTGGTTCCCGGTGATCTTTCCTGGCTAAAGCAGGCAGGCGCCGGAATTCGCCGCCCATATTCGGCCGGGGATAACGTTCCCGTGCGCAATTCGGTTCAAAACATCCTGATGCCTTGACCCGTCGCCCGGAGAGCAATAGCGGGTGCTCTCCAGGGTTTGCATCAAGAGGTGGCCATGAACGTTCTTCTTCTGGGATCCGGCGGCCGCGAACATGCGCTTGCCTGGAAGATCGCCGCCTCGCCGCTGCTGACCAAGCTTTTCGCGGCCCCCGGCAATCCGGGCATCGGTGCTGAGGCTGAACTGGTGAAGCTTGACATCATCGATCACGCAGCCGTCGCCTCCTTCTGCCGGGAGAAGAAAATCGACCTCGTCGTGGTTGGCCCGGAAGGGCCGCTTGTCGCCGGTATCGCGGACGATTTGCGCGCCGAAAACGTCCGCGTTTTCGGGCCTTCGAAGGCCGCCGCGCGGTTGGAAGGCTCTAAGGGTTTCACCAAGGACCTCTGCGCACGATACGACATCCCGACCGCCGCCTATGGCCGTTTCAACGATCTGGCCTCGGCCAAGGCCTATGTCGACAAGATGGGTGCGCCGATCGTCATCAAGGCCGATGGGCTCGCCGCCGGCAAGGGCGTCACCGTCGCCATGACGCTGGACGAGGCGCAGGCGGCACTCGATGCCTGCTTCGAGGGTTCCTTTGGCGCTGCCGGAGCGGAGGTGGTGGTCGAGGAATTCATGACCGGCGAGGAGGCGAGCTTCTTCTGCCTCTGCGACGGTACCACGGCACTTCCTTTCGGCACGGCGCAGGACCACAAGCGTGTCGGTGACGGCGATGTCGGCCCCAACACCGGCGGCATGGGCGCCTATTCGCCGGCGCCGGTGATGACGCCTGAGATGGTCGAACGCACCATGCGCGAGATCATCGAGCCGACCATGCGCGGCATGGCCGAGCTTGGCGCGCCGTTCGCGGGCATTCTCTTTGCCGGGCTGATGATATCCGACAAAGGACCGAAGCTGATCGAATACAACACCCGCTTCGGCGATCCCGAGTGCCAGGTGCTGATGATGCGGCTGAAGGACGACCTGCTGGTGCTGCTCAATGCCGTCGTCGATGGTCAACTGGCGCACACGTCCATACGCTGGCGCGACGAGGCGGCACTTACCGTGGTGATGGCGGCGCGGGGTTATCCCGGCACGCCGGAAAAGGGATCGGTCATCCGCGGCGTCGAGCAGGCGGCGGGCGAAGGCGTGCAGATCTTCCACGCCGGCACCGCCATCAATGGCGGCGCGCTGGTCGCCAATGGCGGCCGCGTCCTCAATGTCACCGCGACCGGCGCCACGGTCGGCGAGGCGCGGAAGCGGGCCTATGCCGCGCTCGACCGGATCGACTGGCCGGACGGGTTCTGCCGCCGCGACATCGGCTGGCAGGCCGTGGCGCGCGAGCGGGCGAGCTGAGATTTCGGAGCGGCGGCCTACGGCCGGCCGCGATCGATTTCGGTCGAACCGGTGCTGACGGGATCGGCCGAAGCAAGGGCGGCATCGAGTTGTTCGGGCGAGCGTTGCCCGGTGCTCTTCCAGGCGACATATTGCACGATGCCGAAGCCCGGCCTGCGCGGCACCGTCTTCACCGCTGGCATGCGGAACCCGTCGCGGAATTTCGACCAGCGCGAACCGAGCACCGCGACCATTTCCTCGAAGGTTGGCGGCGTTGCCACATCCGCATAGATGAGGGTGGTCTTGCCGGCGAGCGCTGCTTCGCGCGAGAGCGGCACCGGCACGCTGGCAAGGTAGTCGGATGGCACGTCGATCAGCCCGCCAAGGGGCCATTGCTGGCGCAGCGTGGCGGCATCCATCGGCACGACATTGACGTCGATATTATTGGGCGTGCCGGCCACCCTGTAGGGGCAGCGGAAACGGCCGCAATTGGCCTGCGCGGAGAATTGCCAGAGCGCGTAGCCTTGCCAGTTGCCCATCGGGAAATGCACATCGATATCAGGCTTGTAGCGTGCGTACCAAAGCGGCAGCCGCGACAGCAGCCGATATTTGTAGCGGTTGTCGGCGATATACTGCGCGGTCTTGCCGTTGGTATAGAGCACCGGGAAGCGGCCGATGCGCCGATGCACCTGGCGCACGAACTCCTCGGCGTCGTCGAGCGACATCCATTGCGAGGGATCGATGCCCTCGATGTCGAGCGCCATGAGATCGTCCGGCGCGGGATCGGCGAAATCGAGGAAATTGTTGGCCTGTTCAACGGGATTGCCGGGCCGGGCGAGATGATAGGCGCCCCATTTCAGTCCCAGCGCCTTGGCGACGACCCTTCGCGTCTGAAACAGTTCGCGCGTCACCGCATGGCGCTTCCACAGCGCCTTACAGAGCTTCACGTCGGTGTCGCCGCCGAAACAGAAATAGGGCGGCGGCATGCCGTCGGAGGCCTTGTTGATGAAGGCGGCGATGCGCTTGTCTGTGGCAAGCTGCGCCCAATCGATGGAATTGTACTCGTAGGCGTCGACGACCAGCGCGCGGTCGGCGTTCTTCCGCGGCTCGGAGAAATCCGAAGCCTTTGCCGCTGATGTCAGCGCCATCATTGCCGCAAGAGCGATTGCTGGGCGGCCAAGAAGGTGCGCCGGCGTTTTCAAACAGGGGATCCCCGTTGATCAAACACCGATGGTGAACCGCTATGGTTAAGGAAATGCTTTCGAGGCAATGCGGTGAGTCAGCCGCACAGCTTCAATGCCGTTGCTGCAGACGGGAAACATCGACAACGGGCGGCCTTGAAACGGCGTGAAACCATGTGGTCGAGTGCTGCCACGCCGCAGGCCGGCGCGATTGCAAAATCCACGTGACAAAGTTTGACGTTTACGTAAAAAGAAGCCGGGAGATTGCCCAAAGGCGGATGGTTTTGCGGCCGCGCCGGCTCTAGGGTTGGCGAGGCTGGTGCATCAGGAGGATCGAGCGACATGTATCGGGCACCGGTCGAGGATATCGCGTTCACGCTCAAGCATGTTGCCGGCATGAAGTCCGCCCTTGATACCGGTGGGTTCGGTGATCTCGGCGAGGACCTGGTCGACGCCGTCCTTGGCGAGGCGGGCCGTTTCGCCACCGAGGAGGTGGCACCGCTCTACAAGATCGGTGACGATCAGGGTGCGGTGCTCAAGGATGCCGCCGTCACCATGCCGTCCGGCTGGAAGGAGCTTTATCGGCGCTGGATCGATGGCGGCTGGAACGCGCTCTCGGGACCTGAAGAATATGGCGGCCAGGCGCTGCCCACCATGCTGGGCGTCGCGGCGCTCGAAATGTGGAACTCCGCCGCCATGGCCTTCGGCATCGGCCCGACGCTAACCATGGGCGCGGTCGAAGCGCTCGACAAGCACGCTTCCGAAGCGCTCAAGGCGACGTATCTCGCCAAGCTCGTGTCGGGCGAATGGATGGGCACGATGAACCTGACCGAGCCGCAGGCCGGCTCCGATCTCGCCGCCTTGCGCTCCCGCGCCGAGCCCGCCGGCGATGGCACCTACCGCATCTTCGGCCAGAAGATCTTCATCACCTATGGCGAGCACGATTTCACCGACAACATCATCCATCTGGTGTTGGCACGGCTGCCGGACGCGCCCGCCGGCACGCGCGGCATCTCGCTGTTCCTGGTGCCGAAATTTTTCGTCAACGACGATGGCTCGCTCGGCGCCCGCAACGACGTCTTCTGTTCCGGTCTCGAGCACAAGCTCGGCATCCATGCTTCTCCGACCTGCACCATGATTTATGGCGACGGTTTCCAGGGCTCCAGGCCCGGCGCCGTCGGCTGGCTGATCGGCGAGGAAAACAAGGGTCTCGCCTGCATGTTCACCATGATGAACAATGCCCGGCTGGCCGTCGGCATGCAGGGCGTCGCGGTCGCGGAAGCCGCCACCCAGAAGGCGATCGCCTACGCCAATGAACGTCGCCAGGGCAAAGCGGCGGATTATGCCGGCGCCGGCATGGCGCCGATCGTCCATCACCCCGACGTGCAGCGCAATCTCCTGACCATGAAGGCGCTGACGCAGACAGCGCGGGCGATCAGCTATTCCTGCGCCCACGCCATCGACATGGCGCGGGTCTCGGATGGCGATCAGGCGTCACACTGGCGCGACCGCGCCAACCTGCTCACGCCGCTGGCCAAGGCGTTTTCGACCGATGTCGGCGTCGAAGTGGCTTCGCTCGGCGTGCAGGTGCACGGCGGCATGGGCTTCATCGAGGAAACCGGTGCTGCTGCCTTCTACCGCGACGCCCGCATCGCGCCGATCTACGAGGGTACCAACGGCATCCAGGCGATCGATCTGGTCACCCGCAAGCTGCCGCTCGGCGGCGGCGAACATGTGCATGGCTTCATCGGCGAACTGGCAGCCGTCGCCAATGCCGTGCGTACTTCCATCCTGCAGGGTTTCGGCCGTACCGCCGATGCGCTCGACACAGCCCTTGGCGACCTGACGCAAGCGACGCGCTTCCTGCAGAAATTGTCGGCCGACGGCCGGATGGACGAGGCGCTGGCGGGAGCGACGCCGTATCTCAGGTTGATCTCGCTTGCCGCTGGCGGCGCCTACCTGGCGCGCGGCGCGCTTGCCGATCAGGATCGTATCGCCCTGTGCCGCTTCTTCGCCGAAAACCTGCTCGGCGAGGCACGCGCCCTGAAGGAACGCGTCATCGACGGCGCGGAGAGCCTCGCCGCCGCCGGCAAGGCGCTGATATCGGCTTGAATTCTCACAGCGCTCACCAGGGAAGAAGACCGTGACAGACCATATCCTCGTCGAGCGCCAGGGCGCCATCCAGACCATCCGCATGAACCGTCCGGACAAGAAGAACGCGCTGACGCGTGCCATGTACGCAAGGATGTCGGCGGCGCTTGCCGAAGGCGATGCCGATCCGGCGATCCGCGTCCATATCTTCCTCGGCGTGCCCGGCGCCTTCTCCTCTGGCAACGACCTTGCCGATTTCATGGTTGTCGCCACCGGCGGTGACGGCGGCACGGAAGTCTGGGATTTCCTGATGGCGCTGGCCAGGGTCGAAAAGCCCATCGTCTCCGGGGTCGACGGCATCGCGGTCGGGATCGGCACGACGATCAACCTGCATTGCGACCTGACCTTCGCCACGCCGCGCACCATGTTCAGGACGCCTTTCGTCGACCTTGGCCTGGTGCCCGAGGCCGGCTCCAGTCTGCTGGCGCCGCGCATCCTGGGCCAGCAGGGCGCTTTCGCGCTGCTCGGCCTTGGCGAAGGGTTTTCCGCCGAGCGTGCGAAGGCCGCCGGCCTGATCTACGACGTGGTCGAGGAGGGCGCGCTGGAGGCCTCGGTGCTCGCGGCGGCCGGGCAGATCGCCGCGAAGCCGCCGCAGGCCCTGAAGATCGCGCGCGACCTCATGCGTGGCTCGCGCGACGATCTCGTCGCTCGCATCGGCGCGGAAAGCGAATATTTTCGCGAGCGGCTGAAGTCGGACGAGGCGCGCGCCGCGCTCACCGCATTCATGACCAGGAAGAAGAGCTGAGGCCTTGCGCTTTCAGGGATAAAGCCGCGTCTTGTCCCAATCGCCTTTGGCATTGCGGGTAAAGACCACCCGGTCATGCAGCCGGAACGGACGGTCGTGCCAGAACTCGATCGTCTTCGGCACGATGCGGAAACCCGACCAGTGCTTCGGGCGCGGAATCTCGCCGATGGCGTAGCGCGCCGTGTATTCGGCGACGGCTTTCTCCAGCGCGAAGCGGCTTTCCAGCGGCCGCGACTGCTTCGACGCCCAGGCGCCGATGCGGCTGCCGCGTGGGCGCGTCGCGTAATAGGCGTCGGCCTCGGCATCGCTGACGATCTCCACCGGGCCGCGAATGCGCACCTGCCGGCGCAGCGATTTCCAGTGGAAACACATCGCCGCCTTCATGCTGCCAAGAATCTCCTGGCCCTTCACGCTCTCGAAATTCGTGTAGAAAACAAAGCCACCTTCATCGAACCCCTTCAGCAGCACCATCCGCACATCCGGCATGCCTTCGGCATCGACGGTCGCCAGCGCCACGCCGTTGGCGTCGTTGATTTCGCTCTTGGTGGCGTCGTCCAGCCATGCGGCAAAGAGGCGAAACGGCTCGGCCGCTTCGGTAAAGTCACTGGTTGTTAACTCTGTGTCGCTCATAGTTTTTCTCAAATTGTCACGAAATCAGGGAGGCTGCCGATTGTCGCGTATCGCGCAAGCTTTTGACAGCAGGCAATGGGGCGTTATCGCTTCGGCCAGCGCGAAAGCGGCGATCGTGGCGGTGGCCTTGCCGCTTGCCGCCTGTGGCGCGGGGGGCTTCAGCCTGGAAAAGGCCGAAGTCGACCGCTCGATCCTGACCAGCAGCACGCAGGCTCCGTCGGCGCCTGCCGATTCGGATCGCGACTCCGACCAGACGACGATCGGCAATGCGGTGTCCTCCGCCGACATCGAGCAGCTCGGCGGCCAGGCCGTGCCGTGGGCCAATGCCGGCACCGGCTCGCGCGGCTCCATCACGGAGCTGGCGGAATTGAAGGACAGGGGCCAGACCTGCCGCCGTTTCAAGGCTTCGCGCGAAAGCTTTGACGGCGTTGCCATGTTCGAGGGCGAGCTCTGCCTGGCCAGCGCCGGCGGCTGGCGCATGCAGGGCTTCAAGGCGCTCTGATTTCCGCTTTCAATATGGCCATCAGCTACTGGAATTTCTTCCTATCCGAGCGCATATAGGAGGCAAGTATGGACTCAACTCATTTCCAGGGCAGGAAGCATGCGCGACCCGTATGAGGTCCTGGGCGTTGCAAAGAACGCATCGGCCAAGGACATAAAATCGGCGTACCGGAAACTCGCCAAGAAACATCATCCGGACCAGAATCCGAATGATCCCAAGGCGAAGGACCGTTTTGCCGCGGCCAATCAGGCCTATGAGATCGTCGGCGACGAGAAGAATCGTGCCGCTTTCGATCGCGGCGAGATCGACGCCGACGGCAAGCCGCGCTTCCAGGGTTTTGAGGGTGCCGCCGGTGGCG
>NZ_PNOT02000254.1 GCF_002879535.1 Mesorhizobium intechi
GGGATATGTCGGGCACCCTCCAGCGCGGCGTTCCCACAATTTTCCCGCCCTTCGCGGCTTTGAAATAGGTCGCCGCGAGATCCTCGTCACACATCGATGACAGGTATATCTGGATAGACCCGCCATCCGGGGTGACCGGGTAGCGTTCGCCGCATGCCTCGAGGCGCTTTTCATACAGGCGCTTTTGCTTGCGGGTCAGTCGATCGAAAAATCCAGCCTTGCATTTGTCGATCACGGCTTCCGACATGAATCCGTCGCCGCTCGATCCCCAGGCGCAGGCCTGGTGCAACTTGTGAGCGGCCAGGCAGTCGGGCGTGGCCTGGATGTCCTCCTCCAGTTGAACACCTTTCGGGCACTGGGCGTCCTCCGCGGCTGCGGGAACGATCCACAGAAGCCCAATCAGGATGGCGCACCTCGTCCGCATGTCGAATTCCCCGGCGACCTCTCTTCAGATCGGTTTTTGAGTCCGTCGCACCTTAGCGGGCGCAAACGGGGAACATCGTCGCTTTCGCCGCTGTCTGCGAACCCCGCCGTTGCGACCATCAGAGGCAAGCGCCAAACGCCGCCCCCTCAATGCCGCTTGAAGTACTGCACCTCCTTCTCATGCTTCTGCGCCGCCTCGCGCGTCTCGAACGTCCCCAGGTTCCGCCGTTTCCCGGTCTTCTCGTCCTTCTTGCGTGAATAAAGCCGGTATTTTCCGTCCTTGAGTTTGCGGATCATCTCGCTCTCCCTGATCAGGATTTGGCGTCCTTCCTGGCCTTCAGGCCGCGCGCGGCCTGCTCCACCGCCGCCCGATCGGTGCCCAGGCGGTCGAGCAGCGCCTGCGCCTCGTCGCCCGATATGCCGGTGCGCATGGCCAGCTCCTCGACCTCCAGCACGTCGGTGCTGGCGATCTCGCGGGTCTGCGGCAAGGCGTCGTCGGCCGTCAGCGGCAGGGCCGCTTCCCTGTCGATCTCGGCCTCGGCCCGGTGCCAATGATGCTCGGGATCGCCGCCGCCCTCACGCTCCCAGATCTGGTATGCGCGCTTCTGGATCTTCTCGTGCCTTTCGTCGCCCATTGTCGTTCCTCCTTCGTGTCAGGGATGAACGCCGCGGTAATGGGATTGATCCAAAAAATTTGCGTGATCGCTGGTCCAGGCGGAACTGCCGGATGGGCGCGAGCGCGCGCGGCGCCTACTCGCACTGGCGCCTCGGCCCGCCTGAGTATGGCTGGTAGCTGTTGTCCTCGGGACGATACGACCGGTAGCGGCTGAAGCAGGATTGGACGTGGTCGTCCGAAAGGCCCGCTGTCGCCACCAGGGGCGCCGCGCCACCCTCGACATAGCTGACGTCGTCGGGCTGCTGCGCGGCCTGGCCGTCGGCCGCACTGGTTTCGACATAGGGCGAGACGCAGGGGCGCCGCCGGCCGCTGTAGGACATGTAGCTGTTGTCGTCGGGGTTGTAGGAGCGGTAGCGGTCCGCGCACCAGCCGACATGGGCAGCCGGCAGCGTGGCCTGCTGCTCACCGGCCTGCGGCTCCACCGCGGCTGTCTTGGTCGGGTCGACGGACTGCGCCCCGGCGGCGGCGGGTGCGGGCGCCTGCACGGCGGCCACGCGCTCCAGACCCGACGCGGCCTTGTCGACGGGCTGTGCGTCCTTGGTCCACAGCTGCGAGACACTGCCGGCTGGCCTGGCCTGATGCGCGGGCTTGGCGACGATCAGCCAGGCGGCGAAAGCCAGCCCGCTGGCAAAGACCGCAAGGGTCAGGACGAAGCCCGCCACCAACGCCAAAACCGCTTTCATCACGCACTCCTTGACCCTCGGCTAATAGAATGCGGAGCATCGGGACTGGTTCCAGCGAGCGAGCCTATTGCCGGGGTTGGCACTGAAGCGGCATGCCGCTGCGCAAGGCGGCGGCCTTGCTGCCTCAAACCGGCAGTTGCACATTCGCGGAAAACTGGTTCTCCACGGCCAGCAATGCCCTGGCCATTTCCTTGTCGCGCTGGCGCTTTTGCAGATGGCGGGCCAGCAGCCAGTCCAGCGAGAGCCGGCCGGCGCCGACGGCGGCCAGCACGAACATGCCGCCTGATATGGCCAGGTCCTTTTCGAAATGCAGCAATTCGTTCTGGCTCGCGAAGTTGACGTGGAACAGCAAGGCCGTTGCCAGGCAGAACAGGCCGAGCCCGATGCCGCCCAGACGCGTCAGCAGGCCCGATGCCACCGAGAGCCCTGCCCCCAGTTGCAGCGCGATGGTGGCGACGAACAGCGGCAGCCCGACGCCTTGCGCGGCCATCGCCTTGGCGGCACCGTCGAAATGGGTGGCCAGCGTCGCGCCCTCATGCAGGAAGATGAAGGACATGAGCAGGCGGCCGGCAAGCAGGGTCACATCCCTGATGTGATATCTCGTGGCGAGGCCGGTGAGCTTCGCGGCGATTTCGTTCGGTGTCATGGTCAGCCTCCATTCTTTGAGCACAGGCAAGCGCCGCCCGCCGCGGGGCGCGAAAAACGGCGCCTGCCGGATCTGATGTTCGAAAAGGCCGGAGCCGGCTCGAGGGAGAGGCGCCGGCTCCGGCAATGGGCGCCAGCCACGAGCGCCCAAACCGTGGTGGTTGGGGACCGGTCGGCGCAGGTCCCCGTTCCGTCTCCCCGCTTGCGGAGGGAGAGGAAAGGGGCGCGGCTTTACTGCGTCACCTTGGTGTCGATGGCCTTTTGCAGGTCGGAAAGCTCCTCGCAGCCGGCGGGGCACAGCTTCTGCAGCGACGTCAGTTGCTCCTTGGCCTTGTTCATGTCGCCGGTCTCGACATAGAGCTCGCCCAGATATTCGCGGGCGGCCTTGTGGTCGGGCTTCAGCTCCAGCGCCTTGTTGTAGTAGGTCAGCGCGGTGGTGACGTCGCCGGTCTTGCGCAGCGTGAAGCCGAGCAGATTGTAGACGTCGGCCTGCTGGTTGTCCTGTGCGAGGTCGCGCAGATCGGCCAGCGCGCCCTTGTAGTCCTTGGCGGCGATCTTGGCCTGGACGGCGGTGAGATCGGGTGCGTCGGCGCCCTCGATATCATCCACCGCATAGGCGGGCATGATCGTTGCGACGGGAACGACGGTCAGCACGGCGATGGCGCCGAGCAGGCCGAACAGGGCGTTTCTGCCCAAAGGAAGCTGTTTCATCGTCTTTCTCGCTTGGTTTGTGCGTTAGCGTTGAGAGGCCGAACGGGCTCAAATTTGAACCGGCGTGAAGCCATAGGCATTGCCGTCCTTGACGAAGGCGCCGGTGCCCGGGAACGGGAAGTGCGACCCGGAAATGCGGATATTGTCGGCGATCACCCGGTCGATGATCTTGTGGCGCGTGGTGATCGCGGTCGGCCCATCCTGGTCATAGCTGCCCTGCCATTCCGGATGCGGCGCCAGCAGGGCCGGCACATACATGGTGTCGGCCGAGATCATCAGCTGCTCCTTGCCGGAATTGGCGAGGTACACCGAATGTCCCGGCGTGTGGCCGGGGGCGGCGACGATCTGGATGCCTGGCGCCACTTCCGAGCCGTCCTGAACCAGCTTCCAGTTCTTCCATTTCGGGAAGTTCTCGGCGATGCGCTTGCCCGCCGGCTTGCGGCCCTCCGGCAGCTTGGCCAGCCGGCTCGGGTCGGTCCACCAATTGTATTCGGTGGCGTTGACGATCAGCTCGGCATTGGGGAACACCGGCGTGTTGGTGCCCTTCTCCATCAGGCCCCAGACATGGTCGGGGTGAAAATGCGAGATCATGATGGTGTCGATCGCCTTGTAGTCGATGCCGGCGGCGGCCATGTTGGCCGGCAGGTGCGTGGCATTGGCCTGCCACTGGCCAACGCCCGAGCCCGCATCCATCATGATCAGCCTGCCGCCCATCTTCAGCACGACGACCGTGAGCGGGATGGGCATGAACTCGGTGGTCAGCCCCGCCTTGGCAAGCGCCGCCTTGGTGTCTTCGACCGAGACATCCTTGATGAAGGCCGGGTCGTGCGGCTTCTTCCAGATGCCGTCATAGATGGCGGTGACCTCGATATCGCCGACCGTGTATTTATAGAAGCCGACGGTCGGCTCGACCGGGGTCTGCGCGAAAGCGGGGCGGGTGAATTCGAGCTTGCCGGCAAGGCCGAAGGCGGCAGCGGCGGCGGCGGATTGAAGCACTGTGCGGCGTGTCATGCTGAACATTGTGGTCTCCTGTGGGTTGCGGTGGCGGCAAGAAATCGCGGAAGGAGCGACGGAGGGCCACGCCACATGGCCCCCCGTCCTGATTGCGGACCGGGACGGGACCTCGAGGCTGTCCCGCCCCCTGAACTCAGCGGCCCCAGATGCCCTGGCCGGGTTCGTCCGCAACAGTCTTGATCGCCGGCCGGCTCGGTCCGGCCGTCACCTTGGCGTCGACGGACGCCGCGTAGGGGATCGAGGCGGTGGCGTTGGTGTCGACGGAAGCGACAGGCTGATTGGCAGTGGCGGCGCCGAAATGGTCGCTGCCGGCAAAGGCGGCACTCGAGGCAAGCAACATCGCGGCCACGCTGAGAGCGAGCTTGGTCATTTTCATAAATCCTTGTTTCGTTTCTTCGCGTCGCGGGCCGGATTGGCCCCGCTGAAGGGAAGACCCGGCAAGCCGGTGCTTTATTCCCGAGGGTGGCGAGATTTTTTTGAGAGGGGCGGATTCAAGGGTCGCGACCAAGCAGAACCTGGGTTCCTCGCACCCACGAACAAGGGGGCGAGGAACCCAAGCTTGGAAGCGCCGCCGCTTTCCGCCAGGGCCACCTCATAGACGCACAAAAGGCGCCGGTTCAGCACCGGCGCCTCGGTGATGTCGGTACC
>NZ_PNOT02000134.1 GCF_002879535.1 Mesorhizobium intechi
CCGTCCAGTCGTTCAAGACCAACATGATCTCCGGCAACGTGGCCGACGGCACGCCGATCACGGCCTTCCCTGGCCCTGGCGGCACGCCGTTGCAATAAGCGCCCGCCGCCCGGAGGCGGCAGCATGAAACAAAGGCGATGCCGCCTGCCTCACGATTGGCAGTGCGGCATCGACTTTCTGTTGACGATTGCAGGATCGGCTCACCGTTCCACGGAAACGCCGAACCGCTCCGTCCCCTTGTTTCGCGGCAATTTCGAACGAAAACCCGCTTCACACTTTTCCTGGAATTGCGCCGGCAGCAGCCTGCTTCCGCATTGCCCGGTTTGCGCCGTCCGGATCGCTTTGCTATAGGCGAAGTCCCTATCCTGGCGGGGCCGACCCGCCATCCCCCAACTGTTGAACGAGGCATTCTTTCCATGGCGAAGATCAAGGTGGCGAACCCGGTCGTCGAACTCGACGGCGACGAGATGACCCGCATCATCTGGCAGTTCATCAAGGACAAGCTGATCCACCCTTATCTCGACCTCAAGCTCGAATATTACGACCTCGGCATCGAGCACCGCGATGCCACAAACGACCAGGTGACCATCGACTCGGCCAACGCCATCAAGAAATACGGCGTCGGCGTGAAATGCGCGACGATCACCCCCGACGAACAGCGCGTCGAGGAGTTCAAGCTGAAGAAGATGTGGAAATCGCCGAACGGCACGATCCGCAACATCCTCGGCGGCACCATCTTCCGCGAGCCGATCATCATGAAGAACGTGCCGCGCCTGGTGCCGGGCTGGACCAAGCCGATCATCGTCGGCCGCCACGCCTTCGGCGACCAGTACCGCGCCACCGATTTCCGCTTCCCCGGCAAGGGCAAGCTGACGATCAAGTTCGTCGGCGAGGACGGGACGGTGATCGAGCATGACGTGTTCGACGCTCCCGGCGCCGGCGTCGCCATGGCGATGTACAATCTCGATGAGTCGATCCGCGAGTTCGCCCGCGCCTCGCTGAACTACGGCCTGCTGCGCAACTATCCGGTCTATCTGTCGACCAAGAACACCATCCTGAAAGCCTATGACGGCCGCTTCAAGGACATTTTCCAGGAAGTCTACGAGGCTGAATTCGAGGCCGAGTTCAAGTCGAAGAAGTTGTGGTACGAGCACCGCCTGATCGACGACATGGTGGCTTCCAGCCTGAAATGGTCGGGCGGCTATGTCTGGGCCTGCAAGAACTACGACGGCGACGTGCAGTCCGACACGGTGGCGCAAGGCTTTGGCTCGCTCGGCCTGATGACCTCGGTGCTGATGACGCCGGACGGCAAGACCGTGGAAGCCGAAGCGGCGCATGGCACCGTCACCCGCCACTACCGCCAGCACCAGAAGGGCGAGGAAACCTCGACCAATTCGATCGCCTCGATCTTCGCCTGGACCCGTGGCCTCGCCCACCGCGCCAAGCTCGACGACAATGCCGAACTGAAGCGTTTTGCCGAGACGCTGGAAAAGGTCTGCATCCAGACTGTCGAGTCCGGCTTCATGACCAAGGACCTGTCGCTGCTGATCGGTCCCGATCAGCCCTGGCTCTCGACCACCGGCTTCCTCGACAAGATCGACGAGAACTTGCAGAAGGCGATGGCATAAGAGCCCACATTTCCACATGCCGAAGGCTCCGAAAGGAGCCTTCGCTTTTTTTGGGCCGCGAAAGAAAAGGGCTGATACTATGACCAGGCCAGTCCTCCATGGCGCGGACTACAGTGTCTATGTACGCATCGCGCGGATGGCGCTGGAGGAGAAGGGTGTCGACTACGAACTCGTTCCGCTCGATATCTTCGCCGCCGACGGCATCCCGGCCTGGTATCTGAGAAATCACCCGTTCGGCCGCATCCCGGCCTTCGAGCATGACGGTTTCCGCCTCTTCGAGACGAATGCGATCACCCGCTATGTCGACGAGGCTTTCGACGGTCCGGCGCTGCAGCCCGCCGATGCGCGCGGCCGCGCCAGGATGGGCCAGATGACAGGCATGCTCGACGCCTATGGCTACCGCGCCATGGTTTGGGACGTTGCCGTCGAGCGGCTGGAGAAGGCGGAGCCGGACGAGGCGTTGATCGCCGGTGGCCTGAGCCAGGCAGAGACGGTGCTGCGTGTGCTCACCTCGCTCAAGGCTCCGGGACGGTGGCTGCTAGGCGACCAGGTGACGCTGGCCGACCTGCATGCGGCTCCGATCATCGCCTATTTCCTCAAGGTCGCCGAGGGGCAAAAGCTGCTGGCCGAGTTCGCAGACATCCAAGGCTGGTACACGCACATTGCCGCTCGTCCAAGCTTTGCTCGCACCGAGAAAGCCGAATAGCGCATCAATCGGGACGATAGATTTCCGAAAAGCGTCGGCCTGATGCATGGTCAGCGTTGGCCTATCTTCTCCGCATCGGCCTTCGAAACATCCAGGCGGCAGGCGCGCGTTAGAACCTGATTTCTGGCCGGGTCACCATCAGCCAGAGGATCGCAAGCACCGCGCCAAAGGCGGGAAGGCCGCAAGCAAACCAGATGCGAAACAGGCGTTTCTCCTCGGCAGGCAGCGGCGCGCTTTCGATGGCCGCCTGCCGCGCCAGATTGCGGATCCGGACCTGAATCCAGACCACCGGCAGCCAGAACAGGCCAGTCACCACATAGAGCAGCAAGGACAGCACGATCCAGCCTTCGGAGAGGGGCCAGCCCACAGCCTGCGCCAGCAACACACCGGTGACCGGCTGCACGATCACGGCGGTCGCCGTAAAGATGGTATCGGCGATGACGACCGTGGCCGCGACATGGGCGACGAGATCGGCGCGGCCGCTGCGTTGCGCCATCAGCATGAAGAAGGCAATGCCGGCGCCAGTGCCGAACAGAACCGTGGCGCCGATGACATGCGCCCAGCGCAATATGTCAGCCCAGAGGCTCATCGCTCGTCGAGCACCGCGAGCGCCACCAGCACCAGGCAAAGCGCGGGGATCGTCTTGACCAGAGGTCCCAGCGGATCGAGCCATAGACCTGGGACAAGAAGCGTCGCCCCGACCAGATAGGACAGGGTGATGGCGATCATCGCCAGCAGCGCGCGCCGGGCCACGGAGCGGACCACGACAGCCGCGCCAACCAGGATATCCGCCGCGCTTCCGGCCAGAACCGCGATATGAGCGAAGCTCGCCGACACGCCATGGGAAACAAGGATATCCGCCGCCGCGTCTTGCCGCATCAGACCGATGACACCCGAAACAAGCCAGAACAGGGACAGGCAAGCAAAGATGACAGGTTTTGCCAGCCACAGGCGGGCGAACCATCGCTCCTGGGCATTGGCGGGCATGTCGGCCAGCGTTGCTTCCAGCGGCTGAAGCGGACGGTCGGAAACCTGGTTCCAGGCTGTTGCGTCGCCTGTCACGCCCCGCGCCACAGCGGCAAGTGCTGCGCTGCGCAGCGGGGAGCGCCAGCCAACAATGCCAAGCATATCGGCAACTGCGCCCGCAAGCCGGCCGAGCATGGCAGGCATCGGCACCACTCTCGCCGGCGGCAGACCAAGCCACGCACGCAAGGTGGAGAGGACCTCGGCGAGCGGCCGGGCATTGTCCTCGACCAGATCGAGTGCAAGTCGGGACGGCAGCGGCCCGGCGACCGCGCGCGCCACCGCGTCGGCGACGTCGGTGACCGCCACGGTCTGGATCGGCTGGCGCGGCATGACGGCCGGGATAAAACCCGGGAATGCCGCAAGGGCGCGCAGAAGTGCCGTTCCGCCATAGGCGGTCCGCGCGATCACCAAGCCGGGCCGCAGGATGGTCCACTCCAGCGAGGAGCTTGCGACGGCCTTGTCGCCTTGCGCCTTGCTGCTGAAGAAAGGATTTGCCGAAGCGAGATCGGCGCCGATCGCGGAGATCTGCACAAAGCGGCGCACACCGGCCTGTCCGCAGGCCGCGACGAGTGCCGCCACCGAACCCCGGTGAACGGCGTCGAGGCGGTCGCGCGGGCCGTCCTGCAAGGCGCCCGCCGCGTTGACGACCGCGTCCATGCCGGCAACCACCGGCAGCCAGTTTTCAGCTACAAGCAGTTTCGACATGTCCGCCGCGATCCAGCGAACCGTCGGCCGGCGGCGCCCGGCATCGCGAACATCGCGACCGAGGCCGGTCACATGATGACCGTCGCGAAGCAGACGGCCGATGACAGTGTCCCCGATCAACCCATAGCCACCGAGGACGAGAACATTCATGTCATGGCCTTCAGGCGGCTTCGAGCGCCGCCCTCACAGCCGCGATCGCATCATTGGCCTTCGAGGCATCCGGGCCGCCGGCCTGGGCCATGTCGGGCCGCCCGCCACCGCCCTGTCCGCCCAAGGCGGCGGAGGCCACGCGCACAAGGTCGACGGCGCTGAAGCGGCCGACGAGATCGTCGGTGACGGCGACGACGACGCTTGCCTTGTTGTCCTCGCCGGCACCGACGAAGACGACGACGCCGGAGCCGAGCGAGGTCTTGCCGGCATCGGCCAGCGGCTTCAGATCCTTCGGCGAGACGCCGGAGACCGCCTTGCCGAGGAAGCCGACGCCTGCGACCGTCTCGTTCTCCGAGGGCGCACCCGCCGCGGCACCGCCGCCGAGTGCCAGCTTTTTGCGCGCTTCGGTCAGTTCCTTCTCGAGCTTCTTGCGCTCCTCGAGCAAGGTCTCGACGCGCGCCGGCACGTCGGCGGGCGAGATTTTCAGCACGGCCGCCGCCGCCTTCAGACGCCGGTCCTGCTCGTCGAGATATTTTCTGGCCGCTTCGCCGGTAAGCGCCTCGATGCGACGCACGCCGGCGGCGACCGCGCTATCGGAGACCACCCGGACCAGGCCGATATCGCCCGTCGCCCTGACATGGGTGCCGCCGCAGAGTTCGACTGAATAGGGCCGGTTGGCCTTGGCGCCATGCAGCCCGGTGCCCATCGACACGACGCGTACCTCGTCGCCGTATTTCTCGCCGAACAGCGCCATGGCGCCCTCGGCGATGGCGTCGTCGACCGACATCAGGCGCGTGGTCACGGGGCTGTTCTGCACGACGATTTCGTTGGCCATGCGCTCTACCTCTTCGAGCTCCTCGGCCGAGATCGGCTTGTTGTGCGAAATGTCGAAGCGCAGACGCTCGGGCGCGACCAGCGAGCCCTTCTGTGCGACATGGGTGCCCAGCACCTCGCGCAGCGCCTCGTGGATCAGGTGCGTGGCGGAGTGGTTCGCCCGCAGCCTGGTGCGACGTGCGTGATCGACCTTGAGCTCGACGGCAGCGCCGGTCTTGACCGTGCCGCTCGCCACCTTTCCTAGATGAACGAACAGCCCGTCGGCCTTCTTCTGCGTGTCGGAGATCTCGATCGAGAACCCTTCGCCCGAGATGATGCCGGTATCGCCCATCTGGCCACCGGACTCACCGTAGAACGGCGTCTGGTTGACGACCACCGCAACGGCGTCGCCCTTGCTGGCGCTGTCGACGGTCTTGCCGTCCTTGACCAGCGCCTGGATGAGGCCTTCCGCCTGCTCGGTCTCGTAACCGAGGAATTCGGTGGCGCCGGTCTGTTCGCGCACGGAGAACCATACCGTCTCGGTCGCGGCCTCGCCGGAGCCCGCCCAATGCTTGCGGGCCTCGGCCTTCTGCTGCTCCATCGCATTGGTGAAGCCGGCAAGATCGACCGAGATGTCGCGCTGGCGCAGCGCGTCCTGCGTCAGGTCGAGGGGGAAACCGTAGGTGTCGTAAAGCTTGAAGGCCGTCTCGCCATCCAGCATGTCGCCCGCATGCAGCGTTTCCGTCGCCTCGGAGAGCAGGCCGAGGCCGCGCACCAGCGTCTTGCGGAAGCGCGTCTCTTCGAGCTTCAGCGTCTCGGTAATCAGCTGTTCGCCGCGCAGCAGTTCAGGATAGGCCTGGCCCATCTCGCGCACCAGCGCCGGCACCAGCTTCCACATCAGCGGCTCGTTCGCGCCGAGCAGCTGCGCGTGGCGCATGGCGCGGCGCATGATGCGGCGCAGAACATAGCCGCGGCCTTCGTTCGACGGCAAGACACCGTCGGCGACCAGGAAGGAGGACGACCGCAAATGGTCGGCGATGACGCGGTAGGAAGCCACCGTTTCCGCATCGGGCGCACGGCCGAGCGCGGAGGAGGCCGCGTCGATCAGGTGACGGAACAGGTCGGTCTCGAAGACGCTTTCCACCCCTTGCAGGATGGAAGCCATGCGCTCCAGGCCCATGCCGGTGTCGATGGACGGGCGCGGCAGGTCGATGCGCTCCTCCTTCGTCACCTGTTCATACTGCATGAACACCAGGTTCCAGAATTCGAGGAAGCGGTCACCATCCTCTTCGGGGCTGCCGGGAGGGCCACCCCAGATGTGCTCGCCACGATCGATGAAGATCTCCGAGCACGGGCCGCAGGGGCCCGTGTCGCCCATCGCCCAGAAATTATCCGAGGTCGCGATGCGGATGATGCGATCGTCCGAGAAACCGGCGATCTTCTTCCACAAGCCGGCCGCCTCGTCGTCCGTGTGGTAGACGGTGACCAGCAGCTTGTCCTTCTTGAGCCCGAACTCCTTGGTGATCAGGTTCCAGGCTAGCTCGATGGCACGCTCCTTGAAGTAATCGCCGAAGGAGAAATTGCCGAGCATCTCGAAGAAGGTCAGATGGCGCGCGGTGTAGCCGACATTGTCGAGGTCGTTGTGCTTGCCGCCGGCTCGAACGCTCTTCTGGGCAGTGGTGGCGCGCGAATAGGACCGCTTCTCCAGGCCGGTGAAGACGTTCTTGAACTGCACCATGCCGGCATTGGTGAACATCAATGTCGGATCGTTGCGCGGCACGAGCGGGCTCGAGGCCACGACCTCGTGGCCCTCCTTGCGGAAATAGTCGAGAAATGTCGACCGGATCTCGTTCACGCCACTCATGACTGCTGCCTTTTCGCGAAACCCGCCGGCGCGGCCGGCGGAAACTGGTGTCTGCTTTCCAGAAATAGACTTGGCCTTTTAGCGGGCACGCTCCAGCCTGTCCAGAAACACGGAACTGGGCCAATCTCGGGAGTCTATTGGTCCCAAAAACGAAAACCGCCGGCGCGAAGGCCGGCGGTTTTGGACGCGGTACTAAAGAACTCGATTACTTAAGCATCGGATCATAGGTCGACTTTATGGCCGAACTCTGTCCGTTGCCCTACATCGCGCCGGCTTCGTCCTCAAAACCGTCGTCGCCGCCTTCAGAGCCGCCATTTTCGAGGAACTTTTCGGCGATAAGCCCGGCATTCTGCCTGAGCGCCAGTTCGATCTCGCGTGCGGTATCGGGATTGTCGCGCAGGAACAGTTTTGCATTTTCGCGGCCTTGGCCGAGACGTTGCGAATTGTACGAGAACCAGGCGCCGGACTTCTCGACCACGCCGGCCTTGACGCCGAGATCAACCAGCTCGCCGGTCTTGGACACGCCCTCGCCATACATGATGTCGAACTCGACCACCTTGAAGGGCGGCGCCAGCTTGTTCTTGACCACCTTGACGCGGGTCTGGTTGCCGACGACCTCGTCGCGATCCTTGACCGAGCCGATGCGGCGGATGTCGAGGCGCACCGACGCATAGAATTTCAGCGCGTTGCCGCCGGTCGTGGTCTCGGGCGAACCGAACATGACGCCGATCTTCATGCGGATCTGGTTGATGAAGATGACCATGGTGTTGGAGCGCGAGATCGAGGCGGTCAGCTTGCGCAGCGCCTGGCTCATCAGGCGGGCCTGCAGGCCGGGCAGCGAATCGCCCATCTCGCCCTCGATTTCGGCGCGCGGCGTCAGTGCCGCGACCGAATCGACCACCAGCACGTCGATGGCGCCGGAACGCACCAGCGTGTCGCAGATTTCCAGCGCCTGCTCGCCGGTGTCGGGCTGCGAGATCAGCAGGTTCTCAAGATCGACGCCGAGCTTGCGGGCATAGACCGGGTCGAGCGCGTGTTCGGCGTCGACGAAGGCGCAGATGCCGCCCTTCTTCTGGGCTTCGGCCACCGTGTGCAGAGCCAGCGTCGTCTTGCCCGAGCTTTCCGGCCCGTAGATCTCGATGATGCGGCCGCGCGGCAGGCCACCGACGCCGAGCGCGATGTCGAGACCGAGCGATCCGGTCGGCACCGTTTCAATCTCGACGACCTGCTCGTTCGCGCCGAGCCGCATGATCGAGCCCTTGCCGAAAGCCCGCTCGATTTGCGACAGCGCCGCATCCAGAGCCTTTGATTTGTCCACTGCCTTATCCTCTACAAGCCGCAAAGAATTCTGAGCCATGATACATCACCCCTTGGTCGTCAATGAAGGCCGGACAATCCGTAATCCCTGCCATTTTGTACCTTTTTTGTTCTCGTTTGGCAAGAGGGATCAAATGTCTGAAAAACAAGTCATATCCGGATTTGTTCTTTTTTCGTACCAAGAGATCGAACAGGAATGCACCCGCATTGGGCCAGACTGCCCGATTGCACCGATCCGCCGAATCGCCATCTTGCTGGCGAAGTCCATCGCGCAGTCTAGCGCTTGTGCAGTTGCAATAACAAAGGGCATATCGCCGGCATGGTGAAATCCATAGAGATACTGGCCGTGGGCGGCGCCCATATCGACCGGCGCGGCCAGGTGTCAGGCACGTATGTGCCGGCCGCGTCCAATCCCGGCACGATGCGCGAGGACGTCGGCGGCGGCGTGTTCAACGCGCTGCGCAGCACGGTGCGGCGCGGCGTGTCGGGCTCGCTGATATCGATGCGAGGCGGCGATGCCGGGGCGGACGCCATTTCGCGAGCTATCGCCGAGGCAGGCATCGCCGACCTGTCGGCGGTCTTCCTCGATCGCGCGACGCCGAGCTACACCGCGCTGATCGATCGCGAGGGCGAGCTGATCGTCGGCTTCGCCGACATGGCGCTCTATGACCTGGCGTTCCCCAAGCAGATGAGGCGCTCCAAGGTCCGCGAGGCGATCGTTGCCGCCGATGCCATCCTGTGCGACGCAAATCTGCCGTCGGCGGCACTGGAGCGGCTGGTTTCGCTCGCCGCGGGCAAGCCGGTGTATGCCATTGCCATTTCGCCGGCCAAGGTGGTCCGGCTTGTACCGGTGCTCGGCGCGCTGGCGCTGGTCTTCATGAACCGGCGCGAGGCCATCGCGCTGGCCGGCGTCAACGCGAGCGCCGACGAACGGGATGTCGTCGACGGTTTGCGATGCAGCGGCCTTGCCAGCGGCGTCGTGACTGCGGGCAGCGCGCCGGTGCTGGGTTTCGACGAAACAGGCGCTTTTTCGATCCAGCCGCCGGCGCCGAGAAAAGTCGCTGACGTCACGGGCGCCGGCGACGCGCTGGCGGGTACGACGGTGGCAGCCCTGCTGCGCGGCCTGCCCCTGCGCCAGGCCTTGCGCGAAGGCGTCGCGGCGGCGACGCTGGCCATCGAAAGCCCAAACGCCATCCCTGATTTCACCGCGGCGAGCTTCGCGGAAGCTCTGGCTCTTGTGCCGGACGCGCAGGAAGTGGCATGAGACCGGCAAATTCATAGTATCGCTGGTGTCGCCGGGTGTCCCCTTGCGCTTCACCCGCGAGTTGGAGATCGAGATGAGACCCGAGACCGCCCGCCCCTTCATCGACATCCACGCACCAGTGGCGCAAGCCCTGGCCGCCGGGCGCCCGGTTGTGGCACTGGAAAGCACCATCATCACCCATGGCATGCCCTACCCCGACAATGGCGCCATGGCGGCCAATGTCGAGAAGATCATCAGCGACGGCGGCGCCGTACCGGCGACGATCGCCGTGGTTGGCGGCCGCATCAAGATCGGCCTGTCCGACGGCGAGCGCGAATCGCTGGCGATGACCGGGGACGCCATGAAGCTGTCGCGCGCCGACCTCGGCTTCGCCGTCGCGCAAGAACGCACCGGCGGCACCACCGTCGCCGCCACCATGATCGCGGCTGAAATGGTCGGCATAAAAGTGTTTGCCACCGGCGGCATTGGCGGCGTGCACAAGGGCGCGGAGAAGAGCTTTGACATCTCCGCCGATCTCGACGAATTGGCACGGACGCCGGTGATCGTCGTCTCGGCCGGCGCCAAGGCGATCCTCGATATCGAAAAGACGCTGGAAGTGCTGGAGACGCGCGGCGTGCCTGTTGTCGGCCATGGCTGCGAGACGATGCCCGCCTTCTGGTCGCGGCAGTCGCCGTTCCGCGCCCCGCTGACCTTGCACGGACCGGACGAGATCGCGCATTTCTACCGGACCAGGGTTGCGCTGGGGCTCGGCGGCGGCGTGCTGGTCGCCAATCCGGTGCCGGAAAACCAGGAAATCCCGGCTGAAGAGATGGCGGGCTACATCGAAGCCGCGCAAAAGGCGGCCGAGGCGCTCAACGTGACCGGCAAGGCGGTGACGCCGTTCCTGTTGGGGAAGATCCTGGAGCTGACCGGCGGCCGCAGCCTCAAGACCAACATTGCGCTGGTCGAAAACAATGCGCGGCTGGCGGCCCAGATCGCGAAGGCGCTGTAGTTCACTTCCCAGCCCTTCGCCCCGCCTCATAGGCGCGGCGTGCCCACACCGTCATTTCGTCGGGATCGTCAAAAGCGCTGTCGGGAATGCTCCAATAAGGCATCGCCACCAGCTTGCCGTGCCGCTTGCCGGTGTAGGTCCATTGCTTGCAGCCCACGGCTTCGAAATCGGGCGCGCTTTGCTCGTCGGCCTTGAGCAGCAATTCGCCGTGCAGCACGATGGCGACGATGACGCCATCGAAATAGATGCCCTTGCCGCCGAACAGTCGGCGGATGCTGACCGGGCCTAGCCCTGAGAACAGTTCGGCGATGCGTTCATTGTCCATGCCGCGATCATGTCACCTGCATTTGACATTGTCATCGCGCAACCCAAATCATGCCGACATGTCGAGGACATTTGCGTCGGAGTTTTTGTCATGCCGCTTCTGCTCAAGGGGTCCTGCCGCTGCAACGCGGTCCGTTTCGAGGTGGAAAGCCACACGCCGGTGCCGTTCATGCTGTGCTACTGCTCGATCTGCCGCAAGCAGCAGGGCGGCGGTGGTTTCGCCATAAATCTCGGCGCCGACTACGAAACGCTGAACATCAGAGGCAGGAGAAACCTTGGCGTCTACCGGGCCGAGATCGAGGATGACGAGCATCCCCATTGCGAGGTCTCGACCGGCGAACGCAATTTCTGCCGCAAATGCGGGTCGGCGCTCTGGCTTTACGACCCGACCTGGCCGGAGCTGGTGCATCCCTTCGCCTCGGCGATCGACAGCGACCTGCCGAAGCCGCCGGAGAAGGTGCATCTGATGCTGAAGTACAAGGCGAACTGGGTCGAGCCCGATATCGGCAAGGGCGACAAGACGTTCGACATCTACCCCGAGGAATCGATCGCCGACTGGCACAAGCGGACGGGCATGTGGGTTGAGTGACAGGGGCGGCGCTAGCTTCTCAGAACTTGGCGCTGCCCCTCATCCGGCCCTTCGGGCCACCTTCTCCCCGTAAACGGGGCGAAGGAAGATCAGGCAGAGGCACGTGCTTCCGCCAGCGCCTTCAAGTCGGCCGGCTTCAGTTCGACGGATTCGCCGCAGCCGCAGGCAGAGCTCTGGTTCGGGTTGTGGAAGGTGAAGCCGGTGCGCAGCGTCGTCTGCTCGAAATCCATCTCGGTGCCGAACAGGAAAAGGGCAGCCTCCGGCGCGACATAGACATGGGCGCCGTCGCGTTCGATGTGGTCGTCCTTGATGTTGGGCTCGGTCACCAGATCGACCGTGTATTCCATGCCGGCGCAGCCGCCCTTCTTGATGCCGAGGCGGATGCCGTGCGCATTTTCGCGGGTGGCAACGATCTCGCGCACGCGGTCCGCGGCCTTTTCGGTCATCGTGATGACGGCGAAGCGTCCCATTGTCTTTCCTTCTCCATTCCGTGCAGGTTCAAGGCCTGCCGAATGATTCCTCACCTAAAATGGTGAAGTTTTACCCCTGGCGCAAGTGTACCAGGCTCGACGCTAGTACCAGCCAACCGCCACCTGCGCCTCTTCCGACATGCGGTCGGGCGACCAGGGCGGGTCGAAGGTCATGTTGACCTCCACGCCAGATACGCCTTCGACGGCGCCGACGGCGTTTTCGACCCAGCCCGGCATTTCGCCGGCGACCGGGCAACCCGGTGCGGTCAGCGTCATGTCGATCTTGACCGAGCGGTCGTCCTCGATGTCGATCTTGTAGACGAGGCCGAGCTCGTAGATGTCGGCCGGAATTTCCGGGTCGTAGACCGTCTTCAGCGCCGAAACGATGTCGTCGGTCAGCCGCGCCAGCTCGTCGGGGGGAATCGCCGAGGCCGACACCACGCTGTTGACGGCGGGTTCCGGAGTGGTCTCTGCAGCGATGCTCGCATCATCCATGGTCGTCACCCAAAAAAATCGTCACCCGAAGAATTTGCGCGCTTTTTCAAGCGCCTCGGCCAAGGCATCGACTTCGGCCCTGGTATTATACATGCCGAACGATGCCCTGCATGTGGAGGTTACGCCAAAGCGTTTCAACAGCGGCTGGGCGCAATGGGTGCCGGCGCGGACGGCAACACCTTGCCTATCAATGACCATCGACACGTCATGGGCATGGATACCTTGCAATTCGAACGAGATGATGGCGCCCTTGCCGGGCGCGTCACCGAAGATGCGCAGCGAATTGATGGCGCGCAGCCGCTCGTGCGCATAAGTCTTGAGGTCTTCCTCGTGCGCGGCGATGCGTTCGCGGCCAACTTTTTCCATGTAGTCCAGCGCAGCGCCCAGCCCGATCGCCTGGACGATCGGCGGCGTGCCGGCCTCGAAGCGATGCGGCGGCTCGTTGTAGGTGACGATGTCTTCCGTCACTTCCTCGATCATCTCGCCGCCGCCCATGAACGGCCGCATGCCCTGGAGAATGTCCTTCTTGCCGTAGAGCACGCCGATGCCCGAAGGACCGTAGACCTTGTGACCGGTGAAGACGAAGAAGTCGCAGTCGAGGTCCTGCACATCAATCGGCATATGCACCGCGCTCTGGCTGCCGTCGACGAGGACCGGAATGCCGCGCGCATGCGCGATGCGCACGATCTCCTTGATCGGCGTCACCGTGCCCAGCGCATTCGACATCTGCGTGATGGCGACCAGTTTGGTGCGGTCGCTCAGCCGCTTCTCGAACTCCTCGACGTGGAACACGCCGAGATCGTCGACCGGCACCCAGACCAGTTTGGCGCCCTGCCGCTCGCGGATGAAATGCCAGGGAACGATGTTGGAGTGGTGCTCCATGATCGACAGCACGATCTCGTCGCCCTCGCCGATATTGGGCATGCCATAGCCATAGGCGACGGTGTTGATCGCCGAGGTGGTGTTCGAGGTGAAGACGATGTTGTCGGTGCTTGGCGCGTTCAGAAACCTCTGCACTGACTTTCGCGCGTTCTCGTAGGCGTCGGTCGCCGCATTGGACAGGAAATGCAGGCCGCGATGGACGTTGGCGTATTCCTGGGAATAGGCGTGCTGAATCGTATCCAGCACCACCTGAGGCTTCTGCGCCGAAGCGCCATTGTCGAGATAGACCAGCTTCTTGCCGTAGACTTCACGCGACAGGATCGGGAAATCGCGGCGGATCGCCTCGACGTCGTAGAAATCTCCGATCTTGCCTGGAGCGTTCATCATCTCACCCGTGCGTCGCAAACCATTCGTCGAGTCTGGCTTCCAGCGCCTCGACGATCGTCTCGTCGTCCAGTTCCTCGATCACCTCGGCGACGAAGGCCTTGACCAGCAGGCCACGGGCATTCTTCTCGTCGACACCGCGCGCCATTAGGTAGAACAGATGGTCGTGGTCGATCTCGGTTACCGTCGCGCCATGGCCGCAGACGACGTCGTCGGCAAAGATTTCGAGCTCCGGCTTGGTCGAGAACTCGCCATCATCCGACAACAGCAGCGTGTTGCAGGCCATCTTGGCGTTGGTCTTCTGCGCATATTGGTGGACGTTGATGCGGCCCTGGAAGACGCCGCGCGCCTTGCCCGTCACCACGTTGCGGATGATCTCCGTAGACGTCGTGTGCGGGACGGCGTGGTCGAGCACCATGGTCACGTCGCTATGGGTATCGCCGGCCAGAAGGTTGATGCCGCGCAGTTTGAAATCGGCGCCTTCGCCCGTCGTCTTGACCATGACTTCCTGGCGCACAAGCTTGCCGCCGGCATTCATGACGAACAGCGTCAGTTTCGCGTTCTTGCCGATATGGGCCTTGAACTGCGCCAGATGCGTCGCCGTGTCAGGCTGCTCCTGAACGATCAGCCAAGTCACCTCGGCGCCTTCGCCGAGCACGAGCTGGCTGACCGAACTGACCAGTGCGGCGCCATCGCCCGCCTGACGCTCGACGATGACCGCTTTGGCGCCGGCGCCGACGCGGACCGGCAGACGCACATGGGTCTGGCCGCCGGCCTGCAAATTCTGCAGCTCGATCGGCTTTTCCAGCTCTGTGCCGTCGGCGATGTCGATGAAGTAACCGTCGGCGACGAAAGCCGTGTTCAGTGCACCGATCGCATCATCGCTGCCATAGGGGTCGAGCCCGGGCGCGATGGTGCCGTCGATCAGCTTTTCCGACAGGCGCTGGACGGCAACGCCCTCGATGCCAGGCACTTTCGCATCGGACTTGCCGTTGAGCACCGGCAGAACGGTGGAGCCCTCGACGATCGGCGCGATGGTCTTGGCCATGGCGGCTGGGTCGAAGTCCGGCACCACGTTCAACAGCCGGCGGAGATCCGTGTAGTGCCAGGATTCGACGCGCCGCGTCGGCAGGCCGTGCTTGATCGCCTCGATCGCGTCGTCGCGCTTCAGCATCACCGCACCGTCACCCGGCAGCAACGACAGCCGGTCGCCGAACGCGTCGATCAACGCCGTCTCGGCCGGTGTCCGCTGCGGTTGTGTGTGCATATTCATCAGCTTCGCCCCGTCTTTTGGTACAAAATGACTTGGCATCTCACGCGGCTTCGCCGATCACGCCGGCATAACCATTGGCCTCGAGGTCGAGCGCCAGCGACTTGTCGCCGGATTTGATGACCTGGCCCCTGTAGAGCACGTGCACGCTATCGGGCACGATGTGCTCGAGCAGCCGCTGGTAGTGGGTGATGACCAGGAACGCCCGGTCCGGCGCGCGCAGCGCGTTGACGCCGTCGGAAACGATCTTCAGCGCATCGATGTCGAGGCCGGAATCGGTCTCGTCGAGCACGCACAGCTTTGGCTCGAGCAGCTTCATCTGCAGGATCTCGGCGCGCTTCTTCTCGCCGCCGGAGAAGCCGACATTGAGCGGCCGCTTCAGCATCGCCATGTCCATGCTGAGCGAGGCAGCGGCTTCCTTCACCCGCTTCAAAAATTCCGGGATCTTCAGCGGCTCCTGTCCACGCGCCTTGCGCTGCTCGTTCATGGCCACTTTCAGGAATTCCATGGTCGCCACGCCCGGTATCTCCATCGGATACTGGAAGGCCAAGAAGATGCCCGAGGTGGCGCGTTCGGCCGGATCCATTTCGAGGATCGACTGGCCGTTGTAGAGGATGTCGCCCTCGGTCACTTCATAATCCTCGCGGCCGGCGAGGATATAGGACAGCGTCGACTTGCCCGAGCCGTTCGGCCCCATGATCGCGGCGACCTCGCCGGCTTTCACCGTCAGGTTCAGGCCGCGGATGATTTCGGTGCCGTCATCGACGATGCGGGCGTGCAGGTTTCTGATTTCAAGCATTCTTTTGTTTCCTGAATATCTGTCCGGTCAGCCGACCGAGCCCTCAAGCGAGATACCGATCAGCTTCTGCGCCTCGACGGCAAACTCCATCGGCAGCTGCTGGATGACATCCTTGACGAAGCCGTTGACGATCAGCGCGATCGCTTCCTCCTCGGGGATGCCGCGCTGCATGACGTAGAACTTCTGGTCCTCGGAAATCTTGGACGTCGTCGCTTCGTGCTCGAACTGCGCCGTCGAGTTCTTGGCTTCCATGTAGGGCACGGTGTGCGCGCCGCACTGGTCGCCGATCAGCAGACTGTCGCAGTTGGTGAAGTTGCGGGCGTTGGTCGCCTTGCGGTGCGCCGAGACCTGGCCGCGATAGGTGTTCTGCGAGAAGCCGGCGGCGATGCCCTTGGAGATGATGCGGCTCGACGTGTTCTTGCCGAGGTGGATCATCTTGGTGCCGCTGTCGACCTGCTGGTAGCCGTTCGACACGGCGATCGAATAGAACTCGCCGGAAGAGTCGTCGCCGCGCAGGATGCAGCTCGGGTACTTCCAGGTGATCGCCGAACCGGTCTCGACCTGCGTCCACGAAATCTTCGAGCGGTGGCCACGGCAGTCGCCGCGCTTGGTGACGAAATTGTAGATGCCGCCCTTGCCTTCGGCGTCCCCGGGGTACCAGTTCTGCACCGTCGAGTATTTGATCTCGGCGTCGTCGAGCGCCACGAGTTCGACGACCGCGGCGTGCAGCTGATTCTCGTCGCGCTGCGGCGCGGTGCAGCCTTCGAGGTAGGAGACGTAAGCCCCCTCCTCGGCGATGATCAGCGTGCGCTCGAACTGGCCGGTGTTCTTCTCGTTCATGCGAAAATAGGTCGACAGCTCCATCGGGCAGCGCACGCCCTTGGGCACGAACACGAAGGAGCCGTCGGTGAAGACAGCCGAATTCAACGTGGCGTAGAAATTGTCCGAGGTCGGCACGACCGAGCCGAGATATTTCTGCACCAGTTCGGGATGCTCGCGGATCGCTTCCGAGATCGAACAGAAGATGACCCCCGCCTGCGCCAACTCCTTCTTGAAGGTGGTGACGACTGACACGGAATCGAACACCGCATCGACAGCGACGCGGCCGGATTTGTAGACGTTGTCGCTGGGCTCCTCGAGATCGGAGGCATCGGTCTTCTGTACGCCGGCCAGGATCTCCTGCTCCTTGAGCGGAATGCCGAGCTTCTCGTAGACTTTCAGGATTTCAGGATCGACGTCGCTGAGCGAAGTGGGACCGGGCGTGCTCTTGGGCGCCGCGTAGTAATAGATGTCCTGGAAATCGATCTTCGGGTAATTGACGCGCGCCCAGGTCGGCTCTTCCAGCGTCAGCCAGCGCCGATAGGCTTCCAGACGCCATTCCAGCATCCAGGACGGTTCGTCCTTCTTGGCCGAAATGAAACGGATGATGTCTTCGCTTAGGCCCTTGGGAGCCTTGTCGACAGCGATTTCAGTCTGGAATCCGTATTTGTATTGGTCGACGTCGATCTTTCGGACCCGATCGATCGTGTCCTGCACAGCAGGCATATGCGTTCTCCATCCACGCCGGGGTCAAGGCCCGACAGTTTTCAAACTATGTCACCGCACCGGCGCCCTGGAGGCGCCGGAAGTGGCGTAAGTTCCATATAGTGCGTTTCGACCGGAAATTCACCCGGCCACTTGCAAACGCACGGCTCTACCAGGCTGCGAAGCCTGAATTCCATTTCGCCGCGATCAGGCGGCCTGTTCCCTGCCCGCCCGGCGCTGGGCAATTCCCGCCAGCGCGGTACGGAACAATTCAATGTCCTCGGCACCCGTCGCAGCACCGATCGACACGCGCAAGGCGCCAAGACTGTCGCCATAACCCATGGCCTTCAGCACGTGGCTCGGCCCGACCTTGCCCGACGAACAGGCGGAGCCGGCCGACAGCGCCACACCGGCGAGATCAAAGGCGATCTGCGCGGTTTCGGCCTTGATGCCCGCAATAGCGAAGAATGTCGTGTTGGCAAGCCTTGGCGCGTCGGTTCCAAAGATTTCCGCGTCCGGCACCAGCAATTTCACGATGGCTTCGATCTTGTCGCGGTGCTGGCGCACCGCAGCGATCGCCGGCAGTCCGGCCAGCGCTTCACGCGCGGCGGCACCAAACCCGGCGATCGCGGCGAGATTTTCCGTGCCGCCGCGATGGCCCTTTTCCTGGCCGCCGCCATTGATCAGGGGCTTCGGCATCATCAGATCGGCGGCGGCGACGAGGGCGCCGACACCCTTGGGACCGCCGATCTTGTGCGAAGACAGAATCAAATAATCCGCGTAACCCGCTGACATGTCGATGGAAACGCGGCCCGCGGCCTGAACGGCATCGACGACAAGAATGCCGCCAGCGGCCCTGACGATTTCGGCGATCCGATCGATCGGCTGGATCACGCCGGTCTCGTTGTTGGCGGCGTGGATCGCGACCAGCGGCAGGCCCTCGGCCTTGTCATGGCCTGCAAGTGCCGCGGCCAAGACGGCAAGGTCGGCAATGCCGTTGGCATCGACGCCGATGCGCGTCATCTGCGTCGCCGGGAAGCGTCCGCCATTCAACAGGCAGGGATGATCGGCCTCGCAGACGTAGAGCTGGCTCATGCGTACGCTGCCGCGCCCCATCCGCCAATCGGGGGTCAGCAGCGTCGAGGCGGCTTCGGTCGCGCCGGAGGTGAACACGACATGTTCGGGCCCGGCATTTACCAGAGCAGCGACCTCGCGCCTTGCCGTCTCGATCAGGCGCCGCGCTACGCGGCCTTCGGCATGGACCGATGACGGGTTGGCCGCCACGTCAAGCGCCGCGACCATAGCCTCGCGTGCCGCTGCAAGCAGCGGCGCACTGGCATTATAGTCGAGATAGGCGCGTTTTGCGGCCATTTTCGTCCAGTTGATCCTGTCAGAAGCCATTCGGTCGTCGTATGGCGTTATTTCCTTGAAATTCCAAGGCGAGCCGTCCTATTTACGCGGCTTGCGGCGCGGGTGGCCGGGGCTCGACATCTGGCCACTCAGTTTTGAATAGTTCTAAACTAGCTTCTAAGAAGACGCTCGCCCTGCGTCAAGGCCAGAGGAAGGTTCGTTCCGGGCGCCGCGCATTCGTATTACCCAAGTGGAGTATTTCATGCCTGAGGTCATTTTCACCGGTCCGGCCGGCCGCCTGGAGGGACGCTACCAGCCCTCCAAGGAAAAGAGCGCGCCGATCGCCATCGTCTTGCATCCGCATCCGCAGTTCGGCGGCACGATGAACAACAAGATCGTCTACGACCTCTTCTATATGTTCCAGAAGCGCGATTTCACCACGCTGCGTTTCAATTTCCGCGGCATCGGCCGCAGCCAGGGCGAATTCGACCACGGCACCGGCGAGTTGTCGGACGCAGCCGCCGCACTCGATTGGGTCCAGTCGCTGCACCCGGATTCCAAGAGCTGCTGGGTCGCCGGCTATTCTTTCGGCTCGTGGATCGGCATGCAGCTTTTGATGCGCCGGCCGGAGATCGAGGGCTTCATCTCGATCGCGCCCCAGCCCAACACCTATGACTTCTCGTTCCTGGCGCCCTGCCCGTCATCGGGCCTGATCATCCATGGCGATGCCGACAAGGTGGCGCCGCCGAAGGATGTGCAAGGCCTGGTCGACAAGTTGCACACGCAGAAGGGCATCACCATCACGCAGAAGACCCTGCCCGGCGCCAACCATTTCTTCGCCAACCACGCCGATCTTTTGATCGAGGAGTGCGCTGACTATCTCGATCGCCGGCTGGCGGGCGAATTGTCCGATCCGCGGCCCAAGCGGCTGAGATAACCAGGAAGGGCGCCAGCGCCGATGTACGAGCCTCCCCATTTCCAGGAAACGCGGCCCGACGTGCTGCATGGACTGATCAGGGAGCATCCGCTCGGCATGCTGATCTCGAACGGGCCCGACGGCCCGGTCGCCAACGCCATTCCCTTCCTGCTCGACGCCGCGGCGGCGCCGAACGGCAGACTGCGGGCTCACCTGGCCAAGGCCAACCCGCACTGGCGCCTCATCGCCGACAATCCGGCGTCGCCCGTGCTGATCGTCTTCCAGGGCGCCGACGCCTATGTGACGCCCTCCTGGTACGAGACCAAGCGCGAGACCGGCAAGGTGGTGCCAACCTGGAATTATGCCATCGTGCAGGTGCGCGGCACCGCAAAGGTGATCGACGACCAGGAGTGGCTGGCACGGCAGATTGGCGATCTGACCGCTTCCCAGGAAGGTCGCCGTGAGGCGCCCTGGGCAGTGACCGATGCGCCGCCGCCCTTCATCCAGTCGCAGATCAAGGGCATCATCGGGCTGGAGATCGAGATCAGCGAGATCCACGGCAAGTGGAAGGTCAGCCAGAACCGCCCCGTCGCCGATCGTGCCGGCGTGGCGCGGGGACTGGAAAGCGAGGTCGCCAACGCGTCCGACATGGCTCGCCTGGTAAAGTCCTACGGCGGCCTGGACAGCAATTAATCCGGCTTCGACCTATCTTTCAGGAGCAATCAGCCGGAACGATGCCTTGCGGACCGGCAACCCTGACGGCATCGGACGGAAGATGAAGCCGAGCCGGGCAAAGACCAGGCCGCAAGCCAGCGCGAAGGCGCAGCCAAGCCCGAAGCCGGCCACCGTATCGCTCGGATAGTGGGCGCCGACGAAAACCCTGGTCGAGGCGAGACAGGCGGTGATCACCAGGGCGATGTACCAACGCCGCGGAAACAAAAGCAGGAGCACGCCGAACACCCCCCCCATCGTCGTGGCATGGCCGGATGGAAAACCAGCGAAGCGCGCGTCAAAGGCGAAGGGGTGCAGGGCAAGAACACCAAAATCCTGGAAGTAGAGCGGGCGGGCCCGGCCGATCGCATATTTCAGGACGTTGACCAGCAGGCCCGACAGGCCGACGGCGCTCAGCACCAGAAAAGCCAGGCAAGTCCAGTTGTAGACGAGCATCAGCGACCGCCGTGAAAGGCTGCGCCAATCGGTCAGATTGGCCGCGACGAGCAGAAGCGCCGACGGGAGCAGGTACCAGCCACCGAGAGCGAACTGGGTCAGGAATTCAGCCAGCCCGGCTCCCGACCATTGGCCGTGGACCATCCCAGCCGGTGTATCGAGGCGAACAAAGGCCGCCGCCGTCAGCAACACCCAAACGACGAGCCAGACCGGCCATGCGATGTTGGGGTAGCGCGCGGGACGAGCGGCAAAGCGCCTTCTCACGATCTGCGTGGTGTCGCGAAAATTGCTCAGGGATCGGCGCCCTACCCCAAGGAGCCGACCGGAAACTGTAGGGCGCGATTTTACGAGCATTGGGAATTCGACCCCATTGTTGTGGTCATGGGCATCGACGAGCCGTCATGGGACCACACGATAGAGACCGAGCGACAATTTGTCTCCCGACGAATAGTTGAAGCCATCGATCTCCGCGACCCGTTTCGCCGATTTGCCTTGCACCGACAGCATGCCATTCAGTTTCTGCTCGTCCTCGATCGGCGCCAGCCCCAGCGCGCAGGCAGGATCGGCAAGCAGATGCTGTGCGACGCCGCCGACATCGGTCAGCACCGTCTTGGTGCCGACCAGGAACACCAGGCTCGGCTCCTGATACCGCGCCGAGGCCAGCACAGTCGTGTCGCAAGGCTTGTTGGCGAGTACCGCCTGCTTGATCGCCGGGCTCAGCCAGATCGGCTTCAGCGATGGGGCGATGACGCCGAACATCAAGGCATAGGTGATGCCGGCGCAGGCGGCGGTGGCTCCGATGCGAGGCAGCGGCACCTGCAACTGCCGCGAAAAACCGAAATAGCCCGTGCCCAATGCGGCGGCCGCGGCCGGTATGCTCCACCAGGAGAAGCTGTGGGTGAGATAGATCGGCGCTCCGATGCAGACCGCCGCAAGGCCGAGGCTGACCACGACGAGGCCAAAGGCGGTGGACCACCACAGCCATTGCTGCCAGCGCTTGAGCGGTGCATTGGCGTCCTCGGGCGGCAATGTCAGCAGCCAGCCGATCAGCAGCGCCACGGCGGGATATACCGGCAGCACATAATGCGGCAGCTTGGTCGGGATCAGTTCGAACACCAGCCAGAACGGAATGTACCAGGCGAGGCAGAAGCGCACCCTGACATCGTCGCGCAGACGGTTGATAGCCTGGAGGCCAGCGCCGACCGCGATCAGCCCGAACGGCCACATGAACAGCGAATAGGTCAGCATGTAGAAACCGGGCGGCAAGCCATGCGATTCCTCGCCCGACGCGACCTTGCCGAGCATGTCCTTGCCGACAGCCTGCTGCAGGAAAGCGCCGTGGCTTTTCCAGGTGATCGCTGCAAGCCAGGGCAGCGCGATCACCACGACCAGCAACAGGCCGCGTCCGACCCTGAGCTTCGACAGCCAGCGCCCGTCACGCTCGAAGGCGAACAGCACCGCGATGGTCAGCGCCGACAGCAGCGGCGCAATCGGGCCCTTGATGAGGATCGCCGCGCCTTGCGCGATCCAGAAGATCCACCAGAGATGGCCGGCGACCGGTTCGTTGCGGCGCGATGCGAGATAGATCTGCGCCAACGCGCCTTGCGCCGCCACGCAGCAGGCCAGCAGCATAGCATCGGTCTTGGCGTCGCGGCCCTCGAAGGCCGTGGCGAAGATCGCGGCCATCACCAGGCCGGCGGCGATACCGGCATTGGCGCCGAAAAGATTGGTCCCCGTCCAGGCGATCGCCAGCACGGCGATGGCAATGCCCAGTGCCGAGATCGTGCGATAGACCCAGATCGGCGCCTCGGCGCCTTTGCCGCTCAGCGTCACCGCCGCCGATTGCAGCCAGTAGATGCCGATAGGCTTCTGGTAGCGCGAGGCCTCCTGGAAGCGGATATCGACATAGTCGCCGCTCTCGGCCATCTGCTTGGTCGCCTGGACGAAGCGCGACTCGTCACGGTCGATCGGCGGCAGTGATGCCAGCCCCGAAAGCGTCATCACCATGCTGAACAGGAAGAGAAAAATGTAGTTCCTGTTCAACGCCATGCATCAGCCTCTCTAACCATTTTTGCGAAGCGCTCAATCGACCTTGGTCATCGCGGCCTTGCGCTCATTGGCGATCAGCCAGAGATTTCTGATGTAGATGAACATGCCCATGGCCTGGCCGGCGATGAACACCGGATCCTGGCGCTGGATGGCATAGATCAGAAGCAGGCCGCCGCCGAACAGGGAGAAGAACCAGAAGGCCACCGGCACGACGCTGCGCTTGGCCTTTTCCGAGGCGAGCCACTGCACGACGAAGCGCATGGTGAAGAAGAACTGCGCAACGAAGCCGAGCAGGATCCACGCATCGAATTGCTTGATGAAAACCTGGTGAAGCCAGGTCCCCAGTTCCTGAAGCACGTTAAGCACGCTTGATTTCCTCTACTTTTGGCATTCTGCGTCGCCGGCGGCGCAGCCACCAGACACCGCCGAGATCGAGCGCGCCCTGCAGGCCGCGGTCGAAAATGCCGTAATTCGACTTGCCGTAACGGCGCGAGCGGTCGACGACATCGCAATGCACGACGCGATAGCCTTCCTGGATGACCAGGGCCGGGACGAAGCGATGCGTGCCGTCGAAGAAGGGCAGTTTGCGCAGGATATCGGTATGGACAGCCTTCAGGCCGCAGCCGGTATCACGCGTCTCGTCGTGCAGTATGGCGTTTCTCAGCCAGTTGGCGAAACGCGACGCCAGTTGCTTGACCTTGCTGTCGCGGCGCTTGAGGCGCTGCCCCTGCGCAGCGCCGAAATCAGGACCGGCCTGCCGCAAGGCGTCGACCAGCACCGGAATGTATTGCGGATCGTTCTGGCCGTCGCCGTCGATCGTGGCGACGATGCCGCCGCGCGCCGCCCAGGCGCCCGAGCGCACCGAAAGGCTCTGGCCGGCGGATTTCTGGTGCCGCAATTCCCGCACCGGAAAAGAGCGAAGCGCGGACTGTTCGGCAAGCACGGCAGCAGTCTCGTCGGTCGAGCCGTCATTGACGATAATCAGTTCGAAGTCGCGCCCGGCCATCGCCGCCTCGATCTCGTCGATCAAGAGCGGCAGGTTTGCCGCCTCGTTCCTGCAAGGAATGACGATGGATATCAATGCGTCCGGCATGTCGCGTCGGGGCTCTGTCGTCGAATGTGGCATTGATGGGTGCCGTGCGGTGCCGCTCGAGGTCGTGGGCTGCAAGAACCTTTGGCGCGGCGCCTCATTACGCCAGCCGAAACGATGAAGCAAGCATTCGTGCCGTAAGGCGCGATGCACCGTTTCAACAACCGGTGATCGTCAGGAACTTATGATCCCTGGCGCAGAGGCAATCCGGCGCAAGACCGGATTCCACTTTTGCTGATCGCGCTTGGATGCTAAACGCGCCCGTTCACATATGCCCCGCCGGACGGGCGGACGCTTTCGGGAAAGAAAACATGCCTGCCTTCAAATCCGATTTCCTGCGCACGATGAGCGAGCGCGGCTTCATACACCAGATTTCGGACGAGACCGGCCTCGACGAGCTTTTCGCCAAGGAAACGGTCACCGCCTATGTGGGCTATGACGCCACCGCCACCAGCCTGCATATCGGCAATCTGATCTCGGCGACCATGCTTTACTGGCTGCAGGAAACCGGACATCGGCCGATCGCCCTGATGGGCGGCGGCACGTCGATGATCGGCGACCCGTCCTTCCGCGACGACCAGCGCAGCCTTTTGACGCCCGAGGCGATCGCCACCAACATTGAAGGCATCAAGCGCATCTTCGGCCGCATCCTGCGCTTCGGCGACGGCCCCAACGACGCCATCATGGTCAACAATGCCGACTGGCTGATGAAGCTCAACTATGTCGAGTTCCTGCGCGACGTCGGCCGGCATTTCTCCGTCAACCGCATGCTGACCTTCGACAGCGTCAAGCTCAGGCTCGACCGCGAGCAATCGCTGTCGTTCCTGGAATTCAACTACATGATCCTGCAGGGCTATGATTTCGTCGAGCTCGCCCGGCGCCAGAACTGCCGCCTGCAGATGGGCGGATCGGACCAGTGGGGCAACATCATCAATGGCGTCGATCTCGGCCATCGCATGGGCACCCCGCAGCTTTACGCCCTGACCACGCCGCTGCTGACGACATCGTCGGGCGCCAAGATGGGCAAGTCGGCGAAGGGTGCCGTATGGCTCAACGGCGACCTCTTCTCGCCCTATGATTTCTGGCAGTACTGGCGCAACACCGAGGACGCCGATGTCGAGCGCTTCCTGAAGATATTCACCCGCCTGCCTCTCGACGAAATCGCGCGCCTGGCCGCCCTCGGCGGCTCCGAGATCAACGAGGCCAAGAAGATTCTGGCTACGGAGACGACAGCGATCGTCCACGGCCGCGAGGCGGCAGACCAGGCCGAGGAGACCGCCCGCAAGACCTTCGAGGAGGGCGCGCTCGCCGAGACATTGCCGACCGTCGAGGCCGACAAGGCAGCACTCGAAGCCGGCGTCGGCATCCTGTCGCTGCTGGTCGCTGCCGGGCTGGCATCGTCCAATGGCGAGGCGCGGCGCCACATACAGGGCGGCGCGGTTCGCATCAACGACCAAGCGGTCAATGACGACCGCCGCATGGTCACTCTTCAGGATCTGAGTCCGGAAAACGTCGTAAAGCTTTCATTGGGCAAGAAAAAACACGTTCTGGTGCGACCGGGCTGAGGTCGTTCATCGATATTCGAAGATCGACCTGAAGATGCCCGGCGCGATCACCGACAGCGGGTTGACGTCGAGCACGGGCTTGTTGGCATTGCCCCTGAGCCGATAGGTGACGCCGATCAGGCCGCGATCGCGACCATTGCCCAGCAGCGCGCCGACGATGGGCAATTCGCCGAAGATGCGGTTGAGGCCATAGACCGGCATGAAGGTACCGGTCATGTCCATATTGTTGTTCTGGTCGTAGAGGATGCCCTGGAACGTCGTGCCGATGCGCGGACCGCGCAGCACGCCATTGGCCAACTTCAGATAGCCGTTGCCTTTCTCGATCTCGGCATAACCTCGTTCGAACTTGACCCGCGATGTGTCGAGACTGCCCTTGACGGCCTGGTTGAGGCTGCGGTTGTCGCCGGCCGGCGTGGTCGAGACGATGGAGGCGAGCTTCGGTTCGTTGACGATGAAGAAGTTGCTGGTATCGACCTTGCCCTTCATAGGCCCGTCGCCGGCCCCCGTCAGCGCCAGCATGATCGAGCCGCCCTCCATGTGCTCGTAGACGTTCAGGAACCTCAGTATCGCGCCGGCGTCCGCTGACTTCACGTTGAGCGAGCGCCGGCCGTCCCCGGTTGTGTTGCTGATGGTGATGGCCGCGCCCGAACTCGCCGTGGCGCTGACCTTCAGCCCGTTCACCCTTGAGCCGGCCGCACTGTAGTCGAGCTTCAAATTGGACAGTTGCTCGTCATGGAAGCCGATGAGCTGCTCGACGTCGGCGCTGACGGAAATGTTGTCTGTTCCGGTCGTCTTGGTCGCGGTGTCCACATCGGACGTGAACTGCTTGATGAGCGAACGGGCGTCGAGCGCGTTGCCGTTTATGTCGACGACGTAGCCCTTGCCCGAACGCTTCACCGAAATCGCGACATCGTCACCCCGGTTCAACGTGACCTTGCCGAACTTGGCAGACGACAGGGCGCCGTTGACCAGCACGATGCTACCGTCGATGGAGAATGTTTTGCCGTCGAGGTTGAAATCGGACAGTGTCGTGGTGTCGCCGGCCTTGGTCATGACGAAGGTGACGTTGGCGGGAACCCCTGCCCCCTTGCTCCAGCCGGCCCAGGGAATGTCCAGCCTTGCATTGGTCAGGTCGGCCGAGACGTTCTGGTTGCCGCCGCCGCTCTTGTCGATCGCGACCTTCACCGTTCCGCCAAGCATCGGCGTCAGGCCTGGCATGGCCGCCGCGCGGACCTTGTCGTCGAGCACCAGGGCCACCTTGCGACTGCGCGCCGGCCCATTGTCCGCCAACGGCTCGATAAGGTTGAGTTCGGCCGGAATGCCGTTGAGCGATGCCTTGGCGGAGATCACCGCCTTTTCGGCGTCGACGGTTATCGAGCCGTCGGCATCCGTCACGGCCTGTCCCTCGAACGGCTTGGCCAGCGACAGGCCGGTGTAGTCGAGCGACACCAGCCAGTCGAGCTTCGACGTATCGACGCCGGACTGCAGTGGAATATCCGCCCGGACATGGCCGGTGACGCTGCCGGACAAATCCTCCGGCAGGAAGCCGACATGGCGCATGGCGTTGATCGGCTCGTAGGAGGCGAGTTCGGCGACAGCCGGCGCCTCGCCCTCCACATCGATGTCGAGTGCGCCGATCACCGGCGGGCGGTTCGCCGCCTTGACCGCCAGCGTACCGTTGCTGGCCGCCACGGTGCGGCCGCTGGGCATGAAGACGGTGCCCGAGGAGAGCGAAATATCGACGTCATTGCCGTGGAAGGCGACGACGCCGACCGCGTCGCGTATCGGCGGAATGCGGCCGGCCGTGTCAAAACGCGAGCCTTCGATCTGAAAGCGGCCGAACACCTCGTCGGCCGAAAGCGGCACGCCATTGCCGAGGCGACCCGGCACGACCTGGAACTGGAGATTGGCATCGACGACGCGGCCGCCAAACAGATTGTCCAGCACCCACAGCCGAGCGTTGCCGGCAGAGAACCAGGGCCACAGCTGCTTGACGTGCGAGACCGGCATGTCGTGAACGTTAAGCGCCAGATTGATACCGGGGGCCCTGCCGTCAACGAACGCCACGGCCGCGGTGCCGAGTACCTCGCCGGCAGCGGCGGACCGAACCGCGATCTGCTCGGCCACCAATTTATGGCTCCTGGTCTGATAGACGCCGGCGATGCGGGCGAGGAAAGTCAGCGCGGGCTCGGGCGATTCCGATGGCGCCAGGGTCGAACCGTCGCTGGTCAGGTCATAGCGGTAGGAGGGTTCCTCGCCCGCCGCCCCTGTCGCCGGCTTTGGCCCTATCGAGCCGCCAAAATTGAAAGAGGACCGGCCGGTCTTCAGCAGCAGCCTGTCGACCTGGATCTTGTTGCTGCCGTGGACAAGCGTCGCATCGACATCGACATCGGCCGGCAGCAAGCCGCGCGTGCCAAGATCGAGCACGGACCCGCTGGACGACACGGAGGCCGTCAGCCGTGATTCAATGGTGCCGGATCCTTCCGCTCCGGTCAGTTTCAACGCGATCGCGCCCAGCTTGCCCGCGCTGGTGTCGTCGGCGGATGACAGATCGACGCTCGCGGTCAGCGCCGTCACGCGATGCGCTGCCACATCCCGCGTGGCGGAGGCGGCAACCGTGACCTTCCTGCCGTCGACATCCGCCTCTGAGGAAAACTCCACAGCGCCCGGCCCCGATTGTACGACCGTGGCGTCGGCGATCTTGACCAGCTTGATCGCCTCCGCGTCGGGCAGCACGAATTCGACATTGCTGACATCGATCCGGCGCAGCGAATCCTCCCGCACGGCGTCGAGCGCCCGATGGATGTTGCCGAACAGCGCATCCGACAGCCTTTCCGGATCGACGAGGCCGTCCTCATTGCGCAATTGAGCTGTCCAGTCGCCGCCGGACGGCATCGCCGCTACAACGATGTGAGCATCCGATATCCTGGCGCTGGTGAGCCGCACCTCTCCCCAAAGAAGCGGGATGAGGCGCATGCCGAAGCGGACGCGGCCGGCATCCGCCATCGGTTTGCCGTCAGATGTCTTAAGGCTGACGTCGCTGACCTGAAGCGCCACGAAGCTCGAACCGTCGAGCGTGATGCGCGCAGGCCCGACCGCCACATCAACATCGACACCGGCGAGTTTCTCGATGGCGGTCTCCGCTTCCGCCCGAAGCCGCTCGGAGCCGACCCCGGATGCCCCGACCAGATAGACAACGACAGCGGCCAGGAACAAGAACGCGACCATGCCGGCGAACACACGCGACAGGACGCGGAAGCCGCGGCCGATCGACGCCTGACCGAGTGGTGGAACGCGGCATGCGGACGGCAAGGTCCCCAGGTCGGTGATCTCGTCACGCCTGAACCGGATCTTCTCGTGCTGCGGTTGCTCCTGATCCACGCAATCTTCCGTTGTACAAATTCGCTCGTGGACGAATCCCCGGTCGACACTATATCGGTGTGGCGTCGCGCGTAACCTCAAACAAGGGCATCGATATGGCTGACCTCGACGTGGGCGATCTTGCGCCGCAATTCGATCTGCCCCGGGATGGCGGCGGCTCGCTCAGCCTGGCCGCATCGGCCGGCAAACCCGTGGTGCTCTACTTCTATCCACAGGACGACACGACAAGCTGTACCCAGGAAGCGATCAGCTTTTCGCAGCTGAAACCGGAATTCGAGAAGGCAGGCGCTGTCGTGATCGGTCTGTCACCCGACAACGTCAAGAAGCACGACAAGTTCAAATCGAAATACAACCTCACCGTAGACCTCGCCGCGGACGAGGAGCGCAAGGTGATCGAGGCCTACCATCTGTGGGTCGAGAAATCGATGTATGGCCGCAAATATATGGGCGTCGAGCGCGCGACGTTCCTGATCGGCCGTGACGGGCGTATCGCCAGGATCTGGCGCAAGGTCCGGGTCAAGAACCATGCCGAGGAAGTGCTGGAGGCCGTTCGCGCGCTTTGAGCGTCAAAGGCGATGAAAGCAATCGACAGTCCCGCTCGTTCCGAAAGGAGCCGTCCTTACTCGTCTGACGTTTCCGCCTTCGGCTGCCGTTGTACCCTCCAGGATTTCGAAACCTGGTTCACGCGATCGGCCAGCGCGGCGAGATGACCGCGCAAGCCACGCGCGCCAATCATCGACGACAGCTTGACTGATTGCGTGGCGAAGCGCCGCTTGAAATCCTCGCCGCCGCAGAGAAAATCGACGGTGGTGAGCCTGCGGTCGAGCGACCACTGGATATAGTCTATCATCAGCACCATGCCCGGCGAGGCGCGCTCATATTCGGGATCATAGGTGGTGACGAAAGCCATCATAGTGCCGTGCTGCTCGAAATTGATCGAGACGGCGACGATCGTGTTGTCGAGTTCCAGTACGAAGATGCGCAACAGGCCGAGTTCGGCCAGCACCGAAACAAGCGCGGCAAGAACGGGCGAGCCCTCGTCGAACAGGTTGGAAGCGCGGCCATGTCGCGCGAGCCAGAGGCGCTTCAGCACCGCGACGCGCGCGAGCACCGGCTCGCGCGGGTCGTCCGCACCCAGCAGGCGGAAACGCAGTGCACCGTTTTCTTCCATGAACTTGCGGCCACGACGATAGTTCTGCCGCGCTTTCTTGGACAGCGCCTCGAACCATTCCGCCCCACTTTGCCAGGGACCAACGACACGGTAGCTGATCTCACTGCGCTGGTTGGGCCGAAGCGCCTTGCCCTGGTGCGAGGCCGGATCCAGCAAGGCCCGGATACCGGCATCCGGCAGCAGGCGATTGAGATAGACGAGGTCGAAGCCGCCGTGATCGAAAACATGCTGCCAGAGGCGGGGGATCACCCCCGGATCGCCGTCGGGCGCGACCAGGGCGTCGCCATAGTCGCTGTGATCCTTCGCCGCCCATTCGAGCATGCGGATGCCGGAGCGCCTGAACGTAGCGAGCGCGATCACGCCGTCGAGCCGATCGCCGTTCCAGGCAAGCCCGATCCTGAGCGTGCGCCGCTCCTGGTGCGGGGTGGTGCGCCACCAGGCCGCGATCCAGTCCGGGTGCTGGAAGACCAGCCCGCCGGCTCGCTGCCAGAGCGCGGTCCAGGCCGGTGCGATCTCGGCCAGGCGCGCGGCCGATGTCACGACCTCGAAGGTGCGTGTCCGCGGGATCGCCAGCACAAAGGGGGCGTTCACGGCCGTGTCCCTTCCGATGATCGCGAGGTCCGTGGCTTTGCAGGCCGGAGGCGCTTGGCAATATGCCCCCACATCCGCGTCAGTGGCATCACATAAAGGCCGGCGAGGGACTGGTAGTCGCGCACATTGCGGTCGACCAGTCCGAACTTGAAGTCCTCGTCCGGCCTCGGCACACACAATGTTCCGAAGAGCCGATCCCAGAACGAGAAGAGCAGCCCGAAATTCTTGTCGTAGTGGCGCGGATCGGTGCTGTGATGCAGTTGGTGCCAATGAGGGCACAGGATCACATTGTTGAGCGGGCCGAACGAAATCTTGAAATGCGTATGCCTGACGAAATCCATCATCAGAATGTTGCGCATGACATAGACGTTGACGCCAAAGACCGTCAGTTCGACAAGGTTCAGTGAAATCAGCGACCAGATGCCGAAACAGATGCCGACGATGAGGCCATCCCAGGCGCGATTCATCAGCTCGTCGAGCGGGTGGACCCGGTCCTTGGTGATCCCGACCATCACCTCGGCCGAGTGATGCACCTTGTGCAGTTCCCAAAGCACCGGATAGCGGTGCTGGGCGACGTGATAGAGATAATAGGAAATATCGTAGGCAAGCAGCATGGTGATGGTGAAGATCAGCACCGTCGCCGGTCCGGCCGGCCCCTTCACCAGAGGCGGCTGGAACTGGAAGAGTGTCGAGAACAGCCAATTGGTTGCGTACCCCACCGCCGAGACGAAGACTATTCCGGCAGGCAGCATCAGGAAGGGCATCAGGGCCTTCTTCGTCACCCAGAACAGCAGGTCGGCTTTCGCCGAGGGATGGGTGATGACCTCATGCGGGACAACGAACTCGAAGAATTCCTTCCAGCTCTTGTCCTCGACCGTGCGCCAATAGGCGACCAGCGCGCTGACAAAAGCAGTCGACAGCAAAAGCCCGGTCGCCAGCAAACTGGTGCCCGAGATCTTGTCGAGGACCTTGCCAACCAGATCGCCCAGCATTCCTGCCGCCCTAGTGAATCCCAAACCCCGGTATTGCTTCTATTCGAAAACCGTCAACTAAAAGCAATCGAAGACAGTTAAGGAAACGTAGACCTTGATCGCGACCGACAGGCCGCTCGGCTGGACACAGATTGCGCTCGTCGCCAATGATTTCATGGCATTACGGACGCTTGCTTAGCTGCTTTCATGCAATCCTTTGCCCGCGCCGCGTGCATTCGGCGCCGACCGGTCGGCCCGGCAAGCCTTTGTTAACCCTAATAATGTGTAATCAAGCTGTCGTGGTGTCGTAAACGAAAGCTTGGTCCCGTGAACGCAACCGGTCAGTCCGCAGTCTTCGGCAGGCGCAAGGAACCCCACACGGTCATCATTGCCCGCGGCAACGAGATCAGGCATTTCACGATCCGGCCCTGGCTCGCGGCATTCATCGGCTCCGCATTCGCCGCCATCGCCATCGGCTACCTCCTCGCCACCTCCTATCTGGTGCTGCGCGACGACCTGATCGGCGCCACCACCGCGCGCCAGGCGCGTATGCAGCAAGCCTATGAAGACCGCATCTCGGCGCTTCGCGCCCAGGTCGACCGCATCACCAGCCGCCAGTTGCTCGACCAGCAATTGATGGAAAACAAGGTCAGCGAACTGATCGAACGCCAGACACAGCTCAGCCAGCGCCACGGCCGTCTCGGACCATTGCTCGAGCGCGCCGAGAACGAGGTGGGAGCGGCACCCACCGAGGATCCGGCCGCCGCCGCCAAGCCGGACAAGCACGCCGAAGTGACTGGCAACATCAGCCAGCCCGCGCAGAATTATGCGGTCGCAAGCCTGGGTGCTGCCGATACCAGGCCGTTCTCCCTGTGGTCGACCCGCACGGATCCGGTGCCCAGCGATACAGCCGCCGATCGTGCCGACAAGCTGTTCGTCTCGATCAACCAGTCGCTGAAATCCATCGAAAACGAACAACTCACCCGTGTCAGCACGCTTGCGGACAATGCCTACAAGAGCGCCGATGCCATCCAGCAGGCGCTGCAGGCGGCCGGACTGCCGGTCGACAGCGATTTCGGCAAGAACGAAAGCGATGTCGGCGGTCCGCTGATCCCACTCGACAGTTCGATGATCTTCGACAGCAAGGTCAAGGAGCTGGACGAAGCACTGGACACGCTTGACCAATTGAAGAAGGAAGCGCGCCAGCTGCCGCTTGCCAACCCCGCCCCCGGCCACTCCGTCACCAGCCCGTACGGCGTGCGGACCGATCCCATCCTCGGCACGGCAGCACTCCATTCAGGCATGGATTTCAGGGCGCCGATCGGCATGGCCGCCAAGGTCACGGCGCCCGGCATCGTCACCAAGGCCGGCTGGAACGGCGGCTACGGCCGCATGGTGGAGGTCGACCACGGCAATGGCTTTGCGACCCGCTACGGGCATCTCAGCGAAATCGACGTGACCGTGGGCGAGAAGCTGGACGCCGGCGCCATCATCGGCAAGACCGGCAGCAGCGGCCGTTCGACGGGGCCGCATCTTCACTATGAAGTGCGCCACAATGGCGAAGCGATCGATCCCTTGCGCTTCCTCGCCGTCGGCAAGAAGGTGGCCCAGTACCTCTGAGGCGCGCCGGTCCTGACTTGATTGGCACATCATACCTCCCGAATAGATCTCCCGCCTTGATTTCGAGGTGGTGATCGCCATCCGTGCGGCCTTTCGGCCGCCTGCGGACCGCGCTGGAGCAGGCATCATGAGGCCGGCGCCACTCTCGCCGCAATTGTCCGTCGCCCTGCCCGTTCTTGGTGCTGCGTCGCTGCTGCTCGCCTGGCAGTATCTGCTGCCGCTTCTCGGCGTGCCGGCCTATATCGTGCCGACCCCTACAGCCATATCCGGCGTCTTCCAGAGAAATTTCGCGCTGCTGATGGATAATCTGAAGCCAACGCTTATCGAGGCGCTGTCCGGCTCCGTCATCGGCAATCTGGCCGCCGTGCTGCTGGCGGTGCTGTTCGTGCACAACCGCATCCTGCAGGCAACCTATTTTCCGATCGTGCTGTTCTTCAACACCATTCCGATCCTGGCCTTGTCGCCGATCATCATCCTGATCTTCGGGCTCGGCATGACGCCGAAGATCGTCATCGCGGCCGTGATCTGCTTCTTCCCGACGCTGGTGAACATGATCCGTGGCCTGGATTCGGCCAGCGACAATGAGCACGAGCTGTTTCGGGTGCGGTCGGCGACACGTTCCGAGATTTTCTGGAGCCTGCGGCTGCCGCGCGCACTGCCGATGCTGTTCTCCTCGCTCCGCATCGCTTCGGCGACGGCAGTGATCGGCGCCATCGTCGGCGAATGGATCGGCTCGGACAAGGGCCTCGGCGCCCTGATCATCCAGGCGAGCTTCAATTACCAGTCGGACCGCCTCTACGCGGCGATCGTGCTGTCGTCTTGCCTGTCGATCCTGCTGTTCTGTGCCGTGGTGCTGGTCGAGCGCCGGGTCATCAAATACTGAGCGGGCATCCTACCGGCTCGTGAGGCTTGCACCAGCCGGCTTTGGACCGTTTTGATCGGTCGGTATCGTGTGGCTACACGCCCCTTCACTATTTGACATGGATCTCTCGCGGGAACCTGGTCAAGGTCTCATGGCCGGCTTCGGTCACCAAAATGGTCTCGCTGACCTCGATGCCCCAACCGTCCATCCACATGCCGAGGATGGAGTGGACGACATTGCCGGGTTGAAGCACCGTCTTGTCGCCCGGCCTGAGGCTGATCGTATGTTCGCCCCAATCTGGCGGATAGGCGACGCCGATGGAATAGCCGATGCGCGATTCCTTCTTCAGCCCGTAACGTTGGATGACCTTGCGCCATGCAGCCTCGACCGCCTCGGCAGTCGTTCCCGGCCTCACCGCATCGAGCACCGCGGCCATGCCCTCGATCACCGCCTTTGCCGTGTCCGCGACCTGTGTCGGCGTCTTGCCGAGCTGCATGGTTCTCGCCAGCCCGGCGGCGTAGCGGCGGCAGACACCGGCGAGTTCCAGCGCGATCGTCTCGTTGTCTCCAAACCGCCGGTCGCTCCACATGATGTGCGGGGCTGAAGCGTTCTCGCCCCCGAGGATGGTCGGTGGGAGGGCCGTGATATCGCCGGCGAAGTCCGGGCTGCCGGCGATCTGCGCCGCCTGGATGGAGGCGATGGCGTCGCATTCGCGCACGCCTGGTGCGATCACTTCGAAGGCCCGCGCGACGGCCGCTTCGGCCAGGGTCGACGCCTTGCGCAGATAGGCGATTTCGGGCGCCGATTTGACCGCGCGGATCCAGTTCACCAGCAGATCGGCATCATGCCATTGCGCGTTGGGAAGACCGGCGACCAGCCGGGTGTGCGCTTTCGGCGAGAAATAATAGGCTTCGAGCTCGATGCCGACATGCCTGTTTCCCCACCCCTTGGCGACGATCCAGCGCGCGATCCAGTCCATGGGGTGGCGATCGGTGCGTTGCACGTGATCCTCCGGGAAGCCAACGACATTCTCGGGCTTCATCCAGGCCGTGAGCAGCCCGCCGGCCGCATCCATGGCGCGGCCGATCCAGACCGGCTCGACCTCCTCCAAGGGAACCAGCACCACCTGCGGCGTGTAGAATGACCAGCCATCATAGCCTGTGATGTAGTGCTGGTTGGCAACGTCGTTGACGACAAGGAGTTCGAGACCGCGCTTCGCCATCTCGGCGCGGATCTTGCGAAGCCGCCGTTCGTACTCGTCGCGGGCAAACGGCAATTCGATCATCTTTGCTCCATGCATTTTTCAACGGTTGCGAGCCTCGGCCACCATTGAAGCGGTTTCGCCATAGCGGCAATCGGCCAAGGACCGCACGTGAACAGGTCCTAGACCCGTGCGGCTCGCAGCCTCTATCGGGAAGATGCTGCTCTCGATTTATTTTTGAATTCCATTTGACTGAATAAATCTTTGATGCGAACCTTGCCTCAACCGGAGCGCAAGGCATGGCATTGCGGGGGACCAATCAGGAGTTCGGACGGCCGTACAACCGGCGGATCGTGCTCGAGTCCATCCGCCTGCATGGGCCGATCGCCCGCGGCGAAATCGCCAGCCGCGTCGGGCTGACCGTCCAGACCGTATCGACCATCGTTCGCGAACTGGAAGAACAGGGCTACATCCTCTCCTTGCGCGAGGAGCCCAAGGGGCGTGGCCTGCCGCCGGCGACGCTGCGCATCAATCCCGAGGGCGGCTATGCCGTCGGCATCCATATCACCCCACTCGGTATCGATGCCGCTTTGATCAATCTGAGCGGCGACGTGATCGCGAGCGTTTACCGCGAGGCACCGAACGCGACGCCCGACAATGCCTTCGAGCTGATCGGTGCGATGGTGATTGAATTGACCGGAATGCGGGCCGGCGGACGGCTGCTTGGGGTTGGCCTGGCCCTGCCCGGACCGTTCGGCGTCGAATCCATGAGCTTCGTCGGCCCGACGACCATGACGGGCTGGAAGGATGTGGCGCTGCGCGAGCGGCTGGCGGCCTCGACCGGACTGCCGGCCTTCTTCGAAACAGACATGGTTGCGGCGGCCATGGGCGAGCGGCTCTACGGCCTCGGCGCTCAATTCTCCGACTATTACTATCTCTATTTCGGTGTTGGCCTCGGCGGCGTCATGGTCCATGACGGTTCCGTGCAGCGCGGCGCCTGGGGAAATGCCGGCGAGGTCGGGCACATCCCTGTCGTTCCGGGCGGCGAGGCCTGTCCCTGCGGCAACCGGGGTTGCCTCGAAAGATACCTCTCGCTCGAGGCGCTTCGGCGCTGGAACGGCACAGAAGCGGACTGGGTCGCGGAAGTCGCGCCGATCTTTCACAATGCCGTCGCCGTCATCGAGAACCTGTTCGACCCCGAAACGGTCATCCTCGGCGGGCTGGCGTCCACCGACCTGCTGGAACGGCTGGCCGGTTCGACGGGCGGCCTGCACAACTCCGTCTCGGCCCGCAAGGACCGCATCGCGCCCCGGCTGATGGTCGCACGCGGCGGACAACATTCGGTGCTGCGCGGCGCCGCTGCCCTTGCGGTTTCCGGTGTGCTGTCGCCGCGCTTCGGCCAGATGTTCGCCGCCGAGCGCGAACGCGGCCGCGATCTTCTGACGGCCAAGGAGATTGCGGCATGAGCGAACCGCTGCTGGTGCTCGACAACGTCACCAAGAACTATGGCGCGATCGAAGCGCTGAAGGGGATCAGCTTCTCCATCGGCAAGGGCGAGGTCGTGGCGTTGCTGGGCGACAACGGCGCCGGCAAATCCACGCTGGTCAAGATCATATCAGGCGGACTGGAGCCGACCTCGGGCCGCATGCTCTTCGAAGGCAAGGAGTTTCTCGCGAGGTCGCCGGCCGAGGCCAAGGCGGCGGGTATCGAAACCGTCTACCAGGACCTGTCGCTCTGCACCAATGTCGACGTGGTGGCGAATTTCTTCATGGGCCGCGAAATCACCAGGAAGGTGCTCGGCATTCCCGTGCTCGACGAGCGCGCCATGGAGGCCGTCGTCTCCAAGGCGCTGGCCAGCGCCGGCACCCGCATTCCGTCGCTGCGCACCAAGGTCGAGCATCTCTCGGGCGGCCAGCGGCAAGCCATCGAACTCAACCGTTTTGTCCACTGGGGCGGCAAGCTGGTGCTGCTCGACGAGCCGTTCGCGGCGCTGGGCGTCGAGCAGACGCGGCGCGGTCTCGACATGATCCGCCAAGTGGCGGGCCAGGGCATCGGCGTCGTCATCATCACCCACATCATGCAGCAGGCTTTCCAGGTCGCCGACCGGATCGTGGTGATCCGGCAAGGCGTCGTGGCGGGCGATGTCGCCAGAAACAAAACAAGTCCCGATGCGGTGATCAACATGATCACCGGGGAGACGCCTGCCGGTGCCGGACCGGCAGGCTGAGGGACAAAAGAGGGGTCCGGCTTAACAGGGAGCCAACGACATGAAGCGAATACTTCTTGCTGTCTTCGGCATCCTTGCACTGGCCTTTGCCACGCTCACGCCGGCATTCGCCCAGTCCAAGGGTGTCGTCTACTATCTTGTGCCGACACTGCTCGACGAATTCCAGACCGGCTCGGTGACCGCGCTGGAGCTGTTCCTCAAGCAGGCCGGTTATGAGTTCAAGTCACTGAACGCCGACAACAAGACCGATGCCCAGCAATCGCAGATGAACGACGTCATCGCACTAAAGCCGGCGGCCATTGTCCTCGCGGCTGTCGACTTCAACGCGCTGAAACCGTCCATCGAGGCCGCCCGTGCCGCCGGTATCCCGGTGGTCGAGTTCGACCGCCAGATCACTTCGACACCATCCGACTTCACGTCAGTCGCCGGAACGGTGGAAATCGGCCATGTCGCCGCCGACCAGGCCGAAAAGCTGTTGAAGGCCAAGAACGGCTCGGTGAAGGGCAAGGTGCTGCAGGTGCTCGGCGATCCAGGCGATCCCTACACGCTCGACATCCAGAAAGGCTTCGAAGACAAGATGAAGGCGTTTCCGGACGTCAAGATCATCTCGCTTCCGGCCATGCAGTGGGAAGCCAGCAACGCCGGCACCATCGTCGCCGACCAGATGCTGGCCAATCCCGACATCGACCTGATCTTCAGCCATGCCGCGCACCTCTCGGTGGCCGCCGTCGCCTCGCTCGAGGCCGCCGGCAAGAAGCCGGGCGACGTCATGCTGATGAGCTCGAACGGCGCTCCGGTCGGCCTCGACCTGATCCGCAAGGGCTGGCTCAATGTCGAAGTCGAGCAGCCGCTCTACGCGCAGGCCGCCGCCGTCGCCATGTTCATGGACAAGGTGGTCAAGAAGCAAGAGATCAAGCCCGGTGAATATGACGTGATCGGCCTGAAATCGACCGTGACCAAGGAAGCCTGGGGACCGAACATAAAGATCCCCGGTGCCGCCATCACCAAGGAAAATGTCGACAACCCGGCTTTCTGGGGCAACCAGAAGCCGCCGACGGACGCCATTAAACCCGTCGAGTAGTCCTGTCGTACGGAGCGCTCCGGGCCATCGCGGTCCGGAGCCAATCCTTCGCAAATCGCGCCATTCGGAAGATCGAATTGATTCTTTCGGGCCATGCACAAGTCGGATCAGCCCCATGAACCCCCGCACCCGCCATGCCCTGGAGCTCGTCCTCGACAACCTCGTCTGGTTCATGCTGGTCTTCGTGCTGGTGGTGTTTTCCATCTTCATCCCGAACTATTTCCAGCTCGGAATCTTCGCCAACATCATCGAGGCTTCGAGCGTGCTCGGCGTCATGTCGATCGGCCTGGCACTGGTCATCATCGCCGGCCACATGGATCTGTCGGTCGAATCCGTCGCCGCGCTCAGCGCCATGGCGGTCGGCATCCTGTTCTGCTCATCCGGAATCGGGCTTGGCGTCCAACTGCATCCGGAATGGCTGATGGTTCCGGTGTCGCTGCTGCTGGCGCTGGCCGTGGGGTGCCTGATCGGAGCCTTCAACGGGTTCTTGGTCGTCAAGGTGAAGATGAGCGCCTTCATCATCACGCTGGCCTCCTACATCTGGGTGCGCGGCTTGGTGCTGGTGATTTCGGGCGGCCGCTCGGCGCAGGATCTTGCACCGGCGATCCGCTGGTTCGGCATCCAGCGGCTGATCGGCCTGCCGCTCACTGCCTGGATCGCCATCGCCTGTTTCGTCGTCTTCTCGCTGATCATGGCCAAGACGCCGTTTGGCAGGCACCTGGTGATGATCGGCGGCAACGAGACGGCGACCTTCCGGGCCGGCATCCGGGTGAACCGCAACCTTATCATCGCCTTCGTGCTTGCCGGCGCCATTGCCGGCCTTGCCGGCTGGCTGCTGGCCATCCGCACCTCCGGCGCCACCGCAAATCTCGGCGTCGGCCTTCTGTTCAACGCCTTTGCCGCGGTCGTCATCGGCGGCGTCAGCCTGAAGGGCGGTGTCGGCACCCTGCCCGGCGTCTACGCCGGCGTGCTTCTCCTCTCGGCCATCAACACGGCGATCAATCTGATGGGGCTGCCGGCCAATTTCACCCAGGTCATCCACGGACTGCTGGTGCTGGCGGCGGTGCTCCTCGACGCATTCAAGCAAACCATTCGCCAGAGACTGGCATGACAGGACCGCTCGCATGACCGAACGACTGAAAGACAAGGTGGCGCTGATCGTCGGCGGGGCGCGCGGCATCGGCAAGGGCATCGCACTGCGCTTTGCCGAAGAAGGCGCAAGGTTGGTGCTGGCCGACAGCGAGGCGGAGGCCGGGCAAGCGACCGCCGATGAACTCGGTGTCCCCTTCATCGGCACCGACATTTCGCAAATGGCCGACGCCGAGGCCGCGGTGACATTGGCGCTGACCCATCACGGCCGGCTCGACATCATCGTACAAAATGCCGGCGTCTATCCCTGGCAATTGATCGAGAACACCAGCACCGACGACTGGGATCGCGTGATGGCCGTCAATCTGCGCGGCACCTTCAATGCCACCCGCGCAGCCCTGGTGCCGATGAAGGCGCAGCGCTCCGGACGCATGCTCTACACCTCCTCCATCACCGGGCCGCATGTCACTAGTCCCGGCCACGGCCATTATTCGGCGACAAAGGCAGGCATCAACGGCTTCATCCGGGCAGCGGCGCTGGAGTTCTCCGGCTACGGCATCACCGTCAACGGTGTCGAACCCGGCAACATCCTGACCGAAGCCATCCAGCAGCATCGCGGCGCCGCCTATATCAAGAACATGGAGGATTCCATCCCGCTCGGCCGGCTCGGCAGCCCGCGCGACGTCGCCAATGCCTTCCTGTTCCTCGCCTCCGACGACGCCAGCTACATCACCGGAACGACCATCGTCGTCGATGGCGGGCAATTGCTGCCCGAGGGCAAGGATTTCCGCATGGCGCCGCCCTGAGGGCTCAGGTCTTGCGGACGACGACGCGGGAGAGATCAGCTCGGAAGAAGCGTCAGGACGCCCGCACCTTGTGACCTACAACCCCTCACCTATGAAAAACCCGCCACGGGAGCGACCCGCGGCGGGCTTTTTGGAGTGGCTACATCCCGGGGGGAATCGACCGCTGCTGGTTGCATTGTGCACCGCGTGACCATCTCAGCCTATGGTGTGATCGCGGAAGGCAGGGCCAGCCATCACCTGTTGTTGCGCCGAAAAGCCCTCGCACCCTTGCCGAGCGACCTGGCAGCCTTCTCGGCGTCCTGCCAGCCTTTCAGCTTGATCGTCTTGCCCGTGCCAAGCACAGAGGACAAAAAGAACTGCTCGATCTCCTGGCGCAAATCCTGCGGCAAATGGTCGGCAGCCACGGGCTTGTCCGGCGCATCCTCCTTGCGCGGGCAGAAAATATAACGATCGTTGCGGATGACCGCCCCATGAGGGTCTTTCTGCTTCACCCGCAATGCACCGAGCAGATCGCATTTGATGACCACGCCGGGCGCCGTGGCGGCCTGGTGGATCACCATCCCGTCGAGCGGATCGCCATCCTCCCCGACGGTCGAAGGGACGAACCCCCAATCGTATGGGTATGTGTTGCCGACCGGCAGCGGTCTTGAATATTGAAAGACGCCCGTCTTGGGGTCGTAGGCAAGCTTGGCGGCTGCGCCGCGCGGCGTTTCGACGACCACGCGAAAAAGGTTCCGCGACTTCGTAGGGAGTTTCAGAAAGTTTGTCATGGCTCGTGCATCCAGTGCCCAGATCGCAGTAGCACGCGCGAACAGGCAAAAGGTTCCCGCGTGGTCAACCGATGAACGGAACCTGGAGCCGATACGAATGTTCAACATTGGCGTGGAAAGGGAGAGTGTGATGGCTAAGGTTTCGCCGCATCCCCTGAAGGGGACCGGCTATGTGATCTCGACGATCAGCGTGATTTTGCTGGCGGTGGTCAGCTGGAAAAGTGCCTCGCAAGACCCGGTGCTTGCGGCATGCCTGTTGGGCGGCGCCGCGACATCGATTGCGGGCATGTGCTGCCGCTGGGCATCCTATGCTATCGAAAAGCGGCAGAACAAAATGTAGCGCGCCGGCCTTGTCCAGTCGATGTGGCGCAGCCTTGCCCCTGATTGCGCGCCGCGCAAACAAGGGAATGTCCTGTCTCCGGACGGGCCAAATCGCATTTTCAAGACAACGTGGAATGGTGGGCGATGACGGGCTCGAACCGCCGACATCTTCGGTGTAAACGAAGCGCTCTACCAACTGAGCTAATCGCCCGCTCCGGCGCGGACCTTTAAGCGGTCGGGACCGGCTTCGCAAGGCCAAATGAACAGCTGGCGCCCTGTCCGCGGGCCCGATTTGCGAACAAAACGCCGGCTGTCAAAAAACCTTCTCCAGTTTGTTGTTATGATGGTTTGGTGCGCTTGACACCCGATGGCGAACCCCTTATCCAGCGCCCCAACGACGAACACGGCTGACACGTGCTCGTCAATGCGCGGGTGTAGCTCAGTTGGTTAGAGTGCCGGCCTGTCACGCCGGAGGTCGCGGGTTCGAGCCCCGTCACTCGCGCCATTTCCCTCAAGGATCGCGATCCTTGGCACAGGGAAATGCCGACATGAATTGTCAGAATCCACTTTCAGAAATGAAGTGCCAGGACGGGCCTTTGTACCCTGTCGCCGTCGATGATCGTTCGTCGCCGCCGTGCGAATCGTTCGCGGCAGACTGTTTCGCAGCCGGCCTTAAAATTCAGACACGCCCGCGCGGCGATCTGGCAAACGCAACGCCAGTCCAATAGGCTGAAAAGCAGCTCCTGGAACGAGTCGGGCTCGAGCGGCGTTTGACGTTGCGAATCCCACTTGCGGATTTGCCCACAAAGCGCTGGATTCATTTCGCAGGTAGCGGAGTTGCATTAGTAGGCTGCCTGAACGGCATGGAGGACTTATCGTGTCAATCGCACCAAAAATTCCTATGCGCACACTATTCACGCTCATGTACCTTGGCGGCGCGACGACGGTCGCCACCGCGCTTTTCCCGGAGACCGCGTCGGCCGACCGGTTGCAGCAATGCGCGCGCGAGGGCGGAATCTGCCGTCTGCCATATCCCGCCGAAGTGGTCTACGGCGCCCGGGGCCGCACGACCTCGCGCTATTTCGAGCGAGACGCGGTGCCGTGTTCAAATCGCGTTTTTGGCGACCCGGCGCCGGGCATCCCAAAGTCGTGTTTCATCGTGATGCGCGGCCGGGACCAGTCGAATGACAATTACGACGAACCCCGTCGCGAGAGATGGGCAGTCTGTGCCGATGAAGGCGATTACTGCGATTTCTATGGCCGCAAGGTGGTCAGGTACGGGGCACGCGGCCAATTCACGCAGGACGTGTTCCGCAACGGCGTCCAATGCGACAATGATACGTTCGGCGATCCCGCTCCCGGTCGTGAAAAGCGCTGCTACGTCAGGCAATAGCTGATCGGGCTATCGCTGGATGGACATCCAGGGCAGTTTGTCGTTTCACGGACGCGGCGAACTGCCCTCGCTCTTTGTTTGCCGCAATTCCCAGGGGAAAGCGCTACGCACTTTTCATAGGGTTACCCTGGGATTGGAACAGCCTATGGTGCGGCTGGCCGGCGTGCCTCACCCCTTCGCCAGGAGTGCCTCGACCTCTTGCAGCGTCGGCATCGACGGGGCGGTGCCGGGTCGCGTCACCGAGATGCCGGCGACGGCGCAGGCGAAGCGCACCGCCTGCAGCGGCTCCACGCCTCGCGACAGCGCCGCGGCGAAGCCGCCGTTGAAGGCATCGCCAGCGCCGGTGGTTTCGACCACCGGCCCGGCGCTGATGGCGGGGACATGCTCGGAGCGTTCCTTCGAGTGCAGCAGCGCGCCCTTGTCGCCCAGCGTGACGATGACGGTGCCGACCCCCTTTTCGAGCAGCTTGCCGGCGGCGGCCCGCGCCTCATCGACTGAAGTGACCTTCAGTCCGGTCAATTCCTCCGTCTCGGTCTCGTTCGGCGTGAGATAGTCGCAGAGCGCGTAGATTCGGTCGGGAAGCTTTGCCGCGGGAGCAGGGTTCAGGATGGTCGTCACCCCTGCCTCGCGCGCGATCTCCAGCGCCCGCATCGCCGCATCGATCGGCTGTTCGAGCTGGGTTACGAAGACGCCGGCACCACGAATCAACGCGGCATTGGCCTCAATATCGGCCGGCGAGATCAACATGGCCGCACCCGGGCTGACGATGATGGCGTTGTTGCCACTTCCCTCCTCGACGAAGATGTAGGC
>NZ_PNOT02000280.1 GCF_002879535.1 Mesorhizobium intechi
GCGCAGGGCCGGGCACCGGCCTCAACCTCGAGATCATGGCGCTGACGGCGGCGGTGGTCGGCGGCGTCAGCCTGGGCGGCGGGCGCGGCTCGGTGATCAAGGGGTTGATGGGCGCCGTCATCGTCTTGACCATGACCAACGGGTTGATCCGGCTGGGTTACGGCACAGGCACCAACCAGATGGTGCTCGGCATCATGCTGGCGGTGGCGGTGACCATCGACATCCGCTGGCTGAAGAACCGCCATAAGGTGCTGAACGAAGTCTATGTCGCGCCGGTCTACCTCAAGATGGGGGAGACACAGTCGGCGGCACCGGGCTCCGGCACGCCCTACGAACTCGACAACCGTCTGTCGGCGGCCGACCATATCGGGCTTGGCGAACTGGAAGGGCCGGAAGACGTCATCCTCGACCGCGACGACCATCTCTATTGCGGCACCCGTCATGGCGAGATCGTCCGGTTCTTCGCGCCGGACTATGTCAAATCGGAAGTGTTCGCCCATATTGGCGGCTTCCCGCTGGGCCTCGCCTTCGACAAGACAGGCAATCTGATCAGCTGCGTCGGCGCCATGGGGCTCTATTCCGTGTCGCCGCAGCGGGAAGTAAGACGCCTGTCGGCCGAGACCGCGCGCTCCTGGACGTCGATCGTCGACGATGCGCGGCTGCGCGATCCAAATGACTGCGACATCGCGCCGGACGGACGTATCTATTTCACCGACTCGACCAAGCGCTATGACGCCCATGACTGGGCGCTGGATTCGATCGAAAACCGCGCCACCGGCCGGCTGCTGGTCTACGACCCCAGGGACGGATCGACGAAGACGCTGCTCGACGGCTACCGCTACACAAACGGCGTGTGCATGGCGCATGACGGCAAATCACTGTTCTTCGCCGAAAGCTGGGCCTGCCGCGTGCATCGCTACTGGCTGGAAGGGCCGAAGTCCGGCACCGCCGAATGCGTCATCCGCGACATGCCGGGCTACCCCGACAATATCAACCGGGCGTCGGACGGCAATTACTGGATGGCATGGCTCGGCATGCGCACGCCGAGTTTCGACCTGTCGCTGCGCCATCCCGACATGCGCAAGCGCATGACGCGCCGTCTGCCGCAGGACGAGTGGCTGTTTCCCAACATCAACACCGGCGGCGTGGTGAAATTCAACGAGAAGGGCGGTATCGTCGAGGCGATGGGCGACCTCTCCGGCGGCGCGCATCCGATGGTCACTTCGATGCGTGAGCACAAGGGCTATCTCTTCGTCGGCGGCATCCTCAACAACCGCGTCGGCCGCTACAAGATTTCTGGGGCCGACCCGAACTGGACAAGCCCGGCTTCCTACTGGGGAGCAAAGCCATGATCCTCGATCCGATCCTGGACATGTTTCGCGGCAAGGCGGTCACCATCCCGCCGCTGGACGGCGCTTTCCGGCCCAACACGCGGCTGGATGAGGCACGAGCTTTCGCAGAGTTGAGCGAGCCGGACAATCTGCTGGTCTCCGGTGACCGGCTGCTCGCCACCAGCGGCAACGCCGTTTATTCGCTTGCTGCCGGAGCCGGGTCAAAGGTCGTCGAGACCTTTCCTTCGCCCATCACGGCGCTGGCGCGGTCGCCGTCGGGTGAACTGACGGTCGGGCTGGAAAGCGGCAAGCTGCTGGTTGCCGGCAAGGAGCTTTCGCTGCCGGCTGATATCAGCTGCATCACCACTCTCGCCTATGCCGAGGACGGCACAATGTGGCTGGCCAATGGTTCGGCCGAACATGCGCCCTCGCAATGGGCAGCCGATCTGATGAAGAAGGGCGCGTCCGGTTCGCTTTGGAAACGCGACGCGACAGGCGGCGAATTCCGCAAGGTGGCCGGCGATATTGCCTTTCCCTATGGGCTCCATCCCGCCGGCGACGATGTGCTGGTCAGCGAGAGCTGGCGCCATCAACTCGTTCGCTTCGACGGCGCGACGGGAAACCGCTCGGCAGTGCTGACGCATCTGCCTGGCTATCCCGCGCGGCTTGCGCCTTCGGGGGATGGCGGGGCATGGTTGAGCCTGTTCGCGCCGCGCAACCGGCTGATCGAATTCGTGCTGCAGGAAACGCGCTACCGCCAGGACATGATCGAGCAGGTGCCGCCGGCTTACTGGATCGCGCCGGCGCTGGCTTCCAGCCGAAGCTTCCTCGAACCGCTGCAATGCGGCGGCATCCGCACCATGGGCATCCACAAGCCATGGTCGCCGAGCCGCTCCTACGGGCTGGTGGTCAGGCTGGACCAGAAGCTGCAGCCGCAATTCAGCCTGCACAGCCGCGCCAACGGCACGCGCCACGGCATCTGCAGCGTGGCTGAGAAGGATGGCCGGCTGTTCATCGCTTCCAGGGGCGGCGACTGCGTGCTGGCCATAGACGCGGGAGGTTTCTGATGGAACCGATCGTTCGCCTGGAAAACGTCACCAAGACCTACCGCGGCGTGCCCGCGGTGAAAAATGTCAGCTTCGACTTGCGCAAGGGCGAGATCCACGCGCTGCTCGGCGAGAATGGCGCCGGCAAATCGACGCTGACCAAGATCATTGCCGGCGTTGTCGACGCCACCTCGGGCAAGATGTTCCACAAGGGTCAGGAGATCGCCTACGCGTCGCCGCATGCCGCCTTGGAAGCCGGCATTGCCATGGTGTTCCAGGAAACCAGCCTGGTGCCGTCGATGACGGTGGCGCAAAACCTCTATCTCGGCACCGAGAAATTCCTCAACCGGCTGCGCGGCACGTATATTTCAGCACAGCAGTTCCTGCAGTCGCTGAATTTCCCCGTCGATCCCAACGCCATGGTGGCGACGCTGGGCGCGGCCAAGCGGCAGATGGTCGAGATCGCGCGCGCTGTGCACCACAATGCCGAGATCATCATCTTCGACGAGCCGACGGCGACGCTGACGCCGGAGGAAAAACGCCACTTCTTCGCGCTGATCCGTCGGCTCAAGGCGAGCGGCGTTTCCATCGTCTTCATCAGCCACGCGCTGGAAGAGGCGCTTGCCATTGCCGACCGCATCACCGTTTTGCGCGACGGCGAACTGGTCATCACCGACGACACGTCGGCCTTCGACCGCGACAGGATCGTCGCCGCCATGGTCGGGCGCACATTGTCGGGGCAGATCTACCGTCAGCGTGACGAGGCGAAATTGCGCAAGGCCGGCAGGAAGGTGCTGTCGGTGCAGGACATCTCGATGAGCAATGTCGTGCGCAACAATTCATTCTCGATCTTCGAGGGCCAGATCACCGGCGTGTTCGGGCTGATCGGTTCCGGCCGCACCGAGACCTTCAAGATCATCTCGGGCATCTACAAGCGCGACTTTTTGCGTGGCGGGGCGATTGAGTTGGATGACAGGCCGGTGCGCTACCTCGTGCCGAGCGAAGCCGTTGCCGACGGCATCGTCTACGTCACCGAGGACCGCAAGAGTGAAGGCATTTTCGAGACAATGGGCATTGCCGAGAATCTGTTCGGGGGGTTGCTCGCCGCAGGCCGCGAAAAGGCCTGGGTGATCAACCAGCAGGAGATGCGGCAGCTGTCGGCGCAATGGACCAAGACGCTCAACGTCAAGGCGATCAACGACAATGCCAGGGTGGTCGAACTGTCCGGCGGCAACCAGCAGAAGGTGGTGATCGGCAAGGGGCTGGTGCAGCAGCCGCGCATCGTCATCTTCGACGAGCCGACGCGCGGCGTCGATGTCGGCGCCATCGCCGAGATCCATCAGATCATCAACCGGCTGGCGGATGAGGGATTGGCCGTCGTCGTCATCTCGTCCTACCTGCCGGAGATCATGAACCTTTCGGATCGGATTCTGGTGTGCCGACAGGGTCGCATCGTCGAGGAGTTTTCGCCGGCGGAGGCGACGGAGGAGAAGATCATGTACGCGGCGGTGCATTAGATTCAGGGTGAGGCCGGCCTGAGAATGGCGGCTTCCGGTGCTCACGTACTTCAGTACGCTCCGCTCCGGTTCCCAAAAGCCACCATTTTCGACTCGGCGTGACCTGACTCTAGACGCCGGCGCTGGCAAAGTGAATCGAGCCAATCGGTTGGGCGTATCTGCTCAGAACCTGATTCGAAAAACGAAGGGACCACTCCATGGCCGCGACAAAACTTCTCAACGATGCCGAGGTCGAAAAAATCCCGGCGGTGAAGGCCGTGTTCGACGATATCAGGGCGACGCGCAAATCGGATTTCGTCAACAATTTCTGGCGCGGGCTGGCCAATGATCCGGCGTCGCTGAAGCGGGTGTGGGAGCAGCTGAAGGCGGTGATGGTGGCCGACAGCGCCATCGATCCGCTGACCAAGGAGATGATCTACATCGCGGTGTCGACCGCCAATGGCTGCTCCTACTGCGTCCACTCGCACACGGCGGCGGCGCGGGCCAAGGGGATGACCGATGCGCAGCATGGCGAACTGGTGTCGATCATCGGGCTCGCCGGCCAGACCAACCATCTGGTGACGGCGATGCAGATCCCCGTGGATCCGCAGTTTGAGGTGAAGTGAGTGTGATTTCCCGCTGCGCCGTTACAAGATTGTGAGCGCGGGCGATGCGTAGGCAAACAGTAGCAAGCCTCTGAAATCTATGAGGTTCGACGCGCAGGGGCGATCGCCGCTGGCGCTCTTGCACGACCGCTGCCTGCAATTGCGCGGTTTATCCCGGCCGCTGTTAAGGAAGTGACATGGAAGGGCACTAAGGAAGCCCCATGCGATGCCGCTTGCCTGGGGGCGCGGCTCGCATGGTGGAGCCGGCATGAAAATCGTTCAGATCACAGACACCCATTTCAGCCCGACCAAGGCGCACTTCAACGGCAATTGGGCGCCGCTTGCCGCCTGGATCGAGCAGAGCGGCGCCGACCTTGTCATTCACACCGGCGACCTCAGCGTCGACGGTGCCGACAAGGATGAAGACATCGGCTTCTGCATGGATCTGATGCGCGAAATCTCCAAGCCGATGCTGCTGGTGCCCGGCAATCACGATGTCGGCCATCTCCCGGGTTCACTGCAGCCGGTCAATGCCGGGCGCCTCGAACGCTGGCGCCGGCTGGTTGGTCCCGATTACTGGATGGAAGACGCCGGGAGCTGGCGCCTCATCGGGCTCGACAGCCTGCTGATGGGTTTCGACGACGCTGAGGACGAGGCGCAGTTCGACTGGTTGCACGCCGCGCTGGAAAGCCGTGGCGGCCGGAGCATCGCGCTCTTCGCCCACAAGCCGCTGTTCGTCGATGCGCCCGGCGAGGGTGACACCGGCTACTGGAGCGTCAGGCCGGCGCAGCGCCAGCGCCTCTACGATCTGATCGCCGCTCACGATGTCGCGCTGTTTGCCAGCGGCCACCTGCACCGGGCATGGCAAGGCCAATACGAAAACACGTCGTTGGTCTGGGGTCCGTCGGCGGCCTTCGTGGTCGGCGACATGGAGCGCGACATGCCGGGCGAGCGGCTGCTTGGCGTCGTCATCCACCAATTCAGCGATACTGTCGCCAGCGAGATCGTCGCCATCCCCGGCATGACGGCCTACGTCCTCGATGAGGTGGTGGCCGAGGTCTATCCGCACGAGGCGCACAAGGTTCGACAGCGGGTCGCCTCATGAGCGCGCTTTCGCTTCGCGGTTTGAAAAAGTCCTTCGGCGGCAACGCTATTCTGAATGGCGTCAGCCTCGATATCGAAGCCGGCGAGTTCATCGCGCTCGTCGGCCCTTCCGGATGCGGCAAAAGCACCTTGCTGCGCATCCTGGCGGGGCTCGACCATGCCGACAGCGGCGAGATTTTCGTCGGCGGCAAGGACATGTCGCCGGTTGCCGCGGCCGACCGCAACATCGCCATGGTGTTCCAGTCCTACGCGCTCTACCCGCATCTGACGGCGGGACAGAACATCGCCGTGCCGCTCGCCATGAAACGGCTGAGCCGGCCGCAGCGCCTGCCGCTGGTCGGCTCCCTGCTGCCTGGCCAAAAGGATATTCGCACCGGCATCGCGCGCGATGTCCGCGAGATGGCGGGTTTGCTCAAGATCGACCATCTGCTCGACCGCAAGCCTGGGCAGATGTCGGGCGGCCAGCGGCAGCGCGTGGCGCTGGCGCGCGCCATGGTGCGCCAGCCCTCGATCTTCCTGATGGACGAGCCGCTCTCCAATCTCGATGCCAATCTGCGCGTCCATGCCCGAGGTGAGATCGTCGAACTGCATCGCCGCGCCGGCGTGCCGACACTTTACGTGACGCACGACCAGGCCGAGGCGCTGTCGATGGCCGACCGGGTGGCGGTGATGATCGGCGGCAATCTGCTGCAGCTCGCCGCGCCCGATGTGATCTACAACGATCCCGCCCATATCGAGGTCGCGCGTTTCGTCGGCCAGCCGCGGATCAACATCATCCCGGCGTTCGCCGAAAACGGTTATGTCGGCTTCGAAGGCATCCGGCTGGCTTTGCTGGAAAAGTTGGCGAACGGTCCGGTCAGCCTCGGCATCCGCCCGGAATTCGTCAAACTGTCTCCCAGCGGCCGGAGCGGCCTTTCCGGGATGATCGAACGGCTCGAGTTCCTCGGCTCGGAAGTCATTGCCCATTGCCGGCTCGAGGCCTCCGGCGACGCCGTCGTCGCCAAGCTGGCACCGCATGAGGCGAAGGACCTGATCGCAGGAATGAAGGTGGGTGTCGTCCTGGCTCCTGTGCAGGCGATGGTCTTCGGGCCGGAAGGAAAGCGGCTGCGCTTCGCGGCGAGCGCGCGGCGGGAGCCGGCCCATGTCTAGCGTCGCGCTGGCGGGCGATGTCGCCGGGGCCGCAGCACTGCGTGCGCGCAGCGAGAACCGGACCGCCTGGTTGCTGGCGGCGCCGGCCATCGTGCTGTTGCTGCTATTCGTGCTGTTGCCGGTGGCGGCCGTCATCTTCCTCGGCTTCACCGATTTCGAGCTCGGCTACGGCAAGTTTCGCTTCGTCGGCTTCGAGAATTACGCGCATCTCCTGAACGATCGCACCTTCCGCCGCTCGCTGTGGAACACCTCGGTCTATACCGCCATCGTCGCGCCGGTCTCGATCGTGCTCGGCCTGGGCGTTGCCCTGCTGATCGAAGGCGAGGGGCGGGCGCGCGGCTTTTTCCGCACCGTCTATTTCCTGCCGGTCGCCTCGCTGATTGTCGCCATGGCGACCGTCTGGCAATACATATTCCACCCGACGATCGGGCCGCTCAACGCGCTGCTTTCGCTTGCCGGCATTCCCGGCCCGAACTGGCTCGGCGCGTCGAACACCGTGCTCTACAGCCTGTCGATCATCGGCATCTGGCAGTCGGTCGGCTTCAACATGGTGCTGTTCCTGGCCGGCCTGACGGCCATCCCGCGCGAGCTCTATGCCGCCGCCCATGTCGACGGCGCGAAATCGGCGCTCGACCGGTTCTTCCTGGTCACCTGGCCGATGCTTGGACCGACGACGCTGTTCGTCGTCACCATCAGCATCACCAATGCGGTGAAGGTTTTCGAAACGGTGAAAATGCTCACCGACGGCGGCCCCAACAAGGCCTCCGAAGTGCTGCTTTTCACCATCTACCAGGAGGGTTTCGTCTATCTGCGCGTCGGCTACGCCTCGGCGATGACGGTCGTCTTCCTGGCGATCCTGGTCGTGCTGATGCTTGTGCAATACCGCGTGCTCGACCGGCGGGTGCACTACACATGAACAGCATCCCAGTTGGCCGCATCATCCGCTTCGCGCTGCTTTCGCTCGGCGCGCTGATGATCCTCGCGCCCTACATCTTCATGATCTCGACGGCGGGCAAGACGCAGAGCGACATCTTCACCTCGTCGCTGGCGCTGATCCCGCAACATTTCTATTTTGCCGAGAATTTCGCCAAGGCGCTTGCCAAGGTGCCGATGGCGACGCTGCTGTGGAACGGTGTCGTCGTCTGCGGCATGATCTTCTTCTTCCAGGTCGTGGTCGCGATCCCCTGCGCCTATGCGATGGCCAAGCTGAAATTCCGCGCCGCGCGGCTGATGATGGTACTGGTCATGCTCGGCCTGCTGGTGCCGATCCATGCCACGGCGCTGCCGCTCTATGTCGCCTTCGACGGGATGTCGCTCTTGAACAGCTACACCTCGCTGGTGGCGCCCTTCACCATATCGGTGTTCGCGATCTTCATGTTCCTGCAGTTCTTCCGCGCCATGCCCGACGACCTCTTGCACGCCGCGCGGCTCGACGGCATGTCCGAACTCGGCATCGTCGCGCGCGTCATCGTGCCCAATGCGTGGCCGGCGGTCACCGCCTTCGCCATCTTTTCCGTCGTCGCGCACTGGAACGATCTGTACTGGCCATTGATCGTCGTCAGCAAGCAAGCCTACGCCACGCCGCCGCTCGGCCTGATGTATTTCCGCGCCGCCGAGGCAGGCGACGACTACGGCGCGCTGATGGCCGCCACGCTGATCATCACAGTTCCTCTCGTCGCCGCCTTCCTGCTCGCGCAGAAGCGCTTCGTCGAGGGCATCACCATGACCGGTCTCAAAGGCTGACCGGGCCAACAAGGAGCACGACCAATGACGCATATTTCCAGGATTTTCGCCGCCGCGGCGGTGTCGTTGGCGGCAGCCTTTCCGGCCTATGCCGAGACGACCCTGACGGTTCACTACCCGATGCCCGGCTTCTTCAAGAACGTGATGGACACGATCTCGAAGAAGTTCATGGAGGAAAATCCCGATATCAAGATCCAGTTCGCCAGCCCGTCGGCGACCTACGAAGAGGGCATCCAGACCATTCTTCGCCAGGCCGGCACCGACGAGATGCCCGACATCACCTTCATCGGCCTCAACCGCCTGCGCATGCTCAATGAGCGTGACGTTGCTGTCGACCTCGGGCCGCTGGTCAAGAAGGAAGGCAATATGGCGGAGCTCGGCTTCTCCGACACGATCCTGAAGCTGGCCCAGGTCAACGGCAAGCAGGTTGGCCTCGCCTTCGCCACCTCCAATCCGATCATGTATTACAACGCCGACCTGGTGAAGGCGGCCGGCGGCGATCCGGACAATCCGCCCAAGACCTGGGATGAAGTCATCGCGCTGGGCGGCAAGATCAAGGCTCTCGGCAATGGCGTCGACGGCATCGACTTCCGCTGGCAGGGCGATGACTGGATGTTCTCGGCGCTGCTGTTCGGTGCCGGCGGCAAGATGCTGAACGAAGACGAAAGCAAGGTCGCCTTCAACGGGCCGGAGGGCGAGAAGGCGGTGGAGATCATCGAGCGGATGGTGAAGGAAGGCGGCATGCCGGTCTTCACCAAGCCAGCGGGCGAACAGGCGTTCGCGGCCGGCAAGGTCGGCTTTGAATTCCAGACCACTGGCGCGCTGGTCAACACGATCAAGAATGTCGGCGACAAGTTCACGCTGCGCACCGCCAAGATCCCGCTGATCGCTCCGGCGAACGGCCATCTGCCGACCGGCGGCAATGCCGTCGTCATCCTGACCAAGGACGCGGCCAAGCAGGAGGCGGCCTGGAAGTTCGCGAAATTCGCCGCCGGCCCCTATGGCGCCTCCGTCGTCGTGCCGGGCACCGGCTATGTCCCCAACAACGAGCTGGCTGCGAAGTCTCCCGAGTATCTCGGCGATTTCTACAAGCAGAACCCGCTGTTCCAGGCCGGGCTCAGCCAGATGCCGCTGATGGTTCCGTGGTATGCCTTCCCGGGCACCAACGGGGTCAAGGTGACGCAGACGATCGTCGACAATCTGTCGCGCGTCGTCGACCAGTCGGCCTCGCCTAAAGAAGCGCTCAATGACGCGGCCAGCGACGTCGAAGGCATGCTGCCGACGCAGTAAGGGCTACCACGGGTCTTGCCTTCTCCCCTTGTGGGAGAAGGCGAGAGAGCGCTACACCGGCCGATAAACCTTTTCGGCCGTATTCCAGAAGATGTCGGCCTCGGCTTCTGGACCATGTTTCGCCACGGCATCGCGGTGCGCCCTGATCAGCTCGGCGTGGCTGGTCCAGAGCTTCTCGATCGGGAAGTTCGAGCCGAACATCAGATGATCCGCGCCCAGAATGTCGATGGCGTTGTCGACGATGTAGGTGATGACAGCCGGGTCGTTGCGATGGACGAAGGTGCCGAGACCGGACAGCTTGGCGTGGAGATTGGGCGCTGCCGACAGCGTGCGCAGGCCGGCCTTCCAGGCCTCGGTGGTTTCTTGATCCGCGCCGGTCAGCATGCCGGCATGGGTGAGGATGAAGTTGGTTTGCGGGTTCTCGCCGACCAGCGTCAGCCCGTCCTTCATCTGGGCGGGGAAGAGCTGCAGGTCGAAGGACAGGCCGTAATCCTTTAGCCGCGCGACATTGGCGCGCACCTTGGGGTCGATGACCTGGTCAGCCGAGGCGGCGAAGCGGAAGGCCGGCGTCTCGTGCCAGTGTAGTTGCATGCGCACCCCGCGCAGCAGCCTGTATTGCATCAGCCGGTCGATCTGAGGCCGGACATCGTCGACCGTCATGTCGGCATAGCCGACGATGGCATGCGGCCAGCCGGTCTCGTCAGCGGTCCTTTGCAGGAAGGCGACTTCCTTCTCGAAATCCTCCTTTGCCCAGTTGGTCTGGACATAGACGGCTTTCTCGACGCCTGACCCCTTCTGGTCCTCGAGGAATTCGCCGATCGGATAGTCGCGACGGATCGGCTCGTAGGGGCCGAAGATGCGCGGCACCATCGGCCCGACCAGCCAGGGCTGGTCCTTCTGGCGCCAGATGTGGAAATGCGCGTCGATGGCCTTCTGCATCACGATACCCTTTCCCAGATTGTCGATGCCGTGGGGGCAGGGCGGGCGAGCGACAGGATGAAATCGGTGAGGCTGGTCAGCGACGAGCCGTCGATGAGATCGTCGAGATCAGGCAGGATGGCACGAAGCGCCGCCGTGGCCGGCCGGAAGCGCGGGTCGCCGGCCAAGGGCGTGGCCAGCGACAGCCGGAAGGCACGGGCGCTCAGCCGGCGCATCGCCGTCTGCAGTTCGGCATGATCGCCGCGCTCCAGTGCGTCGGACAGGATGATGACTGCTGCTCCACGCGCGAAGGACGAAAAGCGCGGCACGGAGAGAAAGGCGAGCAGCGTCGGCCCCATGCGGGTGCCGCCGTCCCAGTCGTCGACCTGGGCCGCCGCGCGGGCCAGCGCTTGGTCGCGGTCGCGGATGCGCAGCGCCGAGGTGATGCGGGTGAGCCGCGTGCCGAAGGTGAAGATCTCGGCGCGGTCAGCGCCCTGAACGGCGGCATGCGCCAGCTTGAGATAGTCCGCCGTGTGCCGCTTCATCGAGCCGGAGACGTCGATCAAGAGCAGCAGCTTGCGCGGCACTGTCTGGCGGCGGCGCAGCAGCGGCGAGGGCACGTCGCCATCGGCGCTGACGATTTCCCTGAGCGAGCGGCGCAAATCGAGCTTGCCGCGCGAAGGAGTACGCACGGTGCGGAAGGAGCGACGGGTGGGCAAAGCGAACGACAGTTTTCGGCGAAAGGCGGTCAGCCTGTCGTCGTCGCGCTGGAAGTCGCGTGTGCTCAACTGTTCCAGGGCCGAGGATAGCTCGCCACCTTCCTGGCTTTGCTCGGCTACGACCTGCTCGTCCTCGGCGCCGCCATCATCCCTGATGCGGGTTTCCTCGTCCGCTTCGCCTTCGACCATGGCTGAAGTGTTGCCGTAGAAATGGCTCTGGAAGTGGACTTCGAATTCGTCACGGCGATCGGGTGGCGG
>NZ_PNOT02000372.1 GCF_002879535.1 Mesorhizobium intechi
GTGCCGACCGGGTTATCGAGGGAGCAATCATCCGCTTCCGACACGATCTGCCGATGACAGCGGCCGGCAAGCCGCAGAAGTTCCTGATGCGTCAAGCAATGGTGGAAGAGCCGGGTTGGGGGCGCAGAAGATGGCGTAGCCGAGGGAGCGCCAAGGGGGCGGCAGTCTTGATTGCCTCAGATCGCGGATTTGAGGTGATCGATGAAGGCGCGCAGCTTCGGCAGGATCTGGCGCTTGCCGGGGTGATAGAGGAAGACGCCCGGCGTCGTCGCCGCGATGGCGTCCAGTACAGGTTCGAGTTTTCCCTGTTCTATCGTGCCCTCGGCGACCGGTCGTGGAATCTGCGCCAGCCCAATCCCTCGCATCGCTGCCCCGAGCAATGTCGGATAGTCGTGGGCTATCAGCGGACCTGAGACCATCGCCTCGATCGTTTCGTTGCCGTCGGCGAACGTCCACGGCGCCATGGCGCCGTTGGAACGGCGCAGGCGCAGGCAGGCGTGGTGGCGCAAATCATCGATACGCTCAGGGCGGCCATGGCGATCGAGATAGTCGGGACTGCCGACGACCACGAACCGGAAGGACGGGGTCAGCCGCACCGCCACCATGTCGGTGGCAATGAACTGGCCGAGGCGGATGCCGGCATCGAACCCGCCTGTCGCCAGATCGACCATTTCGTCGCTCGCGGCGATCTCCAGTTCGACTTCGGGATAAGCCTGGCAGAACGACGCGATTACCGGCTCCAGGATCAACGGCACGACGGCGCGCGGCACCGACAGGCGCAGCAGGCCGGTCGGTCGCTGGCCGATGTCACGCGCGGCCTCGCTTGCGGCGACGATCTCATCGAAGCCAGGGCCGGCACGGTCGAGAAAGCGCTGACCGGCCTCGGTCAGGCCGACACTGCGTGTCGTGCGGACAAACAGCGCCGCGCCGATGCGGGCTTCCAGCGCGCGCACCGCCTGGCTCACGGCCGACGGCGTCACGCCGAGATCAGCCGCGGCGCGGCGGAAGTTGCGGTGTCTGGCGACAGCCAGGAACACCTCGACGCCCTCCAGTGCCCCGTACCGGATTGTGTAGCTCTGCTTCATGGGTTGTTGTGATTACAGCGGATAGTCGAACGATGGAAGGGGGTTTAGGTAAGAGCTTGAGACAGGAGCATCTTGCCATGACTGATGAACTTGATGGGGTGCGCGACCACTATCGCGCGACGGGCCTGACTGAGCGGTTGAAGGCGGTACTGGCTGCCCTCGGCCCGGAGGATCAGCTTCTCACGCCACAGCAACTGGGCACCCTCGACCAGTTTCACACCCGTGGGCTTGCGGCCACCGCCGAGCTTGCTCAATTGGCTGGCATCACCGCTGGCATGTCGGTTCTGGATGTCGGCTCGGGCGTCGGCGGGCCGGCGCGCTTCCTGGCCGCGACTTATGGTTGCCGGGTTATCGGCGTGGACCTCAGCGAGCCATTCGTGGATGCCGCGCGCTATCTGACCGAGCGCACCGGGCAGGGCGGGCAAGCGTCGTTCCAGACCGCCAACGCCCTGGAGCTTCCGTTCGATGACCGACGCTTCGACATCGTTCTGCTGCAGCATGTGGCGATGAACATCTCCGACCGGGGGCGACTCTATCGCGAGATTCGGCGCGTGCTGAAATCAGGGGGCAGGTTTGCCACCTTCGACGTGGTGTTAAGCGCTGGTCAGCCGCACTATCCGCTTCCCTGGGCGCGAACACCGGCGACGAGCTTCCTCCTGTCAATCGACGCGACGCGTGAGGCGATCGAACCGGCCGGCCTCCGTGTGCTGGCATGGAAAGACGACACTGAGGCCGCCAAGGCCTGGTTCGCGCAGATGCGGGCGTCGGGTCCGCCGCCTTCGCCAAATCTGGGCGTGGTGATGGGGCCGGACTTCGCCGAGCTTGCAGCCAATCTGGGACGAAATCTCATGGAAGACCGGCTCGGCATCCTGACCGCGGTGTTCGAGGCGGCGGCGCCAAACAGCTGACGGAGACCACAATGTCGACGGAAATCCTTTTCCAGATCCAGCTCGTTCTCGGCTATGTCGCATGGCTGCTGTGTTTCGGCGCCTACATCTGGCCCAGGCTGAGCTCGATGAACGGGGCCGCAACGCAACGCGCCATTGCCACCCTGCACAGTTTCCGCTTCTTCGGGCTCGTCTTCATCCTTCCGGGCGTCGTCAGCCCCGACCTGCCCGCCAGCTTCGCCACCTTTGCCGCCTATGGCGACTTCGCTACCGGGGTGTTGGCCATGTTGGCACTGTTTACCGTGAGGATACGCCCGCTTTTCTGGCTATTCGTTGTCGCGTTCAATGTCGTCGGGACCATCGACCTCATCGTCGATTATTATCAGGCGATCCAGGCCGATCTTCCTGCCCATGCGGGATTGCTGGGTGCGACCTATGCGATCCCGGTCATCTACGTGCCGCTGCTGATGATCACGCACGTCGCCGCGTTCTATTTTCTGGTGCGTCCCGACCAGAACGCGACTCGCGCAATGGCAGGTGATGCGGCTGCTTCCTAGATCCGCGAAGGTCCGTTGAACGCACCGCGGTCCGCTATCGCTGGCACGCCATCTACCGCCGTCCGCTCCGGATATCCGACGGCCGCGGCGCCGAGCCTGGCTCCTGCACCAGCGGTCCGAGCAGGACCTCTCCGAACAGCGGCTGGTAGCTCCTGCGCACCGCCGGATCCTCCTTGAAGGACAGCGCGTACTGGCCGATCTGGTGGAAGTAGGTGATGCGCGCCCGGACCAGGCTTTCGTCCTCGGGATAGCCCATGGCGCGGAAGGAGCGGATCAACAGCGCGATGCGCAGATCGTCCATGTCCTTGACCTCCTGCGCCAGCTTCTTCGAGGTTCGCGACCAGTCGCGGACCGCCAGGTCAAGCAGCGGGCTGAACGGTGCCTCATCGACCCAGACATGCACGATGTCGGTGAAGAATTGCAGGCCGTCTATGTCGTGCATGTCGCGCATCGCCCAGAACGGCGCGCAATTGGTGTTTCGCCATTCCTGCAACAGGCCATCGCGAAGATCGGCCAGGCTGGCGAAGTGGAAGTAGAAACTGCCACGCGTCACCTTGAACTGGTGCGCCAGGCGGTCGATCTTGACCTCGCCGATGCCGCGCTTCTCCAGCACCTTGCGCGCGGCCGTGATCCAGGCATCGCGGCTGAGCGTCTGCCGCGCCGCCTTCGCGGGCGGGGCGGCTTTGGACGGTCTCTTGCCTCTGGCCGAGGCGCTTTCGGCTTTCATCTGATCAAGACCTTCATCGCCATGCGCGACGCCTGCAAACCGTTCGTCGGCTTCGATGCGCTTCGCGACTCATCAAGTGTCCATCTATCGCGGAAGGCGCAACTCAGGGCAATGCACTGATCCGCTCCAGCATCAACTCGAAGAACGGCGCCGGATCGATGCGTCGCAGGACATTGCAGTTCTTGCGCCGGCCGGTCACATGCCACCAGTCGACGACGGTCATGCCGATCGTCTCCGGCGAGACGATGTCGACCGTCACCGCGCACTGGCGCTGCTCATAGATCTGTGGCGCCAGCAGATAGCCGGTGACGCAAGCATCATGGATGGGACGCGCCGGCGTTTCGAACTTGTGCGTGCCGTACTGGCGGTAGAAGTCGGCCAGATTGGCGGCCTCGATCGCCGCCCGGCTGCCGGTTGCCCGAAGTCGGTCGAGCCATTCCGGCGTCATCAGCGCGGTGTAGGTGCAGTCTATGCCGGCCATCGTCACAGGCACGCCGCTGTCGAACACTTTGTGCGCGGCATGCGGGTCGACGAAGATGTTGAATTCCGCGGCCGGCGTGGCGTTGCCGCCCTGGAAGAAGCCGCCGCCCATCAGCACGACTTCGCGCAACCGCGGCACGATCCTCGGCTCCATGGTCATGGCCATTGCCAGATTGGTCATCGGCCCGAGCGTGCAGACGGTCAACTCGCCCTCCGGCGCGTCCATGATGGTGCGCACGAGATAATTCACCGCGTGTTCGCTTTGCAGCGGCGTCACCGGTTCGGGAAGGTCGGCGCCGTCGAGGCCGGTTTCGCCGTGGACATATTCGGCGGTGATCAGCTTGCGCACCATCGGCGCCGGGCATCCGGCATGCACCGGCACATCGGGACGCCCGGCAAGTTCCACCACCCTCAACGCGTTCTTCGACGTCAGGGCAAGCGGCACGTTGCCGCCGACCGTGGTGATGCCGACCACGTCGAGCTCGGCCGGCGACCCCAGCGCGAAGAGGATGGCGAAGGCGTCGTCCTGGCCCGGATCGGTGTCGATGATGATCTTGCGTGGTGCCATGTTTCAGCGCTCTTCCTTTTGCGATCGAAAGCCTATTGATGAGGCCGTTCGGATGTGTAGAAATACAGTACTGTATCTTATGTTCAAGACAGGGTGTTCGAAAATGGATGCACAAGAGCGCGGCGATTTTTCCGAAATTCCGATCCTCGACGTTTCGGCGCTCTATGGCGACGATGAGGGCGCCATCCGGGCAACGGCGGCGACGCTGCGTCGCTATCTCGAGACGATCGGCTTCCTCTATGTCACCGGGCACCCCATTCCGCGCGCCGATGTCGAAGCCGTGCGCGAAGCGAGCAAGCGCTTCTTTGCCTTGCCCGAGGAGGAAAAGGCGAAGCTGAAGATCGACAAGAATTTCCGCGGCTATCTGCCCTTTGCCGGCTCGACCATCGTGACCTCGTCGGTGGCAACCGTCAGCAAGCCCAACCAGAGCGAATCGATCTTCTTCATGCATGAGGTCGGCGCCGACGATCCAAGGGCCTTGGCCGAAAAACCGCTTCAAGGCCCCAACCAATGGCCGGACGAAACAGCGCTTGCCGGTTTCAGGGAGACGATAGAGCGTTATGTCGAGGAAATGGGAACGCTCGCGCGCAAGATGGTTCGCGCCATCGCGCTCTCGCTCGGACTGCCCTCCGACAGCCTCGACCGCTATTTCGAGCAGCCGACGACCTTCCTGCGGCTGCTGCACTATCCGACCCAGCCCCAGGAAGAAGGCCTGTTCGGCTCGGCGCCGCACACCGACTACGGCTTCATCACCTTGCTAGCGCAGGACAATGTCGGCGGCCTCGAGGTCAAGAACAAGGCCGGCGACTGGGTCCCGGCGCCGCCCGTCCCCGATTCCTTCGTGATGAATGTCGGCGACATACTGGCGCGCTGGTCGAACGACCAGTTCGTCTCGACGCCGCACCGGGTCATCAATCGGTCGGGGCGCGAGCGCTATTCGCAGCCCTTCTTCTTCGATCCGTCAATGGACGAGACGATCGAGGCGCTGTCGGTCTGCGTGCCGGCCGGTAAGCAGCCGAAATACGAGCCGGTGCTCTACGGCGACTATCTGATGGAGCGCATCGACAAGAACTACCACTATCGCAAGAAGAAGGCGGCGGAAGCCGCCGGCGCATAGGTCAAACAAGCAAAAGAAAGGGGAACAGCAATGAATGCATATCTGCGAATGGCCGGCCTTGCGCTGGCGATATCCACCATGGCCTGGGGCGCGGCTTCCCAAGCCGCCGAGGTTGCGAAATCCACCGACGTCAAGCAGAGCGGAACGCTCGCCGTCGCCAACACGCTGGACTATGCGCCGTTCGAATATCTCGATGCCGATGGCAAGCAGACCGGCATCATCATCGAGCTCGCCGGCGCTGTGGCCAAGCTCGTCGACGCCAAGCTCGATGTACAGCGCACGCCCTTTCCCTCGATGATCCCAGGCCTTGCGGCCGGCCGCTTCAAGATCGCCTGGGAGACGTTCTCGGCGACGCCCGAGCGGCTGAAGCAGGTCGATTTCGTCATGTTCCTCAAGGCCGGGCTCGCGGTGTCGACATCGCCCGACAAGAAGGCGAGCTTCAGCGGCGACACGCCGCTCTGCGGCAAGCGCATCGGGGTGTCGGCCGGCAGCGCCTCGGACTTCCTTGTCGACAAGCTGAGCGAGGAGTGTACCGACAAGGGCCAGGCCGCCATCGAGAAGTCGGTCTTCAACTCCTCGACCGATATCGTCCAGGCCGTGCTGTCGGATCGTGTCGACGCCCGCATGGACGATGCGACCGCTTCGAGCTATTTCGAGGTGACGAGCAAGGGCCAGCTGGTGGTGCTGCCGACGCTTTACGACGTCGCGCCGCTCGGCATGGCGATCGCCAAGGACGACAAGGAGACCGCCGACATGATGGTGGGCGCGCTCGCCGAACTGTTCAAGAACGGCACCTACAAGGCTATCCTCGACAGATACGGCATGGGCGCTTACGCGATCAAGGAACCCTATTTCGTCGGCACCATGGACGCGCTTCGCGCCGAATAGGAATTACCCGGCGCCTGATCCTGGGTCAGGCGCCGGCCAGCAACCAGGAGACCATTGATGGGCGTGGCCCACCCGACCGATATCGGCGTCGAGCCCGGCATTGCCGCCGCCGTGTCACGACTGACCGTCGTGCCGCAGCGCCGCTATGGCATCTGGATCGGCACGGCGTTCGCCTTGCTGCTGGCCTTCCTGATCATCCGCGCTTTCGCCAGCAACCCAGCCTTCGCCTGGGGCACGGCCGCCGGCTACCTGTTCCATCCCTCGATCATGCGCGGCCTTGGCAACACTCTGGTGCTCACCGTCATCATCATGGCGCTGGCTATCGTGGTCGGCACCGTCATCGCCATCATGCGGGTGTCGCCAAGTCCGGTGCTGCGCGCCTTCGCGGGCGTCTATGTCTGGTTCTTCCGGGGGGTCCCGGCGCTGATCCAGCTGATCTTCTGGTTCAACCTGTCGCTGCTGGTGCGCGAAATCTCGCTTACTCTACCTTTCCTGGGCACGCTGTTTTCGGTGCGCACCAACGATTTCATGACCCCGTTCTTTTCCGCGGTCGTCGCCCTTTCGCTGTGCGAGGCCGGCTATATGGCCGAGATCATCCGCGCCGGCATCAAATCGGTGCCGTCTGGCCAGGCGGAAGCGGCGAGCGCGCTCGGCATGCCCTACCGCATGATCCTGAAGCGCATCACCCTGCCGCAAGCCATGCGCTTCGTGCTGCCGCCGACCGGCAACGAGGCGATCAACCTCCTGAAGATGACGTCGCTGGTGACCTTCATTGCGGTCGATGACCTGTTCTACACCGCGCAAAGCATCTATGCCCGCACCTTCGAGACCATCCCGCTCTTGATCGTGGTCGCCTTCTGGTACCTCGCCGTGGTCAGCATCCTGTCGGTTGGACAGCATTTCCTGGAGCGCCATTTTGGCCGCAGCGACACGCGCCGTGAACCTCTGACGAAGCGCGCCTTGCGCAACGTGATCAGCCTGCGCGGCGCTGCCCGATGAGCGATGTGAGGTCCGATAATCGCGCTCGCTTCGGCGTGCCGGCCGATTCCATGGTGTTCGCGCGCGGCGTGCGCAAAACCTATGGCTCGCTCGAGGTTCTCAAGGGTGTCAACTTCGACGTGCCCGAGGGCTCGGTGGCCTGCATCATCGGCCCGTCGGGATCCGGCAAGAGCACGTTCCTGCGCTGCATCAACCATCTGGAAAAACTCAGCGGCGGCATCCTGTTGGTGGACAGCCAGTTCGTCGGCTACGACCTCCAGGGCGACCGGCTCTACGAGGTCAAGGACGATCTGCTTTGCCGGCGCCGGGCCGAGATCGGCATGCTGTTCCAGTCGTTCAATCTGTTCTCGCACATGACGGTGATGGAGAACCTGATCGAGGCGCCGACGCAGGTACGGCGCATCCCGGTCGACCAGGCCAAGGCCGAGGCGGAAATCCTGCTAAGGCGCGTCGGCCTTGCCGACAAGGTCGACCGCTATCCGCGCGAACTGTCCGGCGGCCAGCAGCAGCGCGTGGCGATCGCGCGCGCCATGGCGATGAAGCCGAAGGTGCTGCTGTTCGACGAGCCGACATCGGCGCTCGACCCGGAATTGGTCGGCGAGGTGCTGCAGGTGATGCGCGATCTGGCCGAGAGCGGCATGACGATGGTCGTCGTCACTCACGAGATCGGCTTTGCCCGCGAGATCGGCGATCAGCTCGTCTTCATGGATGGCGGTGTGATCGTCGAACGCGGCGCGCCGCGCGAGATGATCGCCAACCCGAAATCGCCGCGGACCCGCGAGTTTCTGTCCCGCGTTCTCTGAAGTCCGGTTAATCATTTCTCATGCGGCCAACACCGCCGTGCCGAGGCCGCGGATGATCTTGGCGAGCTCGACGCATTCGCCATGCCTTGCATTGTTTCGCCGCCAGGCGAGACAGATCACGCGCTGCGGCATCGGTTCCTGGAACGGCACGATCTTGAGGTCGGGGATGGTGCCGGCTGGGCCGGTCGCCATTTCGGGGATCAGCGTGACGCCGAGCCCGTGCGCCACCATCTGCAACAGCGTGGTCAGGCTGGTGGCGCCGTAGCTGGCCATCGCCACCGGCCGCACATTGCCGCAGACCGCCAGCGCCTGTTCGCGCAGGCAATGGCCCTCTTCCAGCAGCATCAGCCTTTCCAGCGCCGGGCTTTCGGGTGGAACCGGCGGCGAGGCGAAGGCCGGGTCGCCCGCCGGGACGGCAAGGAAGAACCGGTCCGAAAATAGCGCCTCGGTGATCAGGCCCGGATGATCGAGTGGAAGCGCCGCGATGAAGGCGTCGAGCTTGCGCGACGCGATGTCATTGACCAGCGTGGCGGTGACCGCCTCGCGCAGCTCGAGCAGCAGGGCCGGAAAATGCTGTTTCAGTTCGGCCAAAGCGCGCGGCAGGAGATAGGGCGCAACGGTCGGGATGATGCCCAGGCGGAAGCGTCCCTCCATGGCCGTGCGGCCGCGCCTTGCCGTCGTTTCGACGTCGCGTATGTCGGCCAGGATGCGTTCGATGCGCGGCAAAAGCGCGATCGCGTCGTCGGTCATGCGCACCGACTTGCCGCCGCGTTCGAACAGCCGGCAGTTCAGCCTCTGTTCCATCTCCGCGATCTGCGAGGACAGCGCCGGTTGACTGACACCGGCCAGTTTTGCCGCGCGTCCGAAATGCAGCGTCTGCGCCAGCGCGTCGAAATAATGCATCTGGCGAACTGTCAATCCGATCATAAGAAATTCCTATCGAAATGAACAGGAAAGGCAATTTGTTTTTATCGCCAATGCGGCCTAGTCTGGAATCATTCCAAGATCGTGCGGCCGACGAGCCGTTCCCAAAATCCTGGCAAAGATCAAAATTCGGCAAAAATCGGAGACTGAAGATGGACGCGAACACCGATGACAAAAGCGCGGGCAAATGCCCGGTCGCGCACGGAGCCGTTGGCAGGACCAACCATGACTGGTGGCCGAACCAGCTGAACGTTCAGATCCTGCACCAGCAGTCATCCCTGTCCGACCCGATGGGTGAGGCGTTCGACTATGCCGAGGAATTCAAAAGCCTCGACCTCGACGCCGTCATCAAGGATCTGCATGCACTGATGATGGATTCGCAGGAGTGGTGGCCGGCCGATTTCGGCCACTATGGGCCGCTGTTCATCCGAATGGCGTGGCACAGTGCCGGCACCTACCGCATCGCCGACGGCCGTGGCGGCGCCGGGGCCGGGCAGCAGCGTTTCGCGCCGCTCAACAGCTGGCCCGACAACGTCAACCTCGACAAGGCCCGCCGGCTCTTGTGGCCGATCAAGCAGAAATATGGCCGCAAGATCTCCTGGGCCGATCTGCTGATCCTCACCGGCAACGTCGCGCTGGAATCGATGGGCTTCAAGACATTCGGTTTCGCCGGTGGCCGCGCCGACGTCTGGGAGCCCGAGCAGGACGTCTATTGGGGCCCGGAAGGCAAATGGCTGGCCGATGAACGCTACAGCGGCGACCGTGACCTGCAGAACCCGCTCGGCGCCGTGCAGATGGGCCTGATCTACGTCAACCCGGAAGGGCCGAACGGCAATCCGGATCCGCTGGCCGCGGCGCGCGACATCAGGGACACCTTTGCGCGCATGGCGATGAACGACGAGGAAACCGTGGCCCTCATCGCCGGTGGCCATACGTTCGGCAAGACCCATGGTGCGGGCGATGCGAGCCTGGTGGGTGTCGAGCCGGAAGGTGCTGATATCGAGCAGCAGGGCCTTGGTTGGGCGAGCAAATTCGGCACCGGCAAGGGCGGCGACGCCATCGGCAGTGGTCTGGAAGTCATCTGGACGACGACGCCGACCAAATGGAGCAACAACTTCTTCGACAATCTGTTCGGCTTCGACTGGGAGCTGACCAAAAGCCCGGCGGGCGCGCAGCAGTGGACGCCGAAAGGCGGTGCCGGCGCCGGCACGGTGCCGGACGCACACAATTCGGCCAAGCGCCACGCACCCTCCATGCTGACCACCGACCTCGCGCTGCGTTTCGATCCCTCCTACGCAACGATCTCGAAGCGCTTCCACGAGAACCCGGATCAGTTCGCCGACGCCTTCGCCCGCGCCTGGTACAAGCTCACCCACCGCGACATGGGCCCGGTCGCCCGTTATCTCGGCCCGTTGGTGCCGCAGGAAGAACTGCCCTGGCAGGACATCATCCCGGCGGTCGATCATGTGCTGATCGACGAGCAGGACGCCGAAGCGCTCAAGGCCAAGATCCTGGCTTCGGGCCTGTCGGTGTCGCAGCTGGTCTCGACGGCGTGGGCGTCGGCCTCGACCTTCCGTGGTTCCGACAAGCGCGGCGGCGCCAATGGCGCGCGCATCCGCCTCAGCCCGCAGAAGGACTGGGCCGTCAACCAGCCAGTCGAACTCGCCAAGGTGCTCGACAAGCTCGAGACGATCGCCAAGGACTTCAACGCCGCACAGACCGGCAGCAAGAAAGTCTCGCTTGCCGACTTGATCGTTCTCGGCGGCAACGCGGCAATCGAGAAGGCCGCGAAGGCCGCCGGCCACAGCGTCGACGTTCCCTTCTGGCCCGGCCGCATGGACGCCTCGCAGGAGCAGACCGACATCCACTCCTTCGCCCCGCTGGAGCCGACTGTCGACGGCTTCCGCAACTATGTCAGCGGCAAGCAGCGGCTGACCGTCGAGGAAGCGCTGGTCGACCGGGCGCAGCTGCTGACGCTGACCGCGCCGGAAATGACGGTCCTCGTCGGCGGCCTGCGTGTTCTCGGCGCCAATGCCGGGCAGTCGAAGCACGGCGTGTTCACCAAACAGCCGGAAACGCTGAGCAACGACTTCTTCGTCAACCTGCTCGACATGGGCACGGAGTGGAAGGCGACATCGGACGCCAAGGACGTGTTCGAAGGCCGCGACCGCAAGACCGGTGAAGTCAAGTGGACCGGCACCCGTGCCGACCTGATCTTCGGCTCGCACTCGCAACTGCGCGCGCTCGCCGAAGTCTATGCGACGGCGGACGCCAAGGCGAAGTTCGCGAAGGACTTCGTCGTCGCCTGGACCAAGGTGATAAACGCCGACCGCTTCGACATCGCCGGCTGATCCAGACAAAGCTCAATAAAAAGGCGCGGGCCGTGGCCCGCGCCTTTTGCATTCAGGCTTTCGGGATCAATCCTTCTCGAAGATGCGTGCCTTGGCGACGACACCGGCGATGGCGCCGCCGATCAGCGGCGCGACGATGAACAGCCAGAGTTGGCTGAGCGCTGCACCGCCGGTGAACAGCGCCGGGCCGATGGAGCGGGCCGGATTGACCGAGGTGCCGGTGACGGGGATCATGGCGAAGTGAATGCCCGCCAGCGTCAGGCCGATCACCAGACCAGCAAACGCCGTCGAGTGCTTTTCAGCGGTCACGCCGAGGATCACCGTGACGAAGGTGAAGGTGCCGATCAACTCCCACAGGAACGCCGAACTCATGCCCCATTTCGTCTCGTCCCAGCCATTGGCGCCGAAGCCGCCTGTGTGGCCGCCGGCCTGGCCCGAGACGATGATCCACAGTGCCAGCGAAGCCAGGATGGCGCCGATGATCTGCGCGATCCAGTAGGGAATGACGTCCTTGGCCGGCAGCCGGCCGGCGAGGAAGACGCCGAGCGTCACCGCCGGATTGAGATGTGCACCCGAAATCGGGCCGATCGCATAGGCCGCGGCGATGAGGCCGATGCCGAATGCCAGACCGATGCCTTCCTGACCGAGCGGCAGCGCGCCGCCGAAGCCGCCCGTCACCACCGACGCCGTGCCGATGAACACCAACAGAAATGTGCCTAGAACTTCCGCCAGATAAGTTTTCATTGCCCTCTCCTCGTAGCGATCCGCCGGTTCGTGTTTTCCGCGCCGCGAATCATGGTGTGAAGAGTATTCCCAACGGAAAAACTTGGAAAGCAGAGCGGTTGCGCCGCAGGTCGTGCTTGCAGTCGCCAGTTGCGAACATTAGAGACCTTGCATCTATTGATCGATCTGTTGTTGCCGGCCCGCGATAACTATCGATCGGGCGGATTTCAGGTGGCCCCTTCGTCGCGTGGCGGAGCGGGGTTCAATCCGAACGCGAAAGGCTCTAAGAGCAGGCGATAAATCACGTGTTCGATTTGATGGAATGATCAATGCGACTGGGCGGACGGCTGGCTGCGGCCATCGAAGTGCTGGAGGACATTGGCCGGCGTCACCGGCCGGTGGCCGATGCGCTGAAGGATTGGGGCCTGTCACACCGCTTCGCCGGTGGCGGTGATCGCGCGGCGATCGGCAACATCGTCTACGACGCGCTGCGCCACAAACGTTCCGCCGGATGGCTGCTCGGCGAAGACACGCCCCGCGCCGTCGGCTTCGGCGCGTTGCTGCTCGAATGGGGCCAGACGGCGCTGTCGCTCAACGACGCGCTCGACGGTGACAAGTTCGCGCCGCCGCTGCTCAGCGCCGCCGAGCTGCAGACGATCGCCGGTCACCGGCTTGCCGACGCGCCGCCCGCGGTGCGTGCCGACATACCAGATTGGTGTGAACCGCTTTTCGAACGGGCTTTTGGCGAGGCATGGGTCGGGGAGGGCGCGGCGCTGGCGACCCGCCCGCCGCTCGACATACGGGTAAACACGCTGCAGGCCGATCGCGCCAGGGTGCTCAGGGAACTGGCCAATACGGGAGCGCGGCCCACGCGGATCGCGCCGCTCGGCATCCGCATTCCGCCCATCGACGGCGACGGCAGGCATCCGAACGTGCAGGTCGAGCCCGCCTTCCAGAAAGGCTGGTTCGAGGTCCAGGACGAGGGCTCGCAAATAGCGGCGACACTTGCCGGCGCCGAGGCCGGCATGCAGGTGCTCGACTTCTGTGCCGGCGCCGGCGGCAAGACATTGGCGCTGTCGGCCGCGATGGGCAATACAGGCCAGATCTTTGCCCATGATGCCGAAAAGGCACGCCTTGCGCCAATCTTCGATCGCATCCGCCGCTCGGAGAACCGCAACGTGCAGGTCGTCACCAAACCCGCCGAACTCGCTCCGCTCTCCAATCACATGGACATCGTGCTGGTCGACGCGCCCTGCACCGGCAGCGGCACATGGCGGCGGCGTCCCGATGCCAAATGGCGGCTGACGCAAAGACAGCTCGATGCCCGCAAGGGCGAGCAGTCGGCGATCCTCGATGCGGCACATGCCTATGTCAAACCCGGCGGCCTGCTGGTCTACATCACCTGTTCGGTATTCTCCCAGGAGAATGGCGAGCAGATCGCGGCATTTCGCAAGCGAAACAAAGATTTTGTTCCGGTCGATCACCGCGCGCTCTGGGAAAGCCGTTTTCCCGGCCACGAGGCCGCCGCGCGGATTGGCGCTGGCGGGGATATTTCCCTGTCGCCAGCATTGAGCGGCACTGACGGATTTTACTTCTGCGCCATGCGAAGGGCGAATTGACGCTGCCGTTGACAGGGGGCTGCGGCGCTCCAGTTGCAGATGCGCGGTATCGTGCCGTCATTGCGGGGTAGAATTCTTGCAAAGATATCTGTCGCTTCTGCCGTTCTTGGTCCTGGTGCTGGGCGGTGGCCTGCTGATCGGTTACGCAACGCTTCCGGGTGCCTGGTATGCATCGTTGGTCAAGCCGTCCTTCAATCCACCCAACTGGATTTTCGGCCCTGTCTGGTCGCTGCTTTACGTCTTGATCGCGGTGGCTGGCTGGCGGACGTGGCTGCGTGATCCGACCGGAGCGGCCATGAAGATCTGGGGCGTCCAGCTCATCCTGAATTTCCTGTGGTCACCAACCTTCTTCGGCGCCAAGATGATAGGATTGGCCTTGCTTGTCATCGGCTTTCTCCTTGCCAGCAGCTTGATGTTCATCGTCAGCGCCTGGAACCGCGACAGGCTGTCCGGGTGGCTATTCGTGCCCTACGCGGCTTGGGTGGCGTTCGCCACTCTGCTCAACGCCTCGCTTCTGTGGTTGAACTAGGCGCTCCGAGTTCGTTTTGCTGCAGTGCAGCAAAAGCATTTGCCTGGCGCGCATGCCTCTGCGATAAGCTTTCCCGGCAAAACTGAAGGCAATTGCGATGGCAGCAAAGATCGTACCGGCTCCCGACTATGAGGATCGCGTCAGGGCGTCCTTCGCCCGCCAGCAAGCAATGGCGACGATCGGCGCCGAGCTGACACTGGTGACGCCCGGCATTATCGAGATCGAGATGCCTTATTCGGCGGCGCTCACCCAGCAGCACGGCTTCCTGCACGCCGGCGTCATCTCGACGGCGCTGGACTCGGCCTGCGGCTACGCGGCCTTTTCCCTGATGCCTGAGAATTCCGGCGTGCTGACCATCGAATTCAAGGTCAACCTTCTGGCCCCGGGCAGGGGCGAACGTTTCCTGTTCCGCGGCTCGGTAACCAAGCCCGGCCGCACCATCATCGTCGCCGACGGCCAGGCCTACGCCTTCGCCGTCGATGGCGAGGCCAAGCTGATCGCCACCATGACCGGCACGATGATGACGGTGGTGGGTCGCGACGGGATTGCAGGCTGATGGCCAACGTTACGAGAATTGGCGGCAAGGACGTCCTCTTCGTCATGGCGGCGCTGCCCGAATATGGCCCGCATCTGCAAAAACTGTTCACGCCGCTGATGACGGGCGTCGGCCCGGTCGAGGCCGCCGTCCGGCTGGGCGCGGAACTGTCCTGGCTGAAGTCGCAGAAGGCGTTGCCGGACCTTGTCGTCTCGCTCGGCTCGGCCGGCAGCCGGACGCTGGAACAGACGGAAGTCTATCAGGCGGTCTCCGTCAGCTATCGCGATATCGACGCCTCGCCCTTGGGTTTCGAGAAAGGCGCAACGCCGTTCCTTGACCTGCCGGTCACCGTGCCGCTGGCGTTTCGTATTCCTGAAATCAAGCAAGCCACCCTGTCGACCGGCGGCGCCATCATCACCGGCGCTGCGTATGATGCAATCGCGGCCGAAATGGTCGACATGGAGACCTTCGCCTGCCTGCGCGCCTGCCAGCTCTTCGATCTACCCCTGATCGGCCTGCGCGGCATCTCCGACGGGGCGGCCGATCTCAGGCACGTCGGCGACTGGACCGAATATCTGCATGTCATCGACGAAAAGCTGGCCGCCGCCGTGATGCGGCTCGAACAGGCGATCGGCTCGGGTCTGCTGCGGACCGCTCCATCCAACGACCAGGCCAGACCCGTCTGAAAGTCAGGCTACGCAACCCATTGCGTCGACTCATTTCTTTCTCTAAACGCTCGCCATGAAAACAGCCAATCATCCCGACACCGTCCTGATTGTCGATTTCGGCAGCCAGTTTACGCAGCTCATCGCCCGCCGCATCCGTGAGGCCGGCGTTTTTTCCGAGATCGTGCCGTTCCAATCGGCCGAAGCCGCGTTCAAGCGCATCAATCCCAAAGCCGTCATCCTGTCGGGCGGCCCGGCTTCGACATCGGATATCGGCAGCCCGCGCGCGCCGCAGATCGTCTTCGATGCCGGGGTGCCGGTGCTTGGCATCTGCTACGGCCAGATGGCCATGTGCGTGCAGATGGGCGGTGTCGCCGAAAGCTCCAACCATCGCGAGTTCGGACGCGCTTTCGTCGAGATCGAGAAGGACAGCCCGCTGTTCGAGGGGCTGTGGGCGACCGGGCAGCGCCACCAGGTGTGGATGAGCCATGGCGACCGCGTCATCGCCTTGCCGCCGGGTTTTCAGGTTTTGGGCAAGTCGGAAAGCTCGCCTTTCGCCATTTTCGGCAATGTCGAGCGCAAGATGTACGGCATCATGTTCCACCCCGAGGTGGTGCACACGCCCGATGGCGCCAGGCTGCTCAGGAACTTCGTCCACAACATCGCCGGCATCGAGGGCGATTGGACGATGCGCGCCTACCGCGAACACGCGGTCGAGGCGATCCGCAAGCAGGTCGGCAAGGGCAAGGTCATCTGTGCGCTGTCGGGCGGTGTGGATTCCTCCGTCGCGGCGCTGCTGATCCACGAGGCGGTCGGAGACCAGCTCACTTGCATCCTCGTCGACCATGGCCTGATGCGCAAGGATGAGGCGGCCGGCGTGGTGGCGATGTTCCGCCAGCATTACAATCTGCCGCTGATCCTGGTCGATGCCTCGGAAAAATTCATCTCGGCGCTGGAAGGCGAGGTTGACCCGGAGAAGAAGCGCAAGACCATCGGCCGGCTGTTCATCGAGGTGTTCGAGGAAGAGGCCAAGAAGCTCGGCGGCGCCGACTTCCTGGCACAGGGCACACTCTATCCCGACGTCATCGAGAGCGTCTCCTTCACCGGCGGCCCGTCGGTCACCATCAAGTCGCACCACAATGTCGGCGGCCTGCCCGAGCGCATGAACATGCAACTGGTCGAGCCGCTGCGCGAACTGTTCAAGGACGAGGTGAGGGCGCTGGGCAAGGAGCTCGGCCTGCCCGAAACCTTCATTGGACGCCACCCCTTCCCCGGTCCCGGCCTTGCCATCCGCTGCCCGGGCGGCATCACCCGCGAGAAACTGGAAATCCTGCGCGAGGCCGACGCCATCTATCTCGACGAGATCCGCAAGGCTGGGCTCTACGACGCCATCTGGCAGGCCTTCGCCGTGCTCTTGCCGGTGCAAACCGTCGGTGTGATGGGCGACGGCCGCACCTACGAGTTCGTCTGCGCGCTGCGCGCTGTCACCTCGGTGGACGGTATGACGGCGGATTTCTACCACTACGACATGGCCTTCCTGGGCGCCGCCGCCACGCGCATCATCAACGAGGTCCGCGGCATCAACCGCGTTGTCTACGACGTGACGTCGAAGCCGCCTGGTACGATTGAGTGGGAATGATTCAGGCCTACACAAACGCCGCCGAAAATACGTCAGACTACGACACAAGGCATTGAAAATAAAAATAAATTCTCTCCAAGTCATTCGGTGACTATCGGCACGCAGAGTTTGGCTCTGACGGCCCGAATGACGGGCCTCCGGCATATTGCCCAAGCGAATTTTTCAAAGTACCGTCACGGCCAATC
>NZ_PNOT02000003.1 GCF_002879535.1 Mesorhizobium intechi
GTCTCGATAGGGGCCGCAAGAAGACGGTCCGGTTCCGAGACGAACCACCCAGACAGTTGCCGTGCAGGGTGATCGTGCCAATAAAGGAATTCAATCCATTCGCATCGCGCTCGTTTTTTAGTAGGCTGCCGCGAAGCAAGGTGGAGGATCGGGCGTGACGGTAGTCGACGATCGTCTTCTCGAAAGCAAGATGACCAAGGTGGAGCAGGCGCGCGCCTGGAGCCCGCGCGTCATCTCGAAATTCGAGACGCTGATCAGGAGCGCCGACGACAACTCGCTTTATCGTGCCAATCCGCTGGCCTTTGCTCGCGACCGCGCGATCGCCGAGCCTGAAGCAATCGACCTCTTCCTCCATGCCGCCCGCTGTGGCTTGTTCGACATGAGCTGGGATGTGCTGTGTCCCCAGTCCGGGATGGTGCTCGATAGTTTCGGCGCCCTGCGTACGCTGAAGACCCATTACGTCTGTGGCCTGTGCGACGTGTCGGGCGACACCGACCTCGACGATTTCATCGAGGTCACCTTCTCGATATCGCCGAAGCTGCGGCGCCTGCCGCACCATAATCCCGAGACGCTGGCTGTCGAGGATTTTCACTGGAAGCTCCACTTCGGACATGACGGGCGGCTACCGGGGCAAGACGTTCGCTTTCTTGACGTTCTGCGCGGCTTCGTCCGGGGCATGACGTTTCTGCCGCCCGGCACCATCACAGTGCTCCGCGCCGACCTGGGACCGGGTGCCCTTTCTGGCGTCAACGTCCGGACCCAGGCCGCATTTGCCGTGCCAATATCAGGCGATCCGGCGTTGGAGCCGACGCTTCTGAAGATCGATTATGACGGCAAGCGTTTCTTGCCGGCGTTACCCACTGTGCCACCTGGCCCGATTGTCATCGAGGTGGCGAATAGAGGGCCTGTGCGAGGTTCGTTGCTTGTCATCAACTGGCCGCCCGAGCTTGTCGCGCTGACCACCAAGCCAGCGCTCGATTTCGACCCTTATGTTTCCGGTGGAGCGCTGCTTGCACGGCAAACCTTCCGCCAGCTCTTCCGGTCCGAGCGTGTCGACGAGAAGGAGGGGCTCGGCATCCGGCAGATCACTTTCCTGTTTACGGACCTCAAGGGTTCGACCGCCATGTATGAGCGCCTGGGTGACCTCAACGCCTATGCTTTGGTGCGCGAGCATTTCGCTCTGGTCAACGCGGCGGTTCGGCACCATTCGGGGGCGGTGGTCAAGACGATTGGGGATGCGGTGATGGCTGTATTCTCGCAGCCGTCGGATGCGATTTCGGCTGCACTCCACATCTTTGAAGAAATCGATCGCTTCAACGGCGACCATGACGGGCCGGGGATCATCCTCAAGATCGGGGCCCACTGTGGACCGTCGATCGCCGTGACACTCAACGACAACCTCGATTATTTCGGCCAGACCGTGAATGTCGCCGCGCGCGTGCAGTCCTTGGCAGAGGCCGGACAGGTCTGCATTTCCGAGGCGCTCTATTCCGCGCTAGGGGTTCGCGAAATGCTTGCCGGCCATCGTGTTGTGGCTTTTGACGCGCATCTTCGAGGCGTGGAGGGTGATGCAGCTGTCTATCGCATTATGCGGGGATAGACACGGATTGCGTGCCAACTCCGTTTCGCACTGCTCTGCGAACGCATGGCTGTGGCCTGTATTAGTGATGTCGGCTTTTGGGTGTAGGGACGGGACTATAGGAATGTCTGCTAGGAGGCGCAAAGCAGCCGTTCAGAGTTCAGTCGGCGAAAGTCGACTTTAGATCAAAAAGCTCCGACCCTATCTTTCCTCCACAATCCTTAAATACGCCGCCGTCACGAACAGCACGATCAGACCGAACAGGATCCGTCTTGCCCCCTCCGGCATCTGCAGGATCGTCAAGAGCGTCGTCAGCACGGTCAGGATCAAGGCGCCGATGATGGTGCCGGTGTAGCCGCCGCGGCCGCCGAAGATCGAGGTGCCGCCGATGACGGCCGCCGCCACCGAGGGCAGCACCAGCGGTTCGGCGAGCGAGAGCGATGGGGCTTTGATCAGGCCGATATAGAGCAGGCCGGTGATGCCGGCGAGCAGGCTCGAGGTGACGTAGAGCGCCGTGATGACCTGCCAGTATTGCACACCCGACAGGCGGGTCGCGCGCTCGTTGTCGCCGACGGCGTAGAGCAGGCGGCCGAAGCCCGTGCGGGCCAGCGTGAAGACGATGAGGGCCGCCAGCGGCACGAACAGCAGCAGGGCGTTGGGGAAACCCAAGGTTACGCCGGTGCCGAGCCAGGCGAGGAAGTCGGGGATCTTCGCGCCCGAGGCGATCACCGTGCGCTGGTAGACCTGCAGGCAGCCGGTGCCGATCAGGCTGGTGCCCAGTGTCATGATCAGCGGGTGGACGCGGAAGACGCCGACGCCGATGCCGTTGATGACGCCGATCAGCACCGCCGGCATCATCGCCAGGAGGAAGGCGACAGCCGGGTCCTGGTTGACGATCTGCGTGGCCATGATGAAGGCGCTCATCGTCGCCACCGTGCCGACCGACAGGTCGATGCCGCCGGTCAGCATGGTCATGGTCTGGCAGCCGGCGAGGATGGCGAGCGGAATGGCGAACTTGATGGTGTTGGCGATCCAGCGCTCATTGACGATGCCGGGGCGCAGGATTTGCAGGATCACCACCAGCATGACCAGCAGGATGATCAGCGGGATGAGCGGCCGGTCGGCCATGAAGCGCTTGACCCGGCGGCCGTAGGGGACGGATTGGGGACCAGTCGCGGCGTTGCTCATTGTTGCCGGCTCCGCATGGTGATGAAAGCGCCGAACATCACGACCGCCACCATGATGGCGCCCTCGATGATGGCGGTGACGTTGGGGTCGATGGCGAGCAGCGTCAGGTCCGTGCGCACCAGGCGCAGCACGAAGACGGCGACGATGGGCCCGAGCAGGCCGCCCTTGCCGCCGCCGAGCGCCACGCCGCCCAGCACCACGGCGGCAACGCTGGCGAGCAGATAGGGGCCGGGGATGGGGGCGCCGATGCCGGTGCTCATGGTCAGCGCCAGGCCGCCAAAGGCGGCGAACAGGCCCGACAGCGCATAGGCGATGATGCGGGTGCGCTTGACCGGCACCCCTGAGCGGAACGCCGCGAGTTCGCTCGAGCCGATGGCATAGATGGAGAGGCCGAGGCGCGAACGCCGGAGCGGAATCCAGATGACGCAGAGGCACACGATCAGCACCAGCAGCGCCTTCGGGACCCAGGCGTCGATGGCGTCGGGCAGGCCGGGGATCGGCACGGTGCCCGAGATCATCGCCTTCAGCCATTCGGCGGCGCCGCCGCCGGGCGCGCCGAGCACCAGCAGGGCGGCGCCCTGCAGCACGAACAGCATGGCGAGGGTGACGACGATGTCGGGCACGCGTGTGACGACGATGAGCAGGCCGTTGAGCGCGCCCAGGACAAAGCCCATCGCGAGCACGAAAGCCACGACGAAAAGCGCGTATTCCTCCGAGGCGCCCGCCATCATCGAGGCGGCGGTGACGCTGGTCAGCGCCATCATGGCGGCGACCGACAGGTCGATGCCGCCGGCGATGACCACCACCGTCTGCGCGGCCACGGCGAAGGCATAGGGCAAGACCGCCCGCGCCAGCGAGCCGAAATCGCCGCTGCCATAGCCGGGCTGGATGATCCTGGTGGCGATGAACAGCACGATGAGCAGGGCGAACAGGCCGATGACCCAGCCCTGGCGGCGCGCGAAATGGCTCATGGCTTGGCCTCCGGCGCATCGGAGGCGGTGGGATCGGCCAATATGCCGATATCGGCCTTGGTGCCGCGCGGCAGGCCGTAGGCGGCGCGCATCAGTGCCGGTTCGTCGGCCTCCTCGACCGGAAAGATGTCGACCAGGCGGCCGCCGAAAATGACAATGACGCGGTCGCAGACGCGCTGCACCTCTTCCAGTTCCGAGGTGTAGAACAGCACCGACTTGCCGTGGCCGGCGAACTCGCGCAGCAGCTTGTAGATCTCCTGTTTGGTGCCGACATCGATGCCGCGCGTCGGGTCGAAGCACAAGATGGTGCGGGCATCGGCCGCGATCCAGCGGGCGATGGTCACCTTCTGCTGGTTGCCGCCGGACAGGCGCTGCACTTCGCCCTGGGCACGGGTGTCGATCTGCAGCCGCTCAATGGCGCTGAGCACGGTGGCCCGCTCCTTGCGCATGTTGATCGGCCCCCAGTTGCGCAGCGCGGCGCTGAAGGGCAGTGCGATGTTTTCCCGCACCGAGCGCTGCATGGCGAGCGCCTCGGAACGGTCGCCCGGCACATAGGCGATGCCTGCCCGGATGGCGTCGATAGGGTGCGCAAATTTCACCGGGCTACCATCGACCTCGATCGTGCCGCCCGAGGGCCGGATCGACCCGGCAAGGGCTGCGAACAACTCATCCTGGCCCTGGCCTTCGAGCGCCACGACGCCGGCGACCTCGCCATCCCCGAGATCGAAGGAGATGTCGTTGAGCTTGGTGCCGGCGCGCAGCTTGTGCACGGCAAGCCGCGGCCGGGCAGGGGCGGGCGCCGCCTTCTCGGCGGCGCTGCGCGCGGCGACATGGGTCTTGACGATGCGGGTGCCGAGCATCAGCTCGACGATCTTTTCCTCGACGCCCGGCACGATGTCGACGACGCCGACGGTCTCGCCGTCGCGCAGCACGGTGGCGCGGTCGCACAGCGCGGATATTTCGACGAAGCGGTGCGAGATGAAGATGACGGCGCGGCCGGCATCGCCCTGGCGACGCACCACTTCCAGTACCTTTTCGGCGAGGTTGGCGGGGAGCGCGGCCGTCATCTCGTCGAGAAGCAGCACGGCGGGCTCGACGGCCAAAGCGCGGGCAAGGTCAAGCACGCGCAGCACGGCCAGCGGGATGTCGCGCGCTGTGTCGCGCAGGTCGAGGTCCGCAATACCCAGTTCGCGCACCCAGGCGCGGAACGGCTCGACCGGCGTGCCGGTCAGCCTGAGATTGGACAGGACGTCGAGATCGGGGATCAGCGACGGCTCCTGGTACACCGGCAGCAACCCGGCGCCGCGGGCGGCCGCGGGCGAGCGTATGTCGCGGGCCTCGCCCCGGATCAGGATGCGCCCGGCATTGGCCGATATGGCCCCGGTCAGGATCTTCACCAGCGTCGACTTGCCGGCGCCATTGGCCCCCATCAGCGCGTGCACCTCGCCCGGCAGCACGGAGAGCGACGCATTGCGAAGCGCAGCAACGGCGCCGTAGTTCTTGGCGACGCCCGAGGCGTCGAGGAGAGGGCTGCTGGTCAAATCAGGTTGGTCTCGATTTACATGATCAAATCAATGGCGAACGTCGGCGCCGCCCCTCACCTGCCTGCCGGCATCCTCTCCCCGTATAGAGACAGGGAGAGATGTCCGGCAGTGAGGGGCAGCGCCAACAGATGGTCAGTTAAGCCCTGTTTACTCGCCCGGGCCCTTGCAGGCCACGATCTGGTCCTTGGTGTACGTCGTCCAGTCCGGGATCGAGATCGAGACCGGCCATTCGGGGCTGAGCGAGGGGTCGGCGGCGGCCTTCAGCTTGGCTTTGCCTTCCTCGGTGGCGTTTTCCCAGAGTTGCGGCTGCACCAGCACGGTCTGCTGCGCCGGCTTCTTGCCGTCGAGGATCTGCAGGGCGAGCGTCACGCCCGCGCCGCCGATCGAGCCGGGGTTGGTGACGGCGGCGCCGACGAGGCCCTTGACCGAGGAGAGCTGGCCGACGAAGCCGGCATTGTCGGCACCGACGATCGGCACCAGCGGCGCCTGCGATTCCACCAGCGCGTCGACGATGACGTTGTCGATGCCGGAGGTCCAGATGCCGTTGATCGGCGTTCCCGTCGACAGGAAGGACAGGATCTGCTGCTTGGCCTGGTCCTGCTGCCAGCCGGTGAAGACTTCCTGCGCCACCTTCACGTCGGGGAATTCGGCCAGCGCCTTCTTGAAGCCCTTGTCGCGATCACTGTCGGCCGAGGCGCCGGCGGCGCCGCGCATGTAGAACACCTCGCCCTTGCCGCCCATCTGCTGGAACAGCCATTTGGCACCGAGATAGGCGTACTCCTCCTGGTTGTTGGAGATGATGTAGGCCGACGGCTCGGTGACCGCCTGGTCGACGGCGACGACGACGATGCCGGCCTTGGTGGCTTCTTCCAGCCCCGCCTTGATGCCGGCCGGATCGGCGGGGTTGACGACGATGGCGTCGACCTTGGCGCTGATCAGGTTGCGGATGTCCTCCAACTGGCCGGCGGCATCGGTGTTGCGGTGGGCGATGTTGAGTTTTGCCACCTCGCCGGAAGCCAGCGCCTGCGCCTTCATGGCGCACACCATCTCCTCGCGCCAGCCATTGCCCTGCACGGTGTTGGAAATGCCGATCGTGTATTTGCCGGCGGCCGACGAGACGCCCACCGAAGCCAGCAAGGCAGCACCCGCAAGCAGCGGGGCGATGGTCAGGATTTTCTTCATTTCAGTCTTCCTCCACATTGTTTTTCAGTTTCAGTTCCAAGTCGTTGAAGCCGCTCAGAAAGAGATTCAGGCGGCCCGTTTCAACTCGTTGTCCTCAGCATGTCGTTGCCGACGTGCCTGTTCCTCACTTCACCAGGGGACGCAGAACGTCGCGGGCGAGCAGAAACCCGCGCTTCACCTGCTCGTCACTGCCCTCAAACCGCCTGTCCTCGTGTTCGATGATCACCGACCCGTCATAGCCGGCGCGGTAGAGGCCGGAAAAGAAGCCGCTCCAGTCGACATCGCCCAGCCCCGGCATGCGCGGCACCTGCCAGCCTATCCCGGCCGAGAGGATTCCGCGCTCGTACAAACCATCACGATCAATCATCAAATCCTTGGCGTGGACATGCAGCATGTAGGGGCCGAACTCCCTGATGAAGCGAGCCTGTTCGATCATCTGCCAGACCAGATGCGAAGGATCGAAATTCATGCCGACATCGCCGCCCCAGCTTTCCAGGATGCGGCGCCAGACCTGCGGCGAATAGGCGATGTTGTGCCCGCCCGGCCACTCGTCATGGCTGAAGATCATGGGGCAGTTCTCGAAGGCGAGCTTGACACCGTGATCGCGCGCATAAGCGACGATTCCGGGCCAGATTTTCAGCGCGTCCTGCCAGTTGACGTCGACGGTCTTGGCGGCGTCGCCGCCGCAGAATGTGTTGACTACCGGCACGCCCATGTTGGCAGCCAGAACGATCACCTTCTTCAGATGGCCGATCACCGCCTCGCGGTGCGCGGCATCGGGATGCAGCGGGTTGGGATAGTAGCCGAGGCCAGAGATGATCAGGTGCTTTTCCGCCAGCGAGGCGGCGATTTCTTTGGCCTGCGCGGGCGAGGTGGAGGCGGCATCGATATGGCTCGTGCCGGCATAGCGGCGCGTTGCACCAGAGGTTTTCGGCCAGCAGGCGATTTCGAGCGCCTCGAAGCCGGCTGAACTGGCCCAGCCCGCGACATCGGCAAGCGGCGTCTCCGCGAAAGGTGCGGTGAGCAGTCCAAGTTTCATAATGCCTCCCAGCCTTAATAATGCCTATTGTTTGGATCGTTTCAACCTTGCGGCCTCATCTTGTTCGATGCTGTGCCGGACAGCCGTCATCGGATCGTGCGAAAGCAGTTCGCCCAGCGCCGACGTGACGGCCGCGCGAAACGTTTCGTTCGCGGCAAGGCCGGGGTCGAAAATCGTGTCGATGGCGAGGATGCCCGAAGCTAGCGCCGTCGCATCGCGGCCGGCGGCGTCGGCGATTGCCGCGACCTTGCCGGCATAGGGATCCGACGCCGGCCAGCGCCTGCCGAAGCGGTCCGAGGCCTCGATGAGATAGGCCATCCAGCCGGCGACCGGCACCGACAGCAGGCCAATGCTGGCGCCCTGGCTGACGCGATCGCGGATCGGGTTGAGCAAGCGTTGGACGATCTTCTGCGATCCGTCGGTGGCGATCTGGTGGTTGCGGTGGCGGATCGCGGTGTTCTTCAGCCGGGCGAGGCTCTGCTCGATATAGGCCGTGGGATCCATGCCGGGCACCGGCATCAGCGTCGGCAGCGTTTCCTCGACCAGCATGCGCCTGACGAAGGTGGACAGCAGCGGGTCGGCGATGGCATCCGACGTATGCTCCAGCCCGGCCAACACGCCGAGCGTGGCGAGCGTCGTCTGGGCGCCGTTCAGCACCCGCATCTTGAGATGCTCGAACGGCGTGACGTCGTCGACGAAAGTCGCGCCGACCAGATCCCAGCGCGGCACGCGGCCGGCGAACTTCTGCTCGATCACCCACTGCCGGAACGGCTCGCCGACGGCGACGGCGGCGTCGCGGTAGCCGAACCATTGCTCGACGTTGTCGAGATCGTCCTGCGTCACCGCCGGCGCGATGCGGTCGACCATGGCCGAGGGGAAGGCGGCGTTGACCGCGATCCAGTCGGCGAGGCCATTGCCCCGCCGTTCGGCAAAGCTCCGCACCACGGTTTGCAGGATGACGCCGTTGGTCGGAATGTTGTCGCAGGAGAGCAGCGTCAGGGGCCGGCCATGCGTGGCCCGGCGCAGTTCCAGCGCTCGCGCGAGGATGCCGGGCACGCTGCGCGGCGCATGGGGGTTGGCGAGATCATGGACGATGTCGGGATGATCGTAATCGAGCGCGCCGCTCGACGGGATGTGGCAATAGCCTTTCTCCGTCACCGTCATGGTCACCAGGTCGATATCGCGCGAGGACAGCACCGTGAGTGCCGGTGCGGGGCTTGCCTGGCTGTCCACCACCTTCACGATGCTGCCAATGATCCGGGCCTCGATGTGGCTGTTTTCGCGGATCAGCCTTGTATAGAGGCCGCCCTGCCGACCCAGCGTGTCGGCAAGGGTGGGCGGACGGATGTTGATGCCGACAACGCCCCAGCGGTCGAACTGGCGCGCCAGCAAATCATCGGTGTATTCGGCCTGATGGCAGCGGTGGAACGCGCCGACGCCGAGATGCGCCATGCCGGGCGCAAGGGTTGTCCGGTCATATCCAGGCGTCTGGACAGCGGCCGGAAGCTGGTCCAGCAGGGCCGGCCCCAGCGTCTCCGGCGCTGTCGAAGCGGCGTTCACCGGTTCGCCCCGATCACCGACTGCTCCTGGTCGATCACGGCGCCCGTCATCGGCCCGGCCGCGTCGGAAAGCAGGAAGACGGCAAGGTTGGCGATATCGTCCGGCTTGAGCAGCCTGCCGAAAGGCTGCGCGGCGTTGGCGGCGTCGAGCCAGCCTGCCCCATGGCCCAATGTTTCGGCCTGCATCACGCGTTCGGCCGGCGTGTCGGTCCAGCCGACATTGATGCCGTTGACGCGGATGCGGTCGAAGCGGTGGGCGTTGGCGGCGTTCTTGGTCAGCGTCGCCAGCGCACCCTTGGTCGCGGAATAAACGGCGAGTTCCGGCGAGCCGCAATGGGCGTTGATCGACAGGATGTTGACGATGGCGCCGGGCTCCCCGCGCTTCCTCATGTCGGCGATGGCAGCCTGCATCAGGAAGAACGGCGCGCGCGCATTGACGGCGAACAGCGAGGTCCAGTCGTCCAGGCCGGCATCGAGGAAAGAGGCGCGGTCGGTCAGGCCAGCGGCGTTGACGAGGCCATCGATGCGGCCGAAGCGCTCAATGCAGGCCCGCGCCAACAAGGCAGGGGCCTGCGCGTCTCCAAGGTCGGCGGCGACGAAGATGCTCGGCGTGCCGATGGCCGCCAGTTCCGCCGCCACGGCGTCACCGCGCTTGCCGTCGCGTCCCGTGATAAGCAGGCCGCCGGCGCCGGCCCGCGCGAGCATCTCGGCGATGGCGCGGCCTATGCCTTGCGTCGCGCCGGTGACCAGCACGACCTTGCCTTGGAGATGAAGCTCCATTCCTCCTCCCGGAACAAAGTTTCTATTTTTTGAAATATGGAACGGCAATTCCCGATAGTCAATTGTACCAGCAGCGCCTCATGTGCCGCGTTTTGCCGCGACGCCTTGGACCAGCGCCATGCCTACCGCCAGCGAGGCCGCCAGCGAGCGGAAGCCGGCGAAATCGGATTCCACCACTTCCAGCCAACTATCCGACAAAGCGATCAGCGGGCTGAAGGTGCTGTCGGTGATGGTCACGATGCGGGCCCTGCGCTCATGCGCCACGGCGACCAGGTCGGGCGTGATCGAATTGTAGGGGCTGAAGGAAACGGCCAGCACTGCATCTCGGCCGCCGATGCAGCCGACCTGATCGAGTGCCGAGGAGCCGACATTGTCGACCAGCACGTTGCGCACGCCTTGCTGCGATAGGGTCAGCGACAGATAGGCGGTGACCGGGAAGGCGCGCTTCGACCCGATGACATAGATCAACTCGGCTGCCGCCAGCAACGTCACCATCTTCTCGAAGCTCTCGACGTCGAAGCCCGCTTCGATGCGGCCGAGCGAGGCCTGCGAGGCGCCCACCATGCCGTGCAGGAAATGCATGGCGGCATTGAGCTCGGCCTCGGTGCGCGGCTCGCCGCGCGCTTCGGGCCAGGAGCCCTTGACGTGCTGCTTGAACAGGCCCTGGAAATCGGAAAAGCCGGAATAGCCGAAGATCTGGGCAAAGCGCACCAGCGTCGAGGGTTGCACGCCCGCCTGTGCGGCCACCTGCGCGATGGTGCCGAGCGCGACATCGCTCGGATGCTGCCACAGGAAGATCGCCACCTGGCGCAGCCGCTTGGGAAAATGCAAGGTGCCGGAGGAGAGCACGGCGCGCAGTTCCTCATAGGTCTGCGGCTTGAAATAGCCCAGCGCCGCCGGCGAGCGCCCGCGCTTGCGCGTTGCCGCCTCGCCTGCAAGAGATCGTCCCGAAGATTTACCTGCCCCACTCATGATCTCAGGCTAGCGTGGCACAATCGTATTACAATACAGAAATTGGAAATTGTGTTCGAAAGTGGTAGCCGAGCTTGAGGTTTGGCCGGTCGCCAGGGATCGGTTCGGAGGAGAAAACATGGTCTACGCAACATCGGATGGATCGGCGGGCAGGCGCCTGAGGGTCGGCATGGTCGGCGGCGGCCGCAATGCCTTCATCGGCGCCGTGCATCGGCTGGCGATGCGCCTTGACGACCAGATCGTGCTGGTGGCCGGCGCGCTGTCGTCGGATCCTGAGAATGCGGCCGTCTCGGCCGCCGAGATCGGCATCGCGCCGGAACGCAGCTATGCCGATTACCATGCGATGGCGCTGGCGGAAGCCGGACGGCCCGATGGCATCGACGCGGTCGTCATCGTGACGCCCAACCATCTGCATGCGGCGATTGCCACCGCCTTCCTCGGGGCGGGCATCGATGTGATCTGCGACAAGCCGCTGTCGACCACGCTCAGCGACGCGCAAGCGCTGGTGACGCTTGCGCGCGCCAAAAAACGCCGCTTCGTCGTCACGCTGAACAACACCGGCTACGCCATGGTCCGCCAGGCGCGCGAAATGGTGGCGGCGGGTGAGCTCGGCCGCATCGTCTCGGTGCATGGCGCCTACATCCAGGACTGGCTGACCAGGCCGATCGACGCCGAGGGACAGAAGCAGGCGGAATGGCGCACCGATCCGGCGCGGGCAGGGCAGTCGGCGGTGCTGGCCGATATCGGCGTGCACGCCTTCAATCTGGCGAGCTATATCTCAGGCTGCGAGGCCGAGGCGGTGTCGGCGGATCTGTTCACCGCGGTGCCGGGGCGCCGGCTCGACGACAATGCGCATGTCATGGTGCGCTGGACGGAGGGAGCGCGCGGCACGATCCTGGCAAGCCAGACATCGCCCGGCCACTACAATGATCTGTCCGTGCGCATCTATGGCGACAAAGCCGGGCTCGAATGGTCGGGCGGGCGGCCGGAGGAACTGCGTTTCTCGCGCTATGGCGAGGAAACCCGCACGCTGGTGCGCGGCGGCCATGGTTCGACCGAAGAAAGCCGGCGCGTGTCGCGCATGCCGGCGGCGCACCCGGAAGGCTATATCGAGGCCTTCGCCAATTTCTACCGCGACGCCGCCCACATCATCCGTGCGCATCGTTCAGGTGGCGTCGTCGATGCCGCGAGCGCCGCCCGGGTGCCGGATGTGGTCGACGGTGCGCGCGGCGTGAAGTTCGTCGCCGCGGCGGTGGAGTCGAACGCGGCGGGCGGTGCGTGGACGGCAGCGCGGTTTGCGGGGTGACAGCCGATCTCCCTCACCAGGGGAGATGGCAGCTTTGCCGCCGGAAATCACCCGATCCCCAGCTGCTTCGCCAGATCCGACAGCATCGGGCGCTGGCCCTGCAGAAGTTTTGCCTCCGCCTCGGGCAGGCTGAACCAACCGACCCTGTCGACCTCGGGAAATTCTTTCATCGACCCGGACCTTGGCGGCCATTCCATGGTGAAGGTGTTGCTCTTGATGGTGGCCACATCGATCCCGGTGCTGGCCTCGACCGACCAGGCGGTGATGATCTTGCCCCCTGGTTGCTTGTAGTCGCCGAGCCGCGCGAAGGGGCCGCCGACCGTGATGCCGAGCTCTTCCCCGGTCTCGCGTCGCGCTGCCGCCAGTTCGTCCTCGTCCTCGTCGATGAGGCCTTTCGGGATCGACCAGGCGCCTTCGTCCTTCCTTGCCCAGAACGGGCCGCCGGGATGAACCAGAAGCACCCTGATATCCCCATCCATTCGACGATAAATCAGCAGGCCCGCACTGCGTTTTGCCATTTTTGCATGTCCGTTTGCGGTACCGGTGCGCGTCAGCCGATTCTTTCTTCGATCACGCGTGCTGAACTTGCACCGGGAAATTGCGACGCTATGTCAGATGCATCTGCATTGCACCTCATCGGCGAGTTCGGCAATCTGATAGCATCGATTCTGGGGCGGCGTCGAAATCAGATGGGGCGTCCGAAATGCAACTCGGTCTGATCGGTTACTACAGCGATTTCGTGGTCTATCCATTGGCGATAGCCCTGTTGGGCGTGGTCGGGCTCATCGAGGCCGGGGAAGAGAGCGCGCCGGAATGGATCGGCACGGTGCTGGTCTGTCTCGGCCTGTGGACGTTCATCGAATACGTCCTGCACCGCTTCGTCCTGCATCATGTTCCCTACATCAGGGATCTGCACGACCGTCATCATGTCGAGGAGCGCAGCCGGGTGGGCACGCCAACCTGGCTCAGCCTGGGCGTGCATGCGCTGATCGCACTGCCCATCTGGCTGCTCTCGGATTTCGCGACCGCCAGCGCGGTGGGCTGCGGGCTGATGCTGGGCTATCTCTGGTACATCAGCGTCCATCACATGATCCATCATTGGCACCCCGCCCATCCCAGCTATCTCTACACGCTCAAGCGCCGCCACGCGGTGCACCACCATCTCGACGACAACGCCAATTTCGGCGTGACGTCGCTGTTCTGGGACCGGATTTTCGGCACGGCGCGACTTTGAGGAGTGGGGAGGCGTTAGGGCATGAGGCGGTCGTTCAGCGCCTCTTGCCGCGGCCGGCGGGTGGCTTGGCGCCGCGAGGTCCCGTCTGAACCGGCGTGTTGTGCTGGTTTTCATCGGACAGTTTGCGCCAGCGTGCAAGGCGCTCGGGATCGAGCGTGCCGGCCTTCAGGGCAGCCTGCACCGCGCAGCCTGGCTCATGGACATGCGTGCAGTCGCGGAATTTGCAGAGCGGCGCCAACTCGGTGATCTCGGCAAACAGCGTATCGATGCCGTTGGCGACGTCGCTGACCTGGAGCGTGCGCATGCCCGGCGTGTCGATCACCCAGCCGCCACCGGCAATGGCATGCAGGGACCGCGCCGTGGTGGTGTGGCGTCCCTTGGCATCGTGTTCGCGGATGGCGCCGGTCTGCTGCGGCGATTGCTGCGCCGATCCGGCCAATGTGTTGACCAGTGTCGATTTGCCAACGCCGGAGGAACCGATCAGCGCCACCGTCTGCCCCGCGCCGCACCAGGCAGCGAGTGCGCTCGCCGCGCCTGATATGCGCGGGTTCAGCGTCACCACCGCCAGTCCGCGCTGCAGCGTGGCGGCCTGGCTTTGGTATGCCTCGGCGTTCTCGGCGGTATCGGCCTTGGTCAGCAGGATCACGGGTGTCGTTCCGGCTTGGTTGGCCAGCGCCAGATAGCGTTCCAGCCGGGCGATGTTGAAGTCGGCATTGCAGGACGTCACGATGAACAGCGTGTCGATATTGGCGGCGGCCAGCTGTGGCCCCCTGCCGCCCTGGACGCGGCGCTCCAGGACAGTCTTGCGGGTCAGGCGACGCCGCAGGAGGTGACTGTGCGGCTCGACCAGCACCCAGTCGCCGACGGCGTAGTCGCCGGTGGTGGCCTGCGGCGCCAGGGACAGGTCGGCTTGTCCCGTCTGGGACAGGCCGCTCAGCCGGTCTCGGTGGACCATGGCAATGCGGGTCGGGATGAGGTCTGCATCGCCCGGTTCGAGCTGGTCGCCGAAAAACTCCGACCATCCAAGGCTGACGAGGGAGGGGGAGGAGGCCGTCACGGCTTCGACCAAGGGCATGGCGTCGCTGACATCGGACAGTATCCTGGGAAAGACAGGAGAGGCGTGGACTTCTCGGGATCCGCCCACGCCGCTGTATGGGCGGCACGGCGGGGTTTGGCAAGCATTGCCGATTGTCGCGGCAGCCCGGTGAAGGTAGATTTGTGTCGGGGTCTGAAGCTGGGCGCGCCGGGAATGCTTCTGCCGTTCTTGCATTGGCCTGCAACGCGTCGCCGCGGCAGGCTGAAATACCTGGCTCTTTTCGCGCCGTTCATCCTGTTGTCCGGCTACATCGCCTATGGCTTTGTCGGCATCCAGATTGACTCGCCGCTCACTGCCTTAAGGCATTTTGCCGCGTTCCCCAACTGTGCGGCCGCCCGCGCCGTCGGGCTTGCTCCCGCACGCAAGGGGCAGCCGGGCTATTGGCCGACGCATGATGCCGACAGGGACGGTATCGCCTGTGAACCTTGGCACGGGGCAAGCAGTAGCGGCGTCAGGGTACATCGCTATTGGCGGACCGGCAGATAGATCACAGTTCCTTTTCCGCCAGTTCCCTGAACTCGTCGGGCACCGAGCGTGCCGCTTCCAGCGCCACCGTGCCGTAGCCGACTGCGTGCTTGCCGAAGCGTTCGCGGATCTTGTCGATTGCGCGGTCGGCGCCGAAGCGGGCGAGGCCTTTTTGGCTACCGGGGCGGCGCTTCTCGTCGGCGAGGCCGAGCGGCAGGTCGAGCTGCAGCTCGGCGCTCTCCTCCAGATGCGAGACCGAGATCGCCAGCAGCGAGATGGTCTTTTCGCGCGGATGGTCGGCGAGCACGCCGCGCACCAGGTCGCCGGCAATCTCGGCCAGCATGGTGGTCGCCGAGATCGGCTGATCCAGCGTGATCGAGCGCGTGACGGCGCTGAGATCGGCAAAGCGCACGCGCGCCGTCACCGTGCGGCCGGGCCGCGCCTTGGCGCGCAGCCGGCTGGCGACGCGGTCGGCCAGATGCAGCAAGGTGGGCACGATCACCCGCGCCACGGCGGGTTTCTGCCCGAGCGCCGACTGCGCGCCGGCCGAGTGCGCCCGGCGCCTGGTCTCCAGTTTCCTCGGGTCGCGGTTCCATGCGAGAGCGGCGAGCTTTTCGCCGGCGGCGGGACCGAGCAGCCGCGTCAGCGCGCCGCTATGGGTCCTCGCCAACTGGCCGATGGTTTCGATGCCGATCTCGGCCAGCCTGGCCTTGGTCGCCGGACCGACGCCCCACATCAGCGAGACCGGCAGATCGTGCAGGAAGGCGAGCTCCGTGCCGGGATCGACCACCACCAGCCCGTCGGGCTTGGCGACCTGCGAGGCGATCTTGGCCAGATGCTTGGTGCGGGCCACGCCGATCGAGATCGGCAGGCCGAGTTCGGCCCGCACCCGGCGGCGGATCGCCGTGGCGATCTCCTGCGGCTCCCCGAACAGATGCGTACAGCCGGCGACATCGGCGAAGGCCTCGTCGATGGAGATGCGCTCGACCACCGGCGTGAAATCGTCGAGCACTTTTATCGCCGCGTCACCCAGCCGCTGGTAGTGGCTGAAATTGCCGCCGACGAAGATCAGTTGCGGGCAAAGCTCGCGCGCCTTGCGTCCCGGCATGCCGCTGCGCACGCCGAAGGCGCGGGCTTCATAGGAGGCGGCGAGCACCACGCCGCCGCCGACCGCGATCGGCTTGCCGCGCAGCGAGGGGGCGAGCAGCTGCTCGACCGAGGCATAGAAGGCATCGAGATCGGCATGCAGGATGGTGGCTGTCGTTTCCATCCGGCTGCATATCCACGGTTGCTGATGGACCGGAACAAATAAAGAACATAACATGTACATCTGTCAAGCGCCGTGTCCGCGCCCGGCTGTATCGCCTGCTCTCATCCCGCGAAATTTGCGCGGCCAATGTCGGATCGCGGTTTTCAGCAACGTCTTCAAGACGTGCAATGAGGCAGTCCGCATACGCCTGAACGCGGAAGGAGGACGACATGACCGACCACATCATCGCGCCTTACCCGGACTGGTTCGAGGCCCACAAATCGCATCTCGCAAAGGAGAAGGCACTTACGCGCCAGCGGCAACAACTCGCGGCGGAACGGCGCGCACTGCCGTGGCTGCGCATCGACAAGCTCTACGAGTTCGATACGACGCACGGCAGGAAATCGCTGGCCGATCTCTTCGAGGGCCGCAGCCAGCTGATCATTTATCACTTCATGTTTCCGCCCAGTGCGGACTATCGCTGCACCGGTTGTTCATTCCTTTGCGACCACATCGATGCCGCCAACCAGCATCTCAGGCATCACGACGTCACCCTGGTCGTCTGCGCGCGCGCGCCGCTGGCCGAGCTCATGGATTTCAAGGCGCGGATGAATTGGCAGTTCGATTGGGTTTCGTCATTCGGCAGCGATTTCAATTTCGATTTCCAGGTGTCGTTCACCGAGGACCAGATCAAAGCGGGCAAGGTGCTCTTCAATTTCGAAGAGGTCGCGATGAAAGGCCGGGATCGCGCCGGCGCGACCGTCTTCTACAGGGATGACGATGGCACGATCTACTGCACTTTCCAGGTGCGGAGCCGGGGCGGCGAGAATTTGATCGGGACCTATAGCTATCTCGACATCACTCCCATCGGCCGCAATGAAAACGGGCCATCGCATACGCTCGGCGATTGGGTCCGCCTACACGACGAGTATGCCGGTCGATGATGATCCGCGATCGCCGCGCGGTTGGGCAACGCCTCGGCCTCGCGGCATCCTTCAAGAGCTTCGGCGATCATGCTTTCGCTGGATGTTCGGCCCGCAGGGCCGCCTTCATCCGTTCCAGCGCCGGCTCGCCGCCGGCCGCCAGTTCGTCGGCGGCGCGGGCGAGCTGATCGTCGGCCTTACGGTGCCTGCTGCCCCAGGCGCCGAGCGTGGCCAGCACCGGCAACAGGTCGATGCCGGCTTCCGTCAGCCGGTAGATCGCCTTCAGGCCGTGGCTCGGATCGTCGCTGCGGGTGAGGATGCCTTCGTTCTGCAGGGTCTGCAGCCGCTCGGCCAGCGTGCGCGAGGAGATGCCTTCATCCGATTGCAGGAATTCGCGAAAATGCTTTTTGCCGGCGAAGACCAGGTCGCGAATGATGAGCAACGTCCAGCGGTCGCCGAGCAGTTCCAGCGACAGGCTGATCGGGCAGCCGGACCTTTCGCGTGTCGACATGTCTATGGTTCCATTTTTAAATCACTTTACTCTTGACATCATTTTTGCTTCGCGTCAATGCTTCCAAAAGTAAAGCAATTTCCTTTGAGCCGGACAAACGAGGAGACGACAATGAAGAAGCTCATCTTGCAGATGCAGATGTCGGTCGACGGTTTTGTCGGGGCGAACGAGGACCGTCGCTGGCAGCTCTGGGAATGGGGCGACGATATCGGCTGGGACGAAGAGCTGAAGCGCGATTTCAACACCGTCTTCGCCGGCATCGACACCATCCTGCTCAGCCGCAAGATGGCCGAGGAGGGCTATCTCGGCCATTGGGGCAATGCCGCGAAAAAGTTTCCGCGCGATCCGTTCTACGCCTTCGCCCAGCGCATCGTGGAGGCCCGCAAGGTGGTGCCGAGCGACAGGCTGAAAACCTCGCGATGGGAGCGCACTACGGTGGTGAGTGGCGACCTGCCGCGTGAGGTCAACGCTCTGAAGGCGGGCGAGGGTGCCGATATCGCCGTCTTCGGCGGCGCCGGCTTCGCCTCGTCGCTGATCGCCGCCGGGCTGGTCGACGAGTTTCAGCTGTTCATCAATCCGGCCGTGCTGGGTGCCGGCCGCCGCGTCTTCGACCGGGGCGGTTTTCATAACCTGCGCCTGCTCGGCTCGAAAGCCTATGCCTGCGGCATGGTGGTCAGCCGCTACGCCCCGGCGCGGTGAGCGAGGCACGGCGAAGGTTCCTGTCAAAAAACTGTTTGGGCAGAATCCTTTGCCCTCGTCTCTTCGTCTTCAAGGTGCGGTCGCCGGCGTGGCGGCCGCCTCAATCCCAGATGGAGATGACGATGAACCTGGTGACGGGCGCCACGGGGCTGAACGGCAAGGCGATCATGCGCGAGTTCGCGCGGCAGGGGCATGAGGTGAGGGCGCTGGTGCGCGATGCCGATCGGGCGTCGGTGGCAGGGCTCGACGGACTTGCCGGCGTCGAACTGGTCGCGGGTGACATGCGCCGGGCCGACACGCTGGGCGCGGCACTCGATGGCATCGAGCGCGTGCTGATGATTTCGACCGCAGCCGACGACATGACGGAAACGCAGTGCCGTTTCATCGATGCCTGCAGGCAGGCCGGTGTCGCGCATGTGGTGAAGTTCTCCGGCGCCGAATCCAACATCGGCTACGACGCGACGAAGTTCCGCTTCACCCGCATGCATGAGGAGGTCGAGCGCTATCTGGAAGCGGCGGGCATGGCATGGACGCATCTGCGCCCCAGCCAGTTCATGCAGGTGTACCTGCGCGACGCGCCGACCATTGCCGCGGAGGGCGCGTTCTATCTCGCGCTCGGCGAGACCGAACTGTCGCCGGTCGATGTCGAGGATATAGCCAAGGTGGCTTTCCGGCTGCTGCGCGATGGTGGCCATGCAGGCGAGAGCCTCGATATGACCGGGCCGCAGGCGCTGACGATGAGCGATATCGCCGCGCTTATGTCGCGGGCGATCGGCAAGCCGGTTCGCTATGTCGATATCACCCCGGCGCAGCGGCGGCGCAACCTGCTGGCCAGCGGCGTTCCGGCCGACTTCGTCGATGCGCTGGACGAACAACTGGCCGAGCGGTTGCGACGGCCGAAATCGCGGGTGCATCTGGCGACGCACGACATGTTCGGCGTGCGGCCGACGCCGTTCGTCGAATTCGCCCGACGCCACGCCGCGATGTTTCGGGGTGAGGGCTAGCCGGAGCGGAAAAATCGTCCGCGGCGACGTATCCTTTTTGCCAGCCCGTCCGTCTTTGCTTCTCGAAAGGTCGCGCGGTCCGCGATCCGTAAACAGGAGAGCGCCATGGCGAGCATCGAGAGCGAGGCAAACAGGAACCACTACGCGGCGATCGGCGCCAATGCCGGCAAAATGAGCCCGCAGGCGTTCGTCGAGTCCAACGATGCCAGTTGGACGGCGCTGACTGGAGAACCCGGCGGCGTCGACTATATCGAGGCGGAGGCCGGCGGCGTGCCTGCGCTGTGGGCTGTCCCGAAGGGCGCCGACGAGCGGCGCGCACTGTTTTATGCGCATGGCGGCGGCTTCGTCGGCGGCTCGATCTACACCCACCGCAAGCTGGTCGGCCATCTGGCCAAGGCCGTTGGCTGCCGGGCCTTGCTCTATGGCTATCCGCTGGCCAGCCAGGCCAAGTTTCCGGCACAGCTCGATGCGGCGATGGCCGCCTGGAACTGGCTCATCGACCAGGGCTTCGACACCGGGCGGATCGCGCTCGCCGCGGATTCCTGCGGCGCGGTGCTGACCTATGGCGTCCTGCAGCGGCTGCGCGCGCAGGGGCGGCCGCTGCCGGCCGCCACGCTGATCATCTCCGGCTGGTTCGACATGGCGCTGACCGCTGCCAGCTATGAAACCCATCGCGAAAAGGATCCATTCTTCGCAAAGGGCGGCGTCGACTGGCTGGTGACCAACTTCATCGGCGACCGCGACCGGCTGGATCCGGAGGTCAGCCCGCTCTATGCCGATTTGAGCGGCTTTCCGCCCGTCTTCCTGCAGGCCGGCGCCGACGAGACGCTGGTCGACGAAAGCCGCATGTTCGCCGAGCGCGCGCGGCAGGCTGGCGTCGAGACGCGTCTCGACGTCTTCGAGGACATGCTGCACTCCTTCCAGATGATGGCCGGCCGGGCGCCGGAAGCCGACGACGCGATCGGCCGCCTCGCCGCCTGGGTGCGGCCGAGGCTTGGACTGCCGGATGTCGGTGACAATGCCGCCAACGGCAAGGTTGCCGGCGACAAGGCGGCGTAGGCATGGTCGGTCCGACCGTGTCGCACTTCGTGCTTGTGGATGCACGGCGCCTGCGCGATGCTGCGGTGATGCTGAGCGACGTGCCGCGATGAACCAGCAGATCCGCAATTCCCCTGAGACAAGGCAAGGCAGCGAGCCGCGCCGCGACCCCGAGGGCCTGTTCGACCTGCGCTACAGGGCGTTCCTGGAGACGGTCTCGCATCTGCGCGTCCGCCTCCACCGCTATTGCGCGCGCATGACGGGCTCGGCTCTCGACGGCGAGGACATCATGCAGGAGGCGCTGTTCGAGGCCTATCGCAAGATCGGGCTGCTCGACGATGCGCAGGCGCTGCGGCCGTGGCTGTTCCGCATCGCCCATAACAGGTGCATCGACTTCATCCGCAACCGTCGCACGCGGCTCAAGGCCGAAGCTGGCTATGCCAGCGATGAGATCGTGCTGCCGGTCGAGCCCGCTGGTCCGGGCGCCGGGCGCGCCATCGAACGGCTGGTGGTGCACCTGCCGCCGAAGGAGCGCGCCTGCGTGCTGCTCAAGGATGTCTTCGACCATTCGCTGGAGGAGATTGCCGGCCTGGTCGGCTCGACATCGGGCGGCGTCAAGTCGGCGCTCAATCGCGGCCGGGCCAAGCTCGCCGCCTTGCCGTTGCAACCGGTCGCGGCGCCCGCGCACGATCCCGAACTGGAGCGGCTGCTGAGCCGCTATGTCGAGCTCTTCAATGCCAGGGACTGGGACGGGGTGCGGGCGCTGACCAGCGCCGACGCCCGGCTGCGGGTCTCGGACTGCTACAATGGCCTGCTCTCCCAGTCGCCCTATTTCGTCGAGTATGAGCGCGGCGAGCCCTGGCGCATGCGTCCGGATACGATCGAAGGGGAGGCCATGCTGGTCGTCGACAGGCTGCGTGGCGAGGGCTGGCGGCCAGCCTATTTCGTGCGCATCCATACCGACGGTGGCGTCATTGACCGCATTGCCGACTATTATGCCTGCCCGTGGGTGCTGGAGATGGTGGCTGCCGATGCGGAATGAATCGCGTTCCTTCCTTCTCAAGCGGAGAAGGAAGGAACGCTCACTTCGCATCGTGAAAGATGATGCCGACCGTGTGGCGCATGCCTGAGCGCAGGCGGCTGACGCCGTGGCGCAGGTTGACGCGGTAGTTGCCCTTCGTTCCTTGCACCGGCCGGTTGTGGACGGCGAAGGCGACCGCATCGCCCTGGCGCAACGGCACCACCTCGACCCGGCTCTGCATGCGCGGCCGCTGTTCGGTCAGCGCGAATTCACCGCCGGTGAAATCCTCGCCCGGTTCGGAGAGCAGGATCGCCACCTGCAGGGGAAAGGCGAGATCGCCATAGAGGTCCTGGTGCAGGCAGTTGAAGTCGCCGGGGACATATTGCAGCAAAAGCGGTGTCGGCCTGACCTGGCCGGCGGCATGGCATTGTTCCAGAAATTCGACATGCGTGGCGGGATAGCGCGAGGGGATCGCCATGCGCTCGTTCCAGCGGTTGGCGACCTCGGCCAGCCTGGGATAGAGCGCGCTGCGCAACCCACCGAGCAGGTCCGGCAAGGGATAGCGGAAGTAGCGGTATTCGCCCTTGCCGAAACCGTGCCTGGCCATGTGGACGTGGCTGCGGAAATGCTGTTCCTGGGGGTAGAGGCCGGCGATCTGCCGGCACTCTTCGGGCAAGAGCAGCTTTTCCATCACCGCGCAGCCGAAGCCGTCGAGCTCGGCGGCAAGGGTTGGCCATTCGTATCCGGCGATGCGTGTCTCGGCGGCTTCCACCGCCGCTGTGGCGACCTTGGCGTGGGCGTTCATATCGCGGCCTCCTTGTCGAGCAGCGCGCGCTTGCGTTCGCTGCCCCAGCGGTAGCCCGACAGCGTGCCGTCGGCGCGGACCACGCGGTGGCAGGGTATGCCGAGCGCGATGGCGTTGGCGGCACAGGCGGTCGCCACGGCACGCGCGCCGTTCGGCTGGCCAAGGCGCCGGGCAAGCGCGGTGTACGTAGTGGTGGCGCCGCAGGGAATGGCGCGCAGCACCTCCCACACCCTTTGCTGGAACGGCGTGCCGTGGCTCATATCGAGCGGCAGGTCGAGGCCGGCGCCGGGCGTTTCGATGAAGCGGGCTATCGCCGCGAGATCGCCGCGCAGGGCGGCCTTGTCGTCGACCACCACCTTGCCGGGGAAGCGCGCGGCAAGGTCCTGCTCCAGCGCCTCGGCGTCGGAGCCGATCAGGATGGCGCAGACGCCGACGGGGCCGCGCGCCGCCAGGATCTTGCCGATCGCGGATTGGCCGACGGCGTAGGAGATGGTGTCGAGAGGTGCGGGATTGCGGGCTGTCGTTGGCATGTGGGTTTGCATCGGGGTCATTGTCTTTGCTCCTGTGTCCGTGCCTGAACCCTAGTCGCGTGCCTTGCGTCCCTCACTCCGATGCTTGCTTTCAAATTCAAATCGTCGCGTTCGAGGACAAGGATGCCGAGATGAGTGCTTCAGGCGACACGCGTGACAGCGACCTCGCCAAGCACGAATAGTTCGCCGCTCGACAACCGCAGTTCGATCTCGCCGGTCGCGGTGCGGCGCCACTCCGCCTTGCCATCGGCGACAAGCCTGCCGATGGCGGCCAGGACCTGTGACTTCGCGTCGATGGCAGCACCGTTGGCGATCTCGATGTTCGCACCGGCGGCGGAAGACCTTGCCATCGCGCGCATCGCCGGTCGTCAGGCCCGCGAAGACCGGTAGGCCGTGTCGGCGGCCTTCGCTGGCTTGCCGGCCTCGCGGTCGAGCAGCGCACGCTTGCGCTCGGCGCCCCAGGCGTAGCCGGACAGGGCGCCGTCCTTGCGGATCACGCGGTGGCAGGGAATCGCGACCGCATGGGCGTTGGCCGCGCAGGCGGCGGCAATGGCGCGGGTTGCCTTCGGCGAGCCGACGCGCTCGGCGATCTCCGCATAGGAAACCGTGCCGCCGACCGGGATGTCCTGCAAGGCCTGCCAGACGCGCTGCTGGAAAGCAGTGCCGCGCACGTCGAGCGGCAGGTCGAGGCCGAGCCGTGGGGCCTCGACGAATCCGACGACGCGGGCGACCAGTGCCTCGTAATCGTGGTCGGCGCCGATCAGCCGCGCCTTGGGGAAACGGTCCTGCAGGTCGCGAACCAGCGCGTCTGGATCGTCACCGAGCAGGATCGAGGCGACGCCCCTGCGGCTCGACGCGACCAGTATGGCGCCGAGCGTGGTCTCGCCGACGGCGAAGCGTATGTCCTCATTGGCGCCGCCGGCACGGTAGCGCGTCGGCGTCATGCCGAGCATGCCGGTGGATTTCTCGTAGAAGCGCCCGCTCGAATTGAAGCCGGCATCGTAGATCGCCACTGTGACGCTGGCGCCGTCCTCGAGACCCTGGCGGACCCGGGCGGCACGATGCGCGGCGGCATAGTCCTTCGGCGTCAGCCCGATGATCGCCTTGAAGACGCGGTGGAAATAGCCGGCGCTGCGGCCGGCGGCATCAGCCAGTTCCGCGAGCGATGGCTCTCCCTCGCTCTGTTCGATCCTGCGGCAGGCATCGGCGACCATCGCGGCATTGCCGGCCTCCAGAGAAGGGCCATCCGGCTTGCAGCGCCGGCAGGCGCGAAAGCCGGTTGCCTTCGCCTGAGCCAGCGTGGCGTGCAGTTGCACATTGGCGGGGTTGGCGCGCCGCGACGGGCAGGAGGGCCGGCAATAGACGCCGGTCGTCGCCACCGAATACCAGAACTCGCCGTCCGCCGATTTGTCGCGCGCGACGATGCGCGCCCAGCGCGGGTCATCAGCGACCGGCAGCGGCGTCGATTCGAGGTCTTTGGCGAGAGTGATGAACATGCCGCATTGAAGACGCTGGAAGACGGCCCCGCCACCCGTTTCCTGCCAAATGCTCCCGCGCTCCTATGCCGCGCGCTTGGGCTCCGCCGCGAACGGGCTGAGCCCGAGCCAGGTCTGCATCTTCTTGCCGATAGTCTGGTCGCCAGTCAGGGAAACCTTCGCGCCGGCCTTCTCGACGGTCAGCAGCCCCATCCAGATTGCCGTCATCGTGTGCAGGTCGGTGGAGACGTAGAGGTCGACATCGAAGCCGGGATCGTACCAGCACAGGTCGACCTCGCCGTGCTTTTCGACGATCAGCCACCACGATCGCTTGGACGCCGGCAGATCCTGATACAGAAATTGTATCACCGTGCGTCCTTCGGGGAGCGGCGAGGGGTTCAGATTGCGCCGCATGTCCCACATCAGCAGCGACGGATCGAGGTTCTTGAGCGACAGCCGGGACTCGACCCATTTCTGTCCCCAAAAACCCATCGCCTCGACGACGGGGCGCAAATCGCGGCCGGCCTCGGTCAACCGATAGTCGAAGATCGCTTTCTCGCCAGCCACCTCCTTTCGCTCGACGATCCCCGCCAGCTCGAGCTCCTTCAACCGTTGCGAAAGAAGGGTCGGCGACATTTTGGGGACGCCGCGGCGCAGGTCGTTGAAACGGGTCGAACCCGCCACCAATTCGCGCATCAGCACCATGGTCCAGCGGGTGCACAGCACCTCGGCGGCCATCGATAGCGGGCAAAACTGCTTGTATCCGTGCTGGGCCATGATCGGTGCTCCTCCCCCGAAGCTGGACCGAACATTAGGCCTTCATGAATGAAGCGGCCAGTACGGAAACTGTACCGCCCCAGTACAGATCGCGGACTGGTTGGCGAGGGGCCGGCCATGCGAGCTCTTTGGCCGGTTGCACGGGATAACCCTGTGCGCCGCAACCAGGAGATGACCATGACTGCTTACGTAATCGCGGACATCAAGATGAAGGACCCGAAATGGGTGCCAGCCTACGCCGCCTCGGTGCACGACATCGTCCACAAGCATGGCGGCAAATATCTGTCGCGCAGCGGCAATGTGAAGACGCTTGAAGGCAAGCCGCTCGAGACCACGCTGATCGCCTTGATGGCGTTCCCGTCGGAAGCGGCGGCGCGCGCCTTCACCAACGATCCGGCCTATGCGCCTTTCGTTTCGGCGCGTCAGGGCGGCAGCGACAGCCGCTTCCAGCTGATCGACGATACCGATCTGGCCGGAACGATCCCGTATCTGCCGAAGGGATGATCCTACCGGCGTTCCTCGCATCGATTTCGGGATCCTCAAGCAACAACAGCCACAGCGCTTGCCTGTCGGGCCGCCGTATTTTCGCCGGCCGGGCGGCTGTGCTTTTTCAAGAAGAATGGAATGGACATGATATCAAATCTTCGCAACAGGCACGTCATGGCGGGGGCCATGCTGGCCGTCTGCACCTCGTTCGCGCAGGCGCATCAGGAAGCGGTTGAAGCCGTATCCGGACCCAATCCGCTGGCCGAGAAGGTACGGGCGGCCAACAGCCGGTTCCTGGACGTCAAGGCGGCGACGGCCGAGGGCTACGCGCCCATTCCCTGCGCCAGCGGCATCAGCGGCGGCGCCATGGGCATCCACTACGTCAACGGCCAGTATCTGAAGGACGAAAAGATAGACATCGCCCGTCCCGAGGCCGTGATGTACGAGCCGATGGCCGATGGAACGCTTAGACTGGTGGCGGTCGAATACATCACCTCGAAGGGGCCTGCGTCACTGGAAGGACAGCTGTTCAACTTCAACAGCGCGCCCAACCGCTATGGCCTTGGAGAATTCTACGAACTGCATGTCTGGGCCTGGAAGGGCAACCCGGCGGGCACCTTCGCCGACATGAATCCGAAAGTGTCGTGCGAACACACGATGGCGCCGAGCCAGTAAGCAATGAGGCCAGGCGGCGATCACGCCGCCTGGCCAGAAACGATCGTTCCTCGGGCCGCCTCAAGCGGCCCTGATCAGGCCGAGCTGCGTCAGTGCCGCCACGCCGTCGTCGAGGCCGATCTCCTCGACGATCTTGCCGTCGACCACCTTCAGCACCGTGGTGCCGGTGAAGCGCATGGCGCGGCCGGTGGCGGCGGGCAGCGAACCGGCGAGGAAATCACCGAAAGCCGGGCCGGTATGCGTGCCGCCGCCCTCCCACTGGCCGACGACGTAGTCGCCCTCGGCGATGAGATCGGCGGTGGCCCAGAAGTTGAGATCCGGGAACGCGGCGCGGAAATCGGTCATGAAGGCCTTGATGTCGTCGCGGCCCCGGCGCGGCTCATGCAGCGAATATTTGAGCAGCATGTCGGGCGCGGCGATGTCGTCGACGACGGACAGATCGCAGGTTTCACCCCAGAAGTCGGTGAACCACCTGACGACGGCGGCCTTGTTGTCTTCCTGTTTGGTCATTGGGAGCGTCCTTTCGTATTTGGCTGGGTCATCGGCGGATCGGTCCGGGCGATGACCTGAGCCATCCCTAGAACCATCGGGGGAGCGCAAAACTCCGGTTCTTGCCGGCCAATCGAAAGGCGCGCGCCGCGAAATATTGCAGGCGGGGAGGCATGCCTGCCGCGTCCCGGTAACTGTTTCTTCTCTGGTTTTGTCGCAGATTGCCCGCAGGTGGAGCAGGCGAAAACCGACGATGGCGCGTCAGGGCAAGAAAAGTCGTAATGGAGCGTTCTGGGCCAAGGCCCTTGAGCGGGCCCATCTTGGCGTCTGGGACTGGGATCTTCGCACGGGCGAGTGCTTCTATTCGTCGACCTGGGCGCGAATGCTGGGCTATGAGGAAGATGAACTCGCCAACACCAGCGACCTGTGGCTGCAGCTTACCCATCCCGACGACCGCGAGCGGGCGCTGGCCAGCGGCGACCGCCACATTGCCGGGCTGACCGATGCCATCGAGACCGAACTCAGGCTGAAGCACAAGCTGGGTCACTGGGTATGGGTACTCGACCGCGGCGGCATCGTCGAACGCGGCGCGGACGGCCAACCGCTGCGGCTGATGGGCGTTCAGACCGACATTTCGAAGCAGAAGGCGGCCGAGGCCGCGCTCGAACAGGTCACCATGCGCTTCCGCCTGGCGCTCGCCGCCAGCGGCACCGGAATCTGGCACTACGACATCGCCACCCACACGAGCTATTGGGACGCCCGCACCAGGGAGATTTTCGGCGTCGTCGCCGATACCGACGAGGTGCCGGCCGACCTCTGGCACAGTTTCCTGCATCCCGACGACAAGGAAGCCACCGAGCGTGCCCACCAGCCGTCGCCCGGCTCGAGCGGCGTTACCGCCTGGCAATACCGCATCGTCAAACGCGACGGCGAGATACGCCATGTCGAATCGCTGGTGCGCTTCGTCGCCGCCGCGGGCGCCGCCGGCCAGGTCCTCGGCACGGTGCGCGACATCACCGAGGACAAGCTGCGCGAACAGGAGCTTGCCTTTGCCGCCCGCCACGACGCGCTGACCGGCTTGTGGAACCGCTCCGCCTTCGACAGGCTGCTTGCCGATCACATCGCCACAGGGGTGCCGCTGGCGGTGTTCTACGTCGATCTCGACTACTTCAAGGCGCTCAACGACTTCGCTGGCCACGCCGCCGGCGACCTGGCGCTGAAGAGCGTGGCGGCGGGCATTGGCAGCTGCCTGCCGTCATCGGCGCACGCGGCACGGCTCGGTGGCGACGAGTTCGCCCTGCTGGTGCCGCATTGCGACGTGGCGCAGGCGGAGCGGCTGGCCGGAGCCATACTGGCGGCCGTGCGCGGCGCCGATCTCGGCGTTGCCGCGACCGCGCGGCGGCTCGCGGCAAGCATCGGCATCGCCATCGTCAACGACCGGGTCACCACGGTTGCTGATGCGCTGGCCTGCGCCGACGATGCCTGCTACGCGGCAAAGGCCGCCGGGCGCGACCGCTTCGCGGTGTTTTCGGGCGAGGCCAATTCCGGCGGCCTCAACGCGGCGCGGCTCGCCGCCGACACGGTCGACGCCATGGAGGACGGAAGGCTGAAACTGTTCGGCCAGGAGATCCACCGGCTGGGCCGGCCCTGGCAGGAGAACCGCCATGTCGAGGTGCTGGCGCGGCTTGCCGGACGCGGCGGCAAGCTCATTCCGCCCAGCGAATTCATCCCGGCGGCGGAGCGCTTCGGCATGGCCGCCAGGCTCGATCGCTGGATCATCCGCACCGCGCTGTCGCGGCATGGCGCGGCGATGAAGTCCGGCGCGATCACGCTCGGCTTCAACCTGTCGGCGCAGACGCTGAGCGATCCCGGACTGTGGGACTTTGTCGACAGCATCATCGAGGAGACAGGCACGCCGCATTCCGGCATCGGCTTCGAGATCACGGAAACCGCCGCCGTCACCAATTTCGACGCCGCCGAGACGTTCGTGCGCAAGGCGCGCGAGCGGCGCTGCAAGGTCAGCCTCGACGATTTCGGCGCCGGCATGAGCTCGTTCGAATATCTCAGGCGCTTTCCGGTCGATGCCATCAAGATCGATGGGTCCTTCATCGAGCACATGGCCGAGAGCCGCTTCGACCGCGAGATCGTCTCAGCCATATCAGGCATTGCCCGCAGCGTCGGCTGCGCCGTCGTGGCCGAGAAGATCGAGCAAGCCGAGACGCTCGGCATCCTGCAGGCGATGGGCGTCGATTTCGGCCAGGGTTTCCTGCTGCACCGGCCCGAGCCGCTGGAGCGGATTGTCGCGCGCGCCACCGGGCCGGTGGCTTCGTCACCGGCCCGCAAGGCGTCCTAGTCAGAGTTGCCGCACCATCGCTTGCGGAAATTCCAGCACGCCGGTCTCGGGTCGCCTGTGCTGGGCTTCCGCCACCGTCTCGATCAGGAGGTCGAGGGCCTCGCATGCCGAGCGGCTCGTCTCGTCATTGCCGCGCAGGTAGTGATAAGCGCGTTCGAGATGGATGCGGGCGGCTGAGAAATCGCTGGTCAATGGTTCCCTCCATGATCCCGCCCTAATTTATCTTGGCCGGCCCGGCGGAATGTGGGGTAAATATCCACAGCCGGTTTTTATTCAAATGCCGAGGAATGGCCGGATAAGCGCGGCCCGTGAAACGGCCAACTCCCCGACGTGGGCGAGATGTCCGCTTCTTCGGCCGCCTGTCAGGAGTGACGTCTCCCAACTCTTTGCCTTGTACTGCGGCGACGGTAGACTGCCACCTCTCTTGTCCGAGGTTGACATTGATGATTGTCCAGGCCTGCATCAACGGCGCCCGTCCGCGCGACTTTCACCCGAAGCTGCCGCTGACGGCGCAGGCCATGGCCAGCGACGCCGCCGCTTGCGTGGCGGCCGGTGCGGCCGAACTGCACATCCATCCGCGCGGCGCCGACGGGCACGAAAGCCTGACCGCCGTCGATGCGACGGTGCTGGCCGTGCGCGGGGCCTGCCCAGGCACGCTGGCCGGAGTGTCGACCGGCGCATGGATCGAGAACGATGTCGCGCGCACCCGCGCGGCGATCGCCGCCTGGCGCGAGTTGCCCGACTACGCCTCGGTCAATCTCTCCGAGGCCGACGCGCCGGCCGTGATGGAGCTGCTGCGCCAGCGCGGCGTGGGCATCGAGGCCGGGCTCGCCACGATAGAGGACGCCGAGCGGTTCGTGGCGCTCGCCGATCACGACCGGGTGCTGCGCATCCTGATCGAGATCGACATACCGGACCTTGCCTCAGCACTCGCCGAGGCAAACGGCATCGCCGCCGTGCTCGAGCACGCCGAAGTGCGGCGGCCGATCCTGCTTCACGGCGTCGACGCCACCGTCTGGTCGTTCGTCGAGCTGGCGCGCCAAAAGCGGTGGTCGACGAGGGTCGGGCTGGAAGACGGCAAGACGCTGGCCGATGGAAGGGTGGCGAAGGACAATGCGGAAATCGTCGCTGCGGCGGTGGCGTTTTTCCGCGCCGGTTCCGCCGGCTGACCGCCGTCTGCCTCAGACCTGCTTGCGGACCGGTGCTGTCCACGCACGCAAAATGTGTTTCTGGATCTTGCCGGATGCGGTGCGCGGCAGCGTATCGGTGACAAGGAACTCTTTCGGTACCTTGAAGCGGGCGATGCGGGCGCCGCAATGGTCCGCCAGATCGGCCGGATCGACGATGTATCCGGGTTTCATCACGATGAAGGCGCGCCCGACTTCGCCCCAGCGCGCGTCGGCGACGCCGATCACGGCGGCTTCGGCGATGCCGGGATGGTCGAGCAACACGGTTTCGATTTCGACGGGATAGACGTTCTCGCCGCCGGAGATGAACATATCCTTGCGACGGTCGACGAGGGTGACGAAGCCTTCCTCATCGCGCCGCGCGATGTCGCCGGTGCGGAACCAGCCATCGGCGGTAAAGGCGCGTTCGGTCTCTTCCGGCCGGTTCCAGTAGCCAGGTGTGATCGAAGGCCCGGACAGCCATATCTCGCCTGGCTCGCCGGCCGCAACGTCGCCGCCATTGTCGTCGACGAGGCGCAGGCCGATCGTCGGCGCCGGCAGGCCGGCCGAGCCTGCCTTGCCGGCGATGCGGCCGGCCTCGACCGGCATGCCAAGCACCGTGCCCGCCTCCGTCATGCCGAAGCCGTCGGCCATGCGCACGCCCTGGGCCAGCCACCAGCGGATGTCCGTGGCCGGGTTTGGCGCGCCCCCGGTGAAGATGGCGGTGAGCGAGGTCCAGCGCGCCGGCGTGAAGTCGGGGTGGTCGCGCAGCATCCTGGCCATCTGCGGCACGCAGAAATAATGGGTGACGCCAAGGGCCGGATCGGCGAGGCGGCGATTGGTGGCGCCGGCATCGAAGCCAGGCGAGATCAGCACGGTGCCGCCCTGAAGCAGCGGCGGACGCAGGCTGGTAATGAGGCCGATGACATGGAACATCGGCGCATCGCAGAGGAAGATGCTGGCATTGCCGACGCGGCCCAGCACGCCGAAATTGACCGCCGTGGCGAAGGCATTGCGCTCGGTGACGATGACGCCCTTCGGCCGGCCCGACGTGCCCGATGTGTAGAGGATGATCGAGGGCGCATCGTCGGCGGGCAGGGGTCGGCGCGGCGCCGGCGTCTCTGCCTCGACCGCCACCGCGAAAGCAGCGACATCGACGGGGATGCAGCCCCTGGGCAATGCCGTCTGCACGGTGGCGTCATGCAACAGCAGCGCTGGATCGCAATCGGCAAGGATCGCCTGCTGTTCGGCACCGGCGAGCCGCCAGTTGACCGGCACGAAGATGGCGCCGAGCCGCATCGCGGCGTGCTGCAGGATCAGGAGATCGGCGCTGTTGCGGGCCAGCGTGGCGATCCGTTGCCCGGGCCTGATGCCGTAGCCGGTTTCGAGAACGCGCACAGTGCGCTGGATGGTTTCGTCAAGCGCGGCATAGGTCCAGCGCCGGCCGGAGGCCAGGTCGACGCAGGCGACACGGTCCGGCTGCGCGCCGGCATGCAGGGCCACCGGGTCTGAAGTCGTCAAGGCCGGCATGCGCATCTCCTCCCAGATTGCGTCGGTGGCTCGCGTCGTTGGCTTATCGCGTCATCTGGCCTTGTCGTAAGCGCCGAGGCCCGGCTTGTAGCTCTTTTCATCGATGAACTGGCGGATGCCTTCCTTGCGGCCCTCATTGTCGTGCGAGTTGGCCGCCTCCTGGGCGCGGACCAGATAGTCCTCGGCATTGTCGTAGGTCATTTCGCCGACACGGCGGATTGCGTCCTTGGTCGCCTTCAGCGCGATCGGGTTCTTCTTCAGAAGGATGTTGGCGACCTCGGTGACACGCGCCTTCAGGTCCGCCAGCGGCAGGCTTTCATTGACCAGCTTCCAGGCGGCGGCCTTCCTGCCGTCGATGAGTTCGCCGGTCAGTGCGTGGTACATGGCGTCACGCATCGACAGCAGGTCGACCACCACCTTGGTGGCGCCGCCGCCGGGCAGGATGCCCCAGTTGATCTCGGACAGAGCGAACTGCGCCTCGTCGGCGGCGAAGGCGAGGTCGCAGGCGAAGAGCGGGCCATAGCCGCCGCCGAAGCACCAGCCATTGACCATGGCGATGGTCGGCTTGCCGTACCAGCGCAGGCGCCGCCACCAGCCATAGGCTTCCGATTGCGCCTTGCGGACGGCGCCGAGCCCCTTGGCTTCGGTCTCGCGGAAATATTCCTTCAGGTCCATGCCCGCCGACCAGGCGCTGCCCGTGCCCGACAGCACGAGCACGCCGACATCGGCGCGGTATTCGAGCTCGTCGAGAACCTCCATCATGCGTCGGTTGAGCGTCGGGTTCATGCAATTGCGCTTGTCCGGACGGTTGAAGCGCACCCAGGCAATGCCGTTCTCGACATCGAAAGCAACGGTCTCATCGGTCATGGTCAGTCTCCTCCCGCTCCATCATAGTCAAGGGCAATTGCTATGGAGTATAGCTATCTCGATTGCTATGTCGCATAGTCTTTTTCGCTTGACAAGAGCCGGCATCGCGGCGATCGGTTGGCATGGACGAAACCCAGCCTCGCACCGTGCCAGAAATGTCCGACAATGCGCTCGATGCGCAGATCGGCTACAACCTCAAGCGTGCCTCGGCTTTCGCGCTCAACGATTTCGCGGTCGAGCTGGCCGATGCGGGCCTGCGCCCGGTCACCTATGGCATGCTGGCGCTGATCGATGAGCGGCCTGGCATCCGCGCCGCGGAACTGTGCCGTCTGCTCGGCATGAAGAGCGCCAATATGGCGCCGTTGCTGGCAGAACTGGAAGAGCGTGGGCTGGTCGAGCGCGACGACCATGCCGAGGACAGGCGCGTGCGGATGCTGACCCTGACCACGGCAGCCAGACAGGCCATGCAGGGCTGGCGGCGACAGGTCCGCCGGCACGAGGACAGGTTTCTGCAAAGGCTGACGAAGAAGGAGCGGGCGACGCTGCTGCGCCTGCTGCGCCTGATCTGGACGGACGAAGACCGAGACTAGAACTACCCGGCTTTCCCGTCCGGCGCGGACAGCCGCAGCAGCAGCGCGGCGAGCGCGATCACCGGCGGCACGACGAAGCACCACACATTGGCATAGGCAAAGCCGAGCGCGGCTGCCGCGCAGCCGGCGGCGAACACGGCGACGGCCGCCGCCATGCGCCGCAGGCGGGCAATGAGCGCCGGGCGGGTCTCCGGGGCCGTGCCGCCGATGAGATCGGCGAGGTCGATCATGATCTGGGTGGTGGTTCCGGTCATCAGCGTCGAGGGCGGCGCTGCCGGCAGATGGACCCGGTGCACCGCATTCTGGATCGCCATCGCGGCGACCAGCACCATGCCCGTGACGATCGCCGCCACGCTGTCGCCGCTGGCGAAGGGGCCAAAGCGGATCGCTAGCGCCGCGCCGATGACGAGCAGCGCCAGTTTTGTCGCCAGCAGCACCCCGAGCGCCTGATGTCCGCGCCGGCGCAAATGCTCGCCGGCCAGCTGGGTCAGGATGACAACGATGCAGAACAC
>NZ_PNOT02000218.1 GCF_002879535.1 Mesorhizobium intechi
AAGTTACACGGTTGCCCAAAGGATTGGCGATGTTTGTTCGTCGAATCCATGTCGAGGTAGGATTTGTGGCCTGCGGCACCCCGCGCGTGACAGCGGACAAGGCCTATGCCACATTTTGTACCTAATTTGTCCTGCAAAAGCCCCTTCTCTAGAAAGAAGGGACAGCTCATGAGGGAGCCGCTTGAAATGGCAACAATCGCGCTTGTCGATGACGACCGCAACATTCTGACGTCGGTGTCGATCGCCCTCGAATCCGAGGGATATCGCGTCGAGACCTACACGGATGGTGCGTCCGCGCTGGAAGGCCTGGCGGCGCGTCCGCCGAATCTTGCCATCCTCGACATCAAGATGCCGCGCATGGACGGCATGGAGCTCTTGCGCCGGATGCGCCAGAAGTCCGACCTGCCAGTGATCTTCCTGACCTCCAAGGACGACGAGATCGATGAATTGTTCGGGCTCAAGATGGGCGCCGACGATTTCATCCGCAAACCGTTCTCGCAGCGCCTTCTTGTCGAGCGGGTGCGCGCCGTGCTGCGCCGCGCCAGCACCCGCGAGGCCGCGGCAAAGGCGCCCAGCCAGCAGGCCCGCTCGCTCGAGCGCGGCCAGCTCGTCATGGACCAGGAGCGCCACACCTGCACCTGGAAGGGCGAGCCGGTGACGCTCACCGTCACCGAATTCCTGATCCTGCATTCGCTGGCGCAGCGCCCCGGTGTCGTAAAAAGCCGTGATGCGCTGATGGATTCGGCCTATGATGAGCAGGTCTATGTCGATGACCGCACGATCGACAGCCACATCAAGCGGCTGCGCAAGAAGTTCAAGGCCGTCGACGACGACTTCGAAATGATCGAAACCCTTTACGGAGTCGGATACCGGTTCCGCGAAGCGTAATTTGATGTATGTCCAGCAAAAGCGGTCCCGGTTTTGGGGCTGCGGCATGCGTCAAACCGAAGACTAAGCAGGGAACTGCTATTCGATGGCAGTGGAAGCACAGCGAACAAGACCGACGGGCGCCAGGCGGCCGTCGCGCATCATGCCGTCCTTCGTCTCGAAGATCACGGTGCCGATGCGCCGCTTCCTCGGCCACCACATCTTTTCCAGCCTGACGCGGCGCATCCTGTTCCTCAACCTTGCCGGCCTGGCTGTCCTGGTCACCGGCATCCTCTACCTCAACACCTTCCGCGACGGGCTGATCGATGCCCGCGTCGAAAGCCTGATGACGCAGGGCGAGATCATCGCCGGCGCGATCGCGGCGTCGGCGACGGTCGAGACGGATTCGATCAGCATCGACCCGGAAAAGCTGCTTGAGCTGCAGGCCGGCGAAAGCCTGGGGCCGGGCTCGGATCAACTCGACAATCTCGATTTCCCGATCAATCCCGAACGTGTCGCGCCGGTGCTGCGGCGGCTGATCTCGCCAACCCGCACGCGGGCCCGCATCTATGACCGCGACGCCAATCTGCTGCTCGATTCGCGCCACCTCTATTCGCGCGGCCAGATCCTGCGCTACGATCTGCCACCGGTCGAGGAGGAAGAGCCCGACCTTGTCGAGCGTGTCCAGAAGTTCATCTTCGACTTCTTCCGCAACACCGACCTGCCGGTCTATCACGAGCAGCCGGGCGGCAATGGCGCCGCCTTCCCGGAAGTGGTCAAGGCGCTGACCGGCAGCCCGTCGACCATCGTGCGCGTCTCGGAGCAGGGCGAGCAGATCGTGTCCGTGGCGGTGCCGATCCAGCGCTTCCGTGCCGTTCTCGGCGTGCTGATGCTGTCGACCGAAGGCGGCGACATCGACAAGATCGTCGCCGCGGAGCGCAAGGCGATCCTGCGCGTCTTCGGCATCGCGGCCCTGGTCACCGCCATCCTGTCGATGCTTTTGGCCTCGACCATCGCCAATCCGCTGCGCCGGCTGTCGGCGGCGGCGGTGCGGGTCCGGCGCGGCGTCAAGAGCCGCGAGGAAATCCCCGACTTTTCCGACCGCCAGGACGAGATCGGCAATCTCTCGGTCGCCGTGCGCGACATGACCAACGCGCTCTATGCGCGCATCGAGGCGATCGAAAGCTTCGCCGCCGATGTGTCGCACGAATTGAAGAACCCGCTGACCTCGCTGCGCAGCGCCGTGGAAACCTTGCCGCTGGCCAAGAACGACAATTCGCGCAGCCGGCTGATGGACATCATCCAGCATGACGTGCGCCGGCTGGACCGGCTGATCACCGATATTTCCGACGCCTCCCGTCTCGACGCCGAGCTGGCGCGTGAGGATGCCGGGACGGTGGACCTGAAGAAATTCATCACCGACCTCGTCGCCGTGTCGCGCGAGACCACGCGCAACAAGAAGGCTGTCGAGATCGAACTCAAGGTCGCCAAACTGCCGCAGGGCGTCAAAGGCTATTTCGTCGCCGGCCACGATCTGCGCATCGGCCAGGTCGTCACCAACCTGATCGAGAATGCCCGCTCCTTCGTTCCCGAGGACCATGGTCACATCAGCCTGTCGCTGGCACGCGCCGGCAAATTCAACATCCTGACCGTCGACGACAATGGTCCCGGCATACGCGCCGACAACATCGACCGCATCTTCGAACGCTTCTACACCGACCGGCCGGCGGGCGAGGCGTTCGGCCAGAATTCGGGCCTTGGCCTGTCGATCTCCAGGCAGATCGTCGAGGCCCATGGCGGCACGCTGACCGCCGAGAACATCCCCGGCACCAAGCCCGGCGAGATCAAGGGCGCGCGCTTTGTCGTGACGCTGCCGGCCGAAGGCTGACCTTTGACCCTGACATAACCATGCCCGAACCCGCCGCGCAGCCTGAAAACATCCACGGAACCGCGATCCTGATCGGCGATCGCGGCGTCCTCATCACCGGGCCGTCCGGCACCGGCAAGACGACGCTGGCACTGACGCTGCTGGATCATTGCCGGACGCGCGCGCTGTTCTCGCGGCTGATCGGCGACGACAGGCTGCTTGCCTCGGCCCACGCCGGGAGGCTGGTCTGCCGCGTGCCGGCGACCATCGCCGGTCTCGCCGAGGTGCCAGGGTTCATGCCGCGCCCGCTGCCATTCGAACAGGGCGGCGTGATCGACTTGCATGTGCGGTTGGTGCCGAAGGCAGAAATGGCCCGCTTCCAGGACGAAATCAGCGAGCCGGTCGCCGGCTGCCCGGTTCCGCGCATCGACCTCGCGGAGCGCAACGCCGCCACGGCCTTGCCGGCCATTATGGCGCGGCTCTCCATCGCGCCTTTTTTGTGATCCGCCTCGGCTTTTTTGCTGCAATGCGTCAAAATGGCATGGGCCGGCGCAATTTTGGGCTTGTCAACGGGCCGCGCGTCGACAAGATAGCGCTCCCGCCGCCTGGAATGGCTGGCGAGCATAAAATGCGCCTGTGAAGCGGCGATGACGGGAGCCACCATAGAATGATCGGACTCGTGCTTGTAACGCACGGTCAACTGGCCACCGAGTTCCGACATGCCGTCGAACATGTCGTCGGGCCACAAGACAATTTCGAAACCGTGGCGATCGGGGCCGACGACGATATGGAACAGCGTCGCCGCGACATCGTCGACGCCGTGGCCCGTGTCGATACCGGAGCTGGTGTCATCGTGCTGACCGATATGTTCGGCGGCACGCCGTCAAACCTCGCCATTTCGGTGATGGAATCCGGCCGCACCGAGGTGATCGCCGGCATGAACCTGCCGATGCTGATCAAGCTGTCCTCGATCCGGAAGGGCGACAATATGGCCGCCGCACTCGACGAGGCGCAGGCAGCCGGGCGCAAATACATCAACGTCGCCAGCCAGCTTCTGAGCAGCAAATGAACGCGCTATCCCCGGAAAAAGACCACATCGTCCGGGAGTTTCCGATCGTCAACCAACGCGGCCTGCATGCACGCGCATCGGCGAAATTCGTCCAGCTTGCCAGCGGCTTCGACGCCGCGGTCCATGTCGAGAAGGACGGCGTCAAGGTGGGCGGCACGTCGATCATGGGCCTGATGATGCTGGCCGCCAGCCCGGGCTACTCGATCCGCGTCACCGCCAGCGGGCCGGAAGCGCTGGAGGTCATGGACGCGCTTGAACAGCTTGTCGCCTCCCGCTTCGGCGAGGAATGCTGATCCCGGACGGCGCCCAGGCACGCTCGCGAGACATGCAGGGATAAAGATTTCTTTATATCCCATTGTCGTCTTGAGCCCGATCTGCTAGTCAGGCCGGCAATTCGCGTCCTTCGACGCGCCGACCGGCGCGGGCGCATCCGCAACCAATTCGCAGCATAACCAATTCGCAGGGAGTACTACCATGACGGGTAGCAAGGATTATGTGGTCGCCGACATCTCGCTTGCCGGCTGGGGCCGGAAGGAACTCGATATCGCCGAAACCGAAATGCCGGGCCTGATCGCCTGCCGCGAGGAATTCGGCGCCAAGAAGCCGCTGAAGGGCGCGCGTATCACCGGCTCGCTGCACATGACCATCCAGACCGCGGTGCTGATCGAGACGCTGAAGGCGCTCGGTGCCGACATCCGCTGGGCCTCCTGCAACATCTTCTCGACACAGGACCACGCCGCCGCGGCCATCGCCGAGGCCGGCATTCCGGTCTTCGCCGTCAAGGGCGAGAGCCTCGAACAGTATTGGGACTACACCGACCGGATCTTCCAGTGGGCCGACGGCGGCCTCTCCAACATGATCCTCGACGATGGCGGCGACGCCACCATGTACATCCTGATCGGCGCCCGCGCCGAAGCAGGCGAGGACGTGCTGTCCAACCCGCAGAGCGAGGAAGAGGAATACTTCTACGCCCAGGTCAAGAAGCGCCTGAAGGCTTCGCCCGGCTTCTTCACCAAGCAGAAGGCCGCGATCCGCGGCGTCACCGAAGAGACGACCACCGGCGTCAACCGGCTCTACCAGTTGCAGAAGAAGGGCCTGCTGCCCTTCCCCGCCATCAACGTCAACGATTCCGTCACCAAGTCGAAGTTCGACAACAAATATGGCTGCAAGGAATCGCTGGTCGACGGCATCCGTCGCGGCACCGACACGATGATGGCCGGCAAGGTCGCGGTCGTCTGCGGCTATGGCGATGTCGGCAAGGGCTCGTCCGCCTCGCTCAAGGGCGCGGGCGCCCGCGTCAAGGTCACCGAGGTCGATCCGATCTGCGCCCTGCAGGCGGCGATGGACGGTTTTGAAGTGGTGACGCTGGAAGACGCGGCTCCGACCGCCGACATCGTCATCACCACCACCGGCAACAAGGACGTCGTCACCCTCGACCACATGCGGTCGATGAAGGACATGGTGATCGTCGGCAATATCGGCCACTTCGACAATGAGATCCAGGTGGCGTCGCTGCGCAATCTGAAGTGGACCAATGTCAAGCCGCAGGTCGACATGATCACCTTCCCGGACGGCAAGCGGATGATCCTCCTGTCGGAAGGCCGACTGCTCAATCTCGGCAACGCCACCGGCCATCCGAGCTTCGTCATGTCGGCGTCCTTCACCAACCAGGTGCTGGCCCAGATCGAGCTGTTCACCAAGGGCGAGCAGTACCAGAACCAGGTCTATGTCCTGCCCAAGCATCTCGACGAGAAGGTCGCGCGCCTGCACCTCGACAAGCTCGGCGCACGCCTGACCGAACTGTCGGGTGAACAGGCCGCCTATATCGGTGTCACGCCGCAGGGTCCGTTCAAGCCGGAACACTACCGCTATTAACCAAAGCTAAATTTACTACCATATATTGAGGCCGGGCGATTGACTTTTCGCCCGGCTTTATTTTTGCGCGCGATCAGCCTTCACGCCGATTCGGCGAGGGTTTATTGTCGGGTGATTCGCGACGCTTCCGGCCCGAGAGGGGATCAAGAGAGGCGCGTATCAGGGCGGTCTTGCATTCAGGCGGCGGAGAGGACCAAGACATGCCGGGGCAAAACCCGCACGGAGCGGGATCGGCCGTTTCCGGCGGCCATGACGATTCGGGGGCCACAGGCTCGACCATTCAGGGCGGGCGCCTCTCATGGCGTGCCCGCGCCGGGCTGTTCCTGACCAGTTCCGCGCTGGCCGGCCCCCTGGCCAGCGCCGTGGCCCATGCCGAGAACGCCGCCGTGGCCACCGCCGGCCTGTCGATCAACACGGTCGAAGTCATGCAGCTTGCCGTGTTCGTCGGCGTGACCGGCGCCGCATTCCTGTCGGCCATCGTTCTCATCCGCGAACGGGCCCGCACCTCGGCGGAGAACGTCGAACTGAGAAGCCGCGTCGCCGACATCAATGCGGCACTGCGCCGTTCGGAAGCGCTGCTCAATCTGCGCGACCAGCGCGTGGTGGTCTGGGCCTCGGAGAACAAGAAGCCCGAACTGATCGGCACATTGCCGGTGGAAAGCGGCGCGCCGGAGGAGCGGTCGGCTTTCCTCGCCTTCGGCCGCTGGCTGATGCCGCGCTCGGCGGCGGCGCTCGAGCACGCTATCGCGGGCTTGCGCGAAAAGGCCAGGCCGTTCGACCTCGTCATCGAATCGCAGGCCGGCGCCCCACTCGAAGTGCATGGCCGCAAGAGCGCCGCGCACATACTGGTGCGGTTTGTATCGCTTTCCGAAACCCAGCGCAGCCAGGCCCGGCTGAAGATTGACAACCAGCGGCTGGCGGCCGACCACGACACGATGATCGGCCTGCTCGAAGCGCTGAAGATGCCGGCATGGCTGCGCGACGAGCATGGACGTCTGAAATGGGTCAACCGGGCCTATGCCGACGCGGTCGAAGCCGAAAGCGCGGAAGCCGCCGTCCGTGACGCCAAGGAATTCCTCGGCGGCCAGGCGCGCGAGGCAATCGCCGCCCAGCACAAGACACATCCGGTCTTCGAGCAGTCGCTCTCCACGGTGATCGAAGGCGACCGCCGCGTCTTCGAGGTGACCGACTTCGCCGGCGCCGACGGTTCGGCCGGCCTCGCCGCCGACACCAGCGCCATCGAGACCATTCGCGGCGAATATGAGCGGACGGTGCGCAGCCACGCCGACACGCTCGACCAGCTCAACACCGCCGTCGCCATCTTCGACACCGACGAGAAGCTGCGCTTCTTCAACCAGGCGTTCCAGAAGCTGTGGGGCCTGGACAGCGGCTTCCTGCACAGCGCGCCCGACAATGCGCTTTTGCTCGACCGGCTGCGCAGCGAAGGCAAGATCGCCGAGCAACCGGAATGGCGCCGCTGGAAGGAAGGCCTGCTGGGCGCCTATCGCGCGGTGGAATCGCAGGAACATTGGTGGCATCTGCCCGACGGCAAGACCATCCGCGTCGTCGCCAATCCGCAGCCCAAGGGCGGCGTCACCTGGGTATTCGAGAACCTGACCGAGAAGATGGACCTGGAAAGCCGCTACCGCACCGCGGTGCGCGTCCAGGGCGAAACGCTCGACAATCTCGCCGAAGGCGTGGCGGTGTTCGGGCCCGATGGGCGGCTGCGCCTTTCGAACCCGGCCTTTGCGACACTCTGGGGATTGAGCGGCGACGCCGCCAAGCCCAATGTGCACGTCTCCACCATACGCGACCTTTGCGACCGTCAGGCGGTCGACAGCCCCTGGCCGGGTTTCGTCGCCGCCATCACCGGTTTCGACGACGAACGCCGCGACCGGCACGGCCAGAGCGAGCTCAACAACGGCACCGTGCTGCGTTACGCCGTGATCCCGCTGCCCAACGGGCAAGTGATGATGACCTTCGTCGACGTCACCGACAGCGTGCATGTCGAACGTGCGCTGAAGGACAAGAATGAAGCGTTGGAGAAGTCGGACCAGCTCAAGAACGACTTCGTCCAGCACGTGTCCTACGAACTGCGTTCGCCACTGACCAACATCATCGGCTTCACCGAACTGCTTTCACTGCCGACGACCGGACCGCTGAATCAAAAACAGCGCGAATATGTCGAGCATGTCAGCTCGTCCTCTTCCGTGCTGCTGACCATCGTCAACGACATACTCGACCTTGCGACCGTCGATGCCGGCATCATGCAGCTCGACATTTCCGAGGTGCATGTCGACCGCACCATCGCGGCGGCCGCGGAACTGGTTGCCGACCGGTTGCAAGAGCATTCGATCCGGCTCGAGGTCGATGCCGCCGCCGCGCCAAAGACGTTCCATGGCGACGAGACCCGAATCCGCCAGATCCTCTACAATCTGCTCAGCAATGCCGCCAACTACGCGCCGGAAGCCAGCACCATCCGGCTCTCCTGCCGCCATCTGGCGGACGGAGTGGAATTTTCCGTTCACGACGATGGGCCCGGCATGCCGCCGGACGTTCTGGACTCGGTGTTCCGCCGCTTCGAACCGCGCGCCAATGGCGGCCGCCGGCGGGGCGCCGGCCTCGGCCTGTCGATCGTCAAGAGCTTTGTCGAACTGCATGGCGGCAATGTTCGCATCGAAACCGGCAGGGACAAGGGCACTACCGTCATCTGCACCTTCCCCGACATGCCGGGCATCCGCGCCGCGGCCGAGTAGCGCGCTCGATGACGGGACCTGTGCTGGAGCGTTTGCTCGCGGATGAGACACAGACAGCGCGACTGGGCGAGGATCTGGCGCTGTCCCTGCGCGCCGGCGACGTGCTGGCGCTCAAGGGCGATCTCGGCGCCGGCAAATCGACATTGGCGCGGGCACTGATCAGGGCGCTGGCCGATGATGCCAGCCTGGACGTGCCGAGCCCGACCTTCACCTTGGTGCAGAGCTACGACACGCGCATTCCGGTGCACCATTTCGACCTCTACCGCCTGGCCTCGGCAGCCGAGCTCGACGAACTCGGCTTCGACGAAGCGCTGACGCAAGGGGCTGCCCTGGTCGAATGGCCCGAGCGGGCGGAGGGCTATCTGCCGAGGACGACTCTTTCGATCGAACTCGTCCAGCATGGCGAGGGTCGGCTGGCGCGGCTGTCTGGGCAAGCTGCCGCGTTCGACCGTGCGGCGCGATCGCTGGCCATGCGCGGTTTTCTCGAGAGGGCCGGCTGGGGCGACGCGCGGAGGCGCCATTTCATCGGCGACGCCTCCGCCCGTTCCTACGAGATCGTGACGCTCGCCGGCCAGGAGCCGCGCGTGCTGATGAACTCGCCGCGGCTGGTGCTCGGCCCGCCCGTGCGCGACGGCAAACCCTATGCCGTGATCGCCCACACCGCCCAGTCGGTCACCGCCTTCGTCGCCATCGACCGCGCCTTGAAGGCCGGTGGCGTCAGCGTTCCGCAAATCCATGCCGAGGACCAGGACCAGGGGTTTTTGCTGCTCGAACATCTCGGTTCCGAGGGGTTTCTCGGCAAGGACGGCGAGCCGGTGGCGGAGCGCTATGCGGCGGCAGCCGAGCTGTTGGCCATGATGCATGGCAGGACCTGGCCGCAGCGCCTGCAAGCCGGACCCGGCAGCTTCCACGAAGTGCCGCCCTTCGACCGCGACGCGATGATGATCGAAGCCGATCTGCTGGTCGACTGGTATGTGCCGGCAATATCAAGCGGCCCGCCAAGCGAGGATCTGCGCTCGGGCTACGCCAGGGAATGGAACGCGCTTTTCGACCGCCTGCAAGGCAGCGAATACACGCTGATGCTGCGCGATTTCCATTCGCCCAACATCATCTGGCGCGACAACCGCGCCGGCCACGACCGGCTGGGCGTCGTCGACTTCCAGGATGCGCTGATCGGGCCCTCGGCCTATGACGTCGCATCGCTCGCCATGGACGCCCGTGTCACCATCTCGCCCGAGATCGAGAAGAAGACGCGCGACGCCTATGTCGCGGCGCGTCACGCGGCGGGGGCTTTCGACGAAGCAAGCTTCCTGGAAGCCTATGCAATCATGGCCGCGCAGCGCAATTCCAAGATCCTCGGCATTTTCGTGCGTCTCGAAAAGCGCGACGGCAAACCTTATTATTTGAAGCACCTGCCGCGCATCCGCGACTACCTGCGCCGGGCGCTGTCCCACCCGGCACTTGCCAGCCTGCGGGAATTCTACAATACGCACGGGCTGCTCGAGGAACGAACGCTGTGACAAGACCCGACACTGCCATCGTCCTTGCCGCCGGGCTCGGCAAGCGCATGCGGCCGATCACCGATACGATCCCCAAGCCGCTGGTCAGGATCGCCGGCAAGACCTTGCTCGACTGGGGGCTCGACAGTCTCGCCGCCGCCGGCGTCGCCAAGGCGGTGGTCAACGTCCACTATCTTCCCGAGCAGATCGTCGCCCATGTCGCGGCGCGTAGCGCCCCGCGGATCATCATTTCCGATGAGAGCGACCGACTGCTCGATTCGGCGGGCGGCATCGTCAAGGCGCTGCCGGAACTCGGCCAGCAACCCTTCTATATCCTCAATGCCGACACGTTCTGGATCGACCATGGCCCGCTCAACCTCGGCCGGCTTGCTCTTGCGTGGGATGCCGCGAAAATGGATATTCTGCTGATGCTGGCGGATCTCCATCAAGCGACAGGACACTGTGGCAGCACCGATTTCCTGGTGGCGCCGGACGGCGCCTTGCGGCGTTCAAAAGGCGATCCGGCAGGACTGATCTATGCCGGCGCGGCGATCATCCATCCACGCCTGTTCAAGGATGCCCCGGCCGGACCGCATTCGCTCAATGCCTATTTCGACAAAGCCATCGCCGCCGGACGGCTGTTCGGCATGCCGATGCAGGGCCACTGGGTCACTGTCGGCACGCCCGATGCCATTCCGCAGGCGGAAGCAGCGGTCGCCGGCGCGCTAGCCGAGATGCAATGAGCGGCTCAAGCCGCGTTTTCTCCATCCCCCCCGGAGCGCCGTTCCTGCCGACGCTGGCCGAGGCGCTGCTTGCCGGCCGCCTGGTCCCGGGATTTCGTTTCGACGGCGATCCGCTCGCGCTTGCCGATGTCACCATCTATGTGCCGACGCGCCGCGCCGCGCGCGCCCTGCGCGGTGTCTTCGTCGACAGTTTGAAGGCACGCGGCGGCGGCGGCTCGGCGATCCTGCCGATCATCCGCCCCCTCGGCGAATTCGACGAGGATGAAGCCCTGTTCGAGGCCGAGCCTTCGGCGGCGATCGATCTCGCGCCGCCGATCTCGGCGACCGAGCGCCTGTTGCTGCTGACGCCGCTGGTACGGGCCTGGAAGCGCCGGCTGCCGGAGCATGTGGCAAAGCTTTTCGCCGAGGAAATCGTCATCCCGGCTTCCACCGCCGACGCAATCTGGCTGGCGCGCGATCTCGCAGGGCTGATGGACGAGATCGAGACGGAAGGCACCGACTGGACCAAGCTCGCCGATCTGGTGACCGGCAACCTTGCCGGCTGGTGGCAGGTGACGCTCGAATTCCTCGGCATCGTCACCGATGCCTGGCCGAAATTCCTCAGGGAAAGCGACCGCTCCAATCCGGCCGCGCATCGCAGCGCGCTGATCCGCTCCGAGGCGGCGCGGCTGCGGCGCAATCCGCCGGCCGGGCCGGTCATCGCCGCAGGGTCGACCGGCTCCATCCCGGCCACGGCGGAGCTGCTTGCCGCGATCGCTCGCCAGACCGGCGGCGCCATCGTGCTGCCCGGTCTCGACCAAACGCTGGACGAAGCGTCCTTTCAGGCCCTTGTCGCTCCTGGCGCGCGGCCCGCCGTGCTTGGCCACCCGCAATATGGCCTGGCCAGGCTGATCGGCAAGATCGGCGTGCTGCGCGCCGATGTCGAGGAACTCGGCACGGCCGAACCGCGGCTGACGCTTCGCGCCGCGCTTGTCGGCGAGGCGCTGCGGCCGGCCGAGACCACCGAATTGTGGGCCGAAACTCGCAATGGATTTTCGGCGCCCGATATTGCCGGCGCCTTTGCCGAGGTGACGTTGCTCGAAGCCGCCAGCGAACGCGATGAAGCCGTCGCCATCGCCGTCGCGCTGAAGCAGGCCGTCGAACGGCCCGGCCAAAGGGCCGCGCTCGTCACCGGCGATCGCGCGCTGGCCCGGCGCGTTGCGGTGGAACTCAGGCGCTTCGGCGTGATTGCCGACGATTCCGGCGGCACGCCGCTCTCCACCAGCCCGGCGGCCAGCCTGCTACGGCTGGCGCTGGAGGCGGTGTTCCGGCCGGGTGATCCGGTCGGCCTTTTGTCGCTTCTCAAGCATCCGCTGCTGGGCCTCGGCCTCGAACGCGCCGATGTGCGCCACGCCGCGGAACTGGTCGAACTGGTGGCCTTGCGCGGCGGTACCGGCCGCCCCGACATCGTTTCGCTGCCGGAGCTGTTCGAAAGCCGTCTCACCGACCTTGGTGATGACAGCCGGCCGCCCTTCTGGTTTTCCCGTCTCACCGTGCGCTCCATCGACAATGCACGGACTTTGCTCGCACGGCTGACAGAAGCGCTGGCGCCGCTTTCGACCTTTCGCGACCAGGCGGACGCCGATCTTGCCGCGCTGGTCCAAGCCAGCGTCGTGGCTTTGGAAAGTCTCGGCCGTTCCGCCGATGGCGGCCTGGGCGACCTCTATGCCGGCGATGCCGGTGAAAAGCTCGCCGAACTGCTGCGCGGGCTGGTCGCCGCTTCGGCCTCGCTGGCATTCGCGGCGGGCGAATGGCCCGATGTGATGGACGCGCTGATCGCGCCCGAGACAGTCAAGCCGGCGCAAGGCACCGACAGGAGCATCGCCATCTGGGGGGCGCTGGAAGCGCGGCTGCAGGATGTCGACACGCTGGTCATTGGCGGGCTCAACGAAGGCGTGTGGCCGCGCAAGCCGGAGAGCGACCGCTTCATGTCGCGGCTGATGAAGACCGGCATCGATCTCGAACCGCCCGAGCGGCGCATCGGCCTTGCGGCGCATGATTTCCAGATGGCGATGGGCGCGAGACACGTCGTTCTCGCCCGCTCGGCGCGCTCCGGCGACGCCCCCGCCGTGCCGTCGCGCTGGCTGCAGCGGCTGCTTACCTTCATCGGCAACGACCAGGCGGCAACCCTGCGCCGGCGTGGCGACCAACTGCTCGCCTGGGCACGCGCACTCGACACCGGCCCAAAACAGGATTTCGCGCCGCGGCCGCAACCGAAACCGCCATTGGCGGTGCGCCCGACGCATTTCTCGGTCACCGAGGTCGAAACGTTGCGCCGGGATCCCTACGCCGTCTATGCCCGACGTATCCTCGGCTTGATGCCGCTCGATGCGCTCATCCGTGATCCCGGTGCGGCCGAGCGCGGCACGCTGTTCCATGCCATCCTGCACCTGTTCTCGTGCGAGGTTGCGGATCCGCGCGCACCCGATGCGCCGGCCGGTCTCATTGCCGCCGGCCGCGCCTGCTTTGCCGAAGCCGCCCTTCCGGCCGACGTCGAGGCGGTGTGGTGGCCGCGCTTCGAAAAGCTCGCCGTCAACATCGTCGAATGGGAGCGCACGCGTGCCGACGCGGTGGTCCGGCGCCATGCCGAGGAGCGTGCCGGCAAGACCGTCGTTGGCCGGTCCGGCGTGACGCTGTCCGGCTATGCCGATCGGGTCGATCTGCTGGCCGGCGGCATGGCCGACATTCTGGACTACAAGACGGGCTCCTCGCCCTCCAAGGCGCAGGCGCACACGCTGCTGGCGCCGCAGCTGGCGCTGGAAGGCGCGCTGCTTCGGCGTGGCGCGTTCAAGGATCTGGGCGCGCGCGAGCCGTCGCAGCTGGCCTTCGTCAGGCTGAGGCCGAATGGCGAGGTGTTCGAGGAGTCCATACTCGAGCACAACCGCCAGCCACGGACCGCCGCGGATCTTGCCGAAGAGGCTTGGGCGCGGCTGGAAAAGCTGCTGATCCATTATACCGACCCGCAGACCGGCTATCTGTCGCGCGCGCTGCCGTTTCGCGAGGGCGAGACGGATGGCGATTACGACCATCTCGCCCGTGTACTCGAATGGTCGGCGGGCGGCGACGCCGGCGACGAGGGAGGGGAGGCATGAAGAAGGCCTATCCCATCCCGAGCGATACCGCCGACAGCCAGGCCCGCGCCGCCGACCCGCATAATTCGGCCTGGGTGTCGGCGAATGCCGGCTCCGGCAAGACCCATGTGCTGGCCCAGCGCGTCATCCGGCTGCTGCTCAACGGCACCGACCCGTCGAAGATCCTGTGCCTGACCTATACGCGCGCCGCCGCCGCCAACATGTCGAACCGGGTCTTTTCCACGCTGTCGGACTGGACGGTGCTCGGCGATGCCGAGCTGGCCGCGAGGATCGACGCGCTTGAAGGGCGGCGGCCCGACCGCGACACGATGCGCCGGGCGCGGCGCCTGTTCGCCGAGGCGCTGGAGACGCCGGGCGGACTGAAGATCCAGACCATCCACGCCTTCTGCGAATCGGTGCTCCACCAGTTCCCGCTCGAAGCCAATATTCCGGCCCATTTCGAGATGCTCGACGGCCAGATGGAGGCATCGCTTTTCGCCGCCGCGCGCCGCGAGATGATCTCCGGCACGACTGCCGGCAACCCGGATCTGGCCGACGCCTTCGCCACCGTGCTGGAACGCGGCGGTGAGGCCGGTCTCGATGCCCTGCTCGGCGAGATCGTGCGCAAGCGCGACGGGTTGCGCCAGTTCCTCGACGCCGTCGGGCGTGACGGCTTCCAGCCTTTGTTCGATGAATTCCATTTCCGCCCTGGCCAGACCGCCGAAGGGATTGCAGCTTCGGTCTGGCCGTTGCCCGGCTTTCTGCCAGACTATTTCGCCGGTTTCGCCCAGGCCGCCGAATCCACCGACGCCAGATCGGTGTTGAACAACATCCTGCCCTATGCGCGCCAGGCTTTCGGCGAGAGCGATCCCGTTCGCCGCCTGCAATCGCTGGCCAGGGCCTTCCTCAAGACCGATGGCGATCCCTACGACCCGGCAAAGGCCTTCAGGAAAGCCCTGATCGACCGGCTGCCGGACCTGGCCGAGCGCTATCTCTCGGCGGCAAGCGCCATTATCGAAACCGTCGACCGGCTGGCGCTGTTCCGGATGCTGGAAGGCACACGCGCGGCACTGACCATCGCCGACTGGCTGATCGCGCGCTACGAAGTGCTGAAGCGCAGCCGCGGCTTTCTCGACTTCAACGATTTGATCACCCGCACCGTCAACCTCCTGGCGCGGCCCGATGCCGGCCCGTGGGTGCAATATAAGCTCGACCAGGGCATCGACCACATCCTGCTCGATGAAGCGCAAGACACCAGCCCGGACCAATGGGAGGTGGTGAAGCGGCTGGCGGAGGAATTTTTCGCCGGCTTCGGCGCGCGCGACCGGGTCCATCGCACGGTGTTCGCCGTCGGCGACGAGAAGCAGTCGATCTATTCGTTCCAGGGGGCCGCGCCCGACTCGTTCGCCGACAGCCGGCTGCTGTTCGCCGGCCGGGTGCGCGATGCCGAGGCGTCCTTCGCCGACCTCAAGCTGACCTGGTCGTTCCGCTCGACCGACGACGTTCTGGCCGCCGTCGACCGCGTCTTTGCCGATCCCGTCGTGCGGCGCGGCATCAGCCATGATCCCGATCCGCTGAGCCACAAGGCCATCCGCACCGATGCGCCGGGCTATGTCGAGGTCTGGCCATCGATCGGCGCCGACGTGGTCGACGAACCCGACGACTGGACGCAAGCCATCGACCACGCCCATGCGCCCGCGGTGCGCGTTGCCGAGAATGTCGCGGCGACCATTGCCGGCTGGATCCGCAAGAACGAGATCATCGAAGGCCGCGGCAAGCGGCTGCGCCCGGGCGACGTGCTGGTGCTGGTGCGCAAGCGCGACAGTTTTGTTCACGCGCTGACGCGGGCGCTCAAGCGGCGCGACATTCCGGTTGCCGGCGCCGACCGGCTGAGCCTGCCTGGCCATATCGCCGTCAAGGACTTGATCGCGCTCGGCCATCTCTTGCTCCAGCCACAGGACGATCTGTCGCTCGCGGCCGTGCTGCGCAGCCCGATCTTCGACCTGCCGGAGGAGACGCTGTTCACGCTCGCCGCGCAGAGGCCGCCCGGTTTGTCCGTGGCCACGTCGCTGCGCCAGCATGCCGCAGAAAACGAGCGCCTGGCAAGGATTGTCGCGCAACTCGACGTCTGGGCTGACGAAGCCGCCTTCAAGCCGGTGTTCGAGTTCTATGCCGGCCTGCTGGCGCGCGATGGCGTGCGTAAAAGAATGATCGCGCGGCTCGGGCCGGAAGCCGGCGATATTCTCGATGAATTCCTGAGCTTCTGCCTTGCCGAGGAACGGACCGGCCTGCCCGGGCTGGAAGCGTTCCTGTCGACGCTGGAAAATGCCGGCCCCGAGATCAAGCGCGAGATGGATCAGACGCGCGACGAGGTCCGCGTCATGACCGTGCACGCCGCCAAGGGCCTCGAGGCGCCGGTGGTGTTCCTGGTCGATGGCGGCTCCGCCCCGTTCAGCGACCAGCATCTGCCGCGGCTGATGCCTTTCGATGGCTCCGGCGCTTTCTGGGACGGCAAAGGCTATCTCTGGCGTTCGGCCAGCGATGTCGCCAACGGCTTCTCGAAGGCGGCAGCCGCCCGCGCCCGCGACCTCGCCGACGATGAATACCGCCGGCTGCTCTATGTCGGCATGACCCGCGCCGAGGACCGGCTGATCGTCTGCGGCTATCACGGAAAGCGGGCGCCAAACACCGGCACCTGGCATTCGATCGTCAGCCGCGCCCTCATCGGCGCGCCGGAAAGCGAACAGCGTGCGCACCCCGCCGGCGGCGAGCCTGTGCATCGTTTCCACGTCACCAGGCTGCCGCCCGTCGCCGCGAGCGCCGATGAACAGGCGCGGCAGGCCGATGCTTTCGGTCCGCTGCCGGCGACCCTGTTCCAGCCCTTGCCGCCCTTCGAGGACCTGCCGCGGCCGCTGTCGCCATCCGGCGCCTCGGCGCTGATCGATGAAGGCAAGGAAGCGGTTGTCGACAAGGCGTCACCGGTGCTGGACGCCGACGCCGAACCGGGCTTCGCCGTGCTGCGCGGCCTCGCTCTGCACAAGCTGCTGCAGATGCTGCCCGGCCTTGCCGCGGGCGAACGCCAGGGTGCGGCCGAGCGTTATCTCGCGCGAACGGGTGCCGCATGGCCGCTGTCGGAGCGGGAAAAGGCCCTGGCATCGGTCATCGCCATCCTCGCCGACCCACGCCTTGGCCAATTGTTCGCGCCCTCCTCGCGCGCCGAAGTCGCGATCATGGGCAGCCTGGCGGTGAGGGGCAAAACGCGCTCGATTTCCGGCAAGATCGACCGGCTGGCGGTGACGGCGGAGACCGTTTCGATCGTCGACTACAAGACCAACCGGCCGGCGCCCGCTTCGCTGGCCGAAGTCCCGCCGGCCTATCTGCTGCAGCTGGCGCTCTATCGCGCGCTGCTCAAGCCGCTTTATCCCGGGCGGGAGGTCAAGGCGGCCCTTTTGTTCACCGAAGCGCCCAGGCTGATTGAACTGCCGGCCCGGGCCATGGATGACGCCCTTGCCCGACTCACGGGAGCGTGACACAAGACCTGCTTGAAGAAGGGCTAGATACCCACCACATTTGGTGCGACACAGAACTCTCGAAAGGAATTTTCCGCATGGGTACCACCGTCAAGGTCGACAAGAACAATTTCCAGGCTGACGTGCTCAACGCCAACGTACCGGTGGTGGTCGATTTCTGGGCGGAATGGTGCGGCCCCTGCAAGCAGATCGCACCGTCGCTCGAAGACATAGCCACCGAACTCGGCGCCAAGGTGAAGATCGTCAAGCTCAACATCGACGAGAATCCCGAGTTGGCCGCGCAGTTCGGCGTGCGCTCGATCCCGACGCTGATGATCTTCAAGGGCGGCGCAATGGCCGACATGAGGGTTGGCGCCGCGCCCAAGACCGTGCTGTCGCACTGGATCAATGGCAGCCTCGCCTGATCCGGCCGAAATTCCCGATAGCAAGGGCCCGGCCATCGTGCCGGGCTTTTTGTTGGCGCCATCGGCTAGCCCTCTCTGGCCCTCACATCACCGCACGCCATGTCTTCTGCTGTGAACCAGAAACAGGGAGAGCGACATGACCGGATCCGCCAAGGCCACCGTCTTCATCGACAATGAGCGCGTCATCGTCACCGAGTACCGCTTCCAGCCCGGCGACAACACCGGCTGGCATCGCCATGGCCACGACTATGTCGTGGTGCCGCTGATGGACGGCAAGCTGAAGCTCAAGACCAAGGACGGCGAAACCTTCGCCGAGATGAAGAAAGGCGCGCCCTATTTCCGCAAGGAGGGCGTGGAGCACGACGTCATCAGCGCCAATGACGGCGAATATGCTTTCATCGAGATCGAGCTGAAGTGAGCCGCTGTTGAGCGCTGACCAGCGAGTTGGAAACACCGTGATGGCACGCCATCATCTGCCATCTTGATGGCAGATGCGCACCGGTCTATATTCCCTCTAAAAGGGAGTTTGAGATGGCCGAACCACAGCTCTCAGTCCGCAGCGCGAAAGCACGTGACCTGGCTCATAGGCTTGCTCGTCGCGAGAACCGCTCGATAGCCGACGTGGTCGAACGCGCGCTTGAATCCTACGAGATCCGAGAAGCTGGCCGTGAACCCGCCTCCACCTTCTATGCCAGCCTGACCGCAAGCAGTGGCGTCGACATTGATCTGGAGAAAATCATTCGCGAAGATCGCGAGGTTCATCCGGGGGTTGAGCTTTGATCTTCGTCGATACCAACGTGATTTCGGAGTCTCTGAAGAAGGCGCCCGACCCAGCCGTGCTGGCGTGGCTTGTCCGCAATGATGCTGAACTGGCCCTTCCCACGGTGACGATTGCTGAAATCGCATTCGGTATTCAAAAGATACGACCCGACGAGCGTGCCGAGCGGCTGGAACAGGGACTTTCCCGATGGCGGCATCGATTTGCCGACCGGATTTTTGGGCTGACGGAAGAGGCCGCGTTGGCTTACGGCGATATCATGGGGGTCGCGACACGCCAAGGTCGCGGCATGTCAGCCCCCGACGGCATGATCGCGGCGATAGCGCGCGTGAATGGAGGCAGGCTGGCGACCCGCAATCTCGCCGACTTTGGCACCACCAGCCTTGACCTGATCTCGCCCTGGGACTTCTGAAGCATGTCTAGTCACCAGTCGGCGATGCGGTCGCCGCCGATGAACTGCGCGCTTTTGTCGGTGTACTCGAACAGCTCGATCTTCACGTCGTTGGGATCGCGGATCCAGGCCTGAAAGGTGTCGTCGCAGGCATGCTTCTTGGCGGTCACGTCGATGCCCTTCGACTTGATATGAGCGATCGCGGCGTCGATGTCTTCGACTTCCAGGCAGAAATGGTTGATCTGGTTGAGTTCGCTGTAGATGGTGGCATCCTTCCGGAACACCTCGACGTGGCTGCGGCCTCCGCAATCGAGGTAGAAGCCGAAAATCTCGCCGTCGCGCAGGAAATTGAACCGCGTGTCCAGCCCGAGCACGTCGCGGTAGAAACCGCGCGTCGCTTCCAGGTCATGGGCGAAGATGCAGACATGGGCGAGCTGCTTTACCTTGATCATCACAGGCTCCCTGCGCCGGTCGTCAAGCGCTCACGTCGGCGGCGTGCCATTCTCGGCCAGCACCGCGCCGGCCAGATAAAGCGACCCGCCGATCAGGATGCGGGGCGGCGGGCCGTCCCAGGTGTCGCGCAGCAGCATCAGCGCGTTGGCGACGGAACTCACCGGCTCGGCCGTCAGCCCGGCTTCCGTGGCGCGCACCGCCAGTTCGTCGTTCGGGACGCCGGCATCGCTCAGGCTCACCGGGACAGTGTAGACATGCCGGACGAGGCCCTTGAAGGCGCGGAAATAGCCGCTCTGGTCCTTGGTGTTGATCATGCCCGAAATGATGAAGAGCGGGCGCGGGTTCTTTTCCTCCTGCTCGGCCAGCGCCTCGGCGACGACGACGCCGGCGCCCGGATTGTGGCCGCCGTCGAGCCAGATGTCGGCGCCCTTCGGTGCCAAATCCGTCAGCCGGCCCTGCATCAGTTTCTGCATGCGACCGGGCCAGGCGACGTGGGTCATCGCCTTTTCGGCGGCGCGGTGGCTGATCTCGAAGCCGGCCGCCTTGACCGCGGCGATCGCGGCGGCCGCATTGGCGAACTGGTGGCGCCCGGGCAGGCGCGGTGGCGGCAAATCCATCAACCCATCCTCGTCCTGATAGACCATGCGGCCGTTTTCCTCGAAGGCGAGGAAATCCTGGCCGTAGACGAAGGTCGGGCACTCCAGCCGCTCGGCGGTCTCGATCAGCACCTGCAGCGCCGTCTCGCTTTCCTGCGCGCCGATCACCACCGGACAACCGCGCTTCATGATGCCGGCCTTTTCGGCGGCGATCAGTTCGACACGGTCGCCAAGATAGGCTTCGTGGTCCATCGACACCGGCATGATCACCGAGACGGCGGGCCTGGCGACGACATTGGTGGCGTCGAAGCGGCCGCCGAGGCCGACCTCGATGATGGCGGCTTCGGCCGGATGTTCGGAGAACAGGATGAAGGTGACGGCGGTGAGGATCTCGAAGACGGTGATGGTCTGGCCGTCATTGGCCTTGGCGACGCGCGCAATGGCTTCGGCGAAGACGTCGTCATCGACCAGCCTGCCGCCGCCTTCGGCGGCCAGCCGGTAGCGCTCGGCCCAGTTCACCAGATGCGGCGAGGTGTGGACATGGACAAGGTGGCCGGCGGCTTCGAGCAGTGCACGCGAAAAGGCGGCGCAGGAACCCTTGCCGTTGGTGCCGGCGATATGGATGACCGGCGGCAGCAGGTCCTGCGGATTGCCAAGCCGCTGCAAAAGCCGCGTGACGCGGTCGAGCGAAAGGTCGAAGCCTTTCGGGTGAAGCGCCATCAGGGCTTCGATTTCGCGGTCGGCGGCAAGCGTTGTCATGGCAGAATCCCGGCGCATGGCCCGAGGACCAGAATCAATCCCGGAATGGCCATGGCAATCAAAAGGCTACAGCGCGCGACGGCCCTCATGCAATCGCGGTCGCGGCGCTTGGTGTCGCCTCAGGCCTGTGGCCGGGCTTCGGCGGCAACCACCGCGGGCGGCAGGATTTCCGGCTCCAGCGGCTTTTGCTCGCCCGGCATCTTGAGCAGCATCTTCAACAGCCGCGCGATCGTTTGGCGCATCTCCAGCCGCGACACCACCATGTCGACCATGCCGTGCTCCATCAGATATTCGGAGCGCTGGAAGCCGTCCGGCAGTTTCTCGCGGATGGTCTGTTCAATGACGCGCGGCCCGGCAAAGCCGATCAGCGCCCCGGGTTCGGCAATGTGCACGTCGCCCAGCATGGCGTAGGAGGCAGTGACGCCGCCGGTGGTCGGGTTGGTCAGCACGACTATGTAGGGAAGGCCGGCTTCCTTCAGCCGGTCGACGCCGACCGTGGTACGCGGCAGCTGCATCAGGGACAAAATGCCTTCCTGCATGCGGGCACCGCCGGAAGCGGCGAACAGGATCAGCGGCCGCTTGCGCTGCAGGGCAACTTCGAAAGCGTGCACGATGGCATCGCCCGCCGCCATGCCGAGCGAGCCGCCCATGAAGGCGAAATCCTGCACCGTCACCACCACCGGCAAGCCTTCGATGGTGCCCAGCGCGCTGACGATGGCGTCTTCCAGACCGGTCTTGGCCTTGGCGTCCTTCAGCCGGTCTGTATAGCGCTTCTCGTCGCGGAATTTCAGCGGGTCCAGCACGACCTTGGGGTTTTCGAGCTGCTCGTACTTGCCGTCGTCGAGGAAGTATTTCAGCCGTTCCTTGGCCGAAATCTTCATGTGGTGGCCGGAAGACGGAATGACGAACTGGTTGGATTCCAGATCCTTGTGGAACACCATTTCGCCGGTCTCGGGATCCTTGATCCAGAGATTCTCGGGCATGTCGGTGCGCCGGCCGAGCATCGAATTGATCTTCGGGCGAACGTAATTGGTGATCCAGTTCATCGCTTCGGCTCCTGTCCTGACGAAGAAGAGTTAGTGCATGCCGCCGATAAAGGGGAACCGGGCGATAACGACATGCACAAGACCAGAGGTAGGAAAACTATTCGGCAGCAGCAAGGCGGGCCGAACGCACGCCTTGCGCCAGGCCGCTGACCAGCGTGGCGACGGCCTCGGCCGGGTCGGCGGTTTTTTCGCCCTTCGGTCCCAGCACATTGGCGACCGCGTTGACGA
>NZ_PNOT02000248.1 GCF_002879535.1 Mesorhizobium intechi
GGCTTCCTGACCCTTTTCCCTGCCGTAGCCAGACTGCTTCACTCCACCGAACGGCGTTTCTACGCCGCCGACGTACCATCCATTCACGTACACCTGGCCAGCCCAAAGGCGATCCGCGCTCCAAAGAGCCCGGTCGATATTCCGGGTGAAAACGCCCGCTGCCAAGCCTTGATCGGTATCGTTGGCCAGTTCGATACCTTTTATCGGATCATCGAAAGCAGTAACGGAAAGAACAGGGCCGAAGACTTCTTTCTGGAAAAGGCTACTGTCGGGCGCGACGTCGGCAAATACAGTCGGCGCCATGAAATAGCCACTTCGCTCCGAAAGTGCAGTTCCGCCGGTCACAAGACGTGCCCCTTGCGACAGGGCCATCTGGCAGGCTCTCTCGACTCCCTCTCGCTGTTTTTGAGAGATCAACGGGGTGATGTCGCAGTTTTCGCGCCCTGGCCCAATTGACAGTCCTTCGACGCAAGCCTTCACCCTTTCTAACGTTTCATCAGCGATTGAACGCTCTACAAGCAATCTTGTTAGGTTGTTGCAATTCTGGCCAGCATTTAGATACGTTCCGATACGCACCGCTTCCACGACGGCATCGAGATCGGCATCGGAATAGACGACAGCGGCTGATTTGCCGCCAAGTTCCATGATGCAGGGTACGATGCGCTCCGCTGCAGCCTTGAGCACGGTTCGCCCGGTTGCCATGGAGCCCGTAAAGACGATGTGGCGAACATCGGGATGATCGATCAGCGCCTGGCCTGCCGTCTGGCCGTACCCAGTGAGCACGTTTACTGCTCCGGCAGGCAGACCCGCGGTCTCACAGGCGCGAGCAAGTTCGATGCCTGATAAAGGAGCCAGTTCCGGGGACTTCACTACCACTGAGTTCCCAGTTGCAATGGCGCAAGCTAACGAACGGGCCGTCAGTTCGAGGGGGCCGTTCCAAGGAACGATCTGGGCTGACACTCCGAAGGGGCTTCTGACCGTATAGTCGACAAGATCCGCCCCCCGCGGAATAGAGCGACCTTCGAGCTTATCCGCCAAGCCAGCGTAGTACCGCAGGTATCTGACGGCGGTCCGCACCTCGCCACGGGCAAGGTCCAACGCCTTCCCAGTCTCTATGCAGTTAATGATCGCGACCTCGTCGCTGCGTGCCTCAAGTGCGTCCGCCACGCGGAAAAGCATGCGCCCACGGTCGTACGGGTGCATGTCTATCAAAACGCGGTCGCGAAAGACACGATCGGCGGCAGCAACGGCGCGATGTACTTCTTCAGGTCCTGCTTCTGCGATAACCGCTACCGTCTCCCCGTTTGAAGGGTCATCAACCTCGATCCGTTTGCCGGACGAACAATCTCTCCACTCCCCATCGATGAAATTTTTGATCACTTCTTCAGGAGCCATTCCAGTCCTCTCTGGAATCTCACCAAGGCGCACCACCGCACGTAGGTGTGGTCCTGAGGCTTGGATGCACGAATGGCATGGCCTCGGCTAAACGGAGGCGGCGTCAGGAGTAACAACGTGGCCCTTTACATGTCGAGACCTTGGCCATTATGCAATCACTTACCTATGCCATTGTTTTTCATAGAGATGCCGCCAGCGGCGGCTGCATGTATACACTCTTAGGACAGGCGTCTGTCTCAGGGTGGCCAAAGGTCATGCAGCACTGTTGGACTGGCGGCCTTGGCCTCTTCGATTTCCGCCGGAGATACGCGATTGGCCAATTGGCCCAGGACCGAACGGGCAACCTCTTCCGGATTCACCGCCGGGTCGCGGTGGACGCTGTCATGGATCCGGTCGAGAAATGAATTCCGGTTTTTTGCCTTGGCGCAGCGGCCGGGGTGCCAACCCTCGTAGTAAAAGCCCCGCAGTAGGGCAGGCAACTGCGCGCCCATGTACACGGCCTCATCGTGATCCAGGTAGTCGCGCAGGGCCTGCAATGTCGCAATCAGGGCTCGGAAAACCCGCTCTCGATCATGCCAATCAAGTCTCCACGCCAGATCGCTGACCCAATCCTGGGTTGCCTGCAAAGAATTGCTTGGGTCGCAACTAGCGTACATCAGTGTTTCCGTGCTCTCGACATTCAGGACGATCATTCCTGGCGCGGAGCGACTTAGATTGGTAGCTTGCTGCGCACCAGCCGAGGTGCAGCGCAGTCACCATAGTTTGCGCACCTTCAGGAAACCGAGACACCTACTGCAATTCTCGGGCCCGTCCCGCGCCATTCCCGGCTTCGACTGACTCGTAGTTGCGCAGCATCATTTCAGCTACACTGAATTTTTTTCGTCCTTGCTGCGAAGTCAGGTGGGCGTCGATGTCCGGATAGATAAAGAAAGGAAGCGAAATTCGGTCACTCAGACCACTGTGCGCGACCTGATGCGGCGTACTTTTGAAGCGGTCGTCACTCAAAACTTGAAGCATGTCACCCAAATTGACCACGAGACTATCGGGCAGGCTCGGGACTGGCAACCAGCGTCCGCCCAACCAAACCTGCAATGATCGGGTGGGGAGCTCCTCTTGAAGCAACAGCGTGAAGAAGCCACCGTCGGTGTGTTTGGCGCAGGTGCCGCTGCGCGCTGGATACCGGATCACGCGTTGCTCAAGCGTTGGCGGGCTGAAATGGCTTCTGAACCAGCCCTGTTCCATACCAATCAGTTCGGCAAGCGCCGTTCCGAGTTGCGGGACAACTCTGCTGAGCACGGTCGCCTGCAAAGCAAGGAGGCTTCGCGCGAAACCAGGAGCCAATGCGTCATCCGGGAGGCGCGTGATCCCGGCAAACGGCCGGTCGCCTTCGCTATCAATGCCGAGGTCGAACACTTCCTTCGCATCGGGGCCTGCCTCGGGATGTAATATTTCGCCGTTCAACCGACTGTAGCCACGGGCGATAGTTGGGTATATGCCTTGAGCGGCGTGATCATAGCGTTCCTTGATCGACTGTGGCAGAGCAAAGAACCTCCGGGTCGACTCGATGGCTTGTGTGATCTGTTTCTTCGGAATGCCGTGCTCGATAAGGTAGAAAAAGCCGCACTCTTCGCAGGCCGCCTGCAAGCGCTGTTGCTCCTCGCGTCGGGTTGCGTCGGCTCCAAGTTTCGCGAGTGAAATTTGTGGTAACGTTGTCATAGTCGTCATCCCTTGATGCTTTTCACTTGTGAGGCCAGAAATTCAGTAGCTTTCCTTATCCGCGACCGCCCGCTTTCGTTTGGTGTCCGCCGCGACAGAGGCGCCAGCACCCTTGGATGGCAGCATCTCGTGGCCAATTATTGTAGCCGCCCATCCGGCTCGCGGGTCAACTCAGGCACATACGACACGTAAGGCATATGACACAATCGGGCCAAGATATTTCGTCGCCGACCATCAAAGTCGACGTCACTCAAAGCCCGCCAATCCATCAGATCTTTCGAGCTGTATTGCCACTATTGCACGCGACTCTCAGCAGATCTGTCCTTATAGATACGCCTCAGTTGCTGATTCAGCCATGCTATGCACAACACTATTAGGCATCATTCCTATCGTCAACGCGGAACGCGTTAATATTTTTTACAACACTATTGCTTATCCGCCTCTTCATTTTAATATTTATGCCATGTACTACCAGTTCGCAGGAGACCCGTTCAGCGATACGCGGAAGATCGGCTCCAACGTCGATGTTCGCGTCGAGCGAACCTGACGTCGAGGGTTCATGGCTGAGAATGGAGCAACTGCAGGTTTTGGACCGCGAACGAGTTCCTCGTTAAGCCTGCAAGAGCAACGCCGGCTTTTCGTCAGGGGAGCGAACAACTAGCAAACCAAGACAGAGTGGGCTGGCGGCAAAATCTCTCTGAATATCACATTTAAATTCCGATCGGACGTAACATTCATATATCCACACATGCCAATCAGGTCTATCTTCGTCTCTGGGTGCATTACAACGTAATTATTCCTGCTCCTATAACTTTTATGGCAGCGGTTGTTCGACTGCATGTCTCCGTCTTCCGTATCACGTTCTTTATGTGGAAATTGACAGTATTTGTCGATATACTTAATATCCTTCCTATCTCCCAGGAGGATTTCCCTTTCGCCGTCCATAGGATGCACTCTTTTTCTCTCGGAGAAAGGAGAGGCATCTTTTCGCCGACGCTTGAGTTGACAGACTTCGCGATTCTCAGATGGAAATGTAAGGCTGCGAGCTGCAAGTACGTGACTGTTCTTTTCCCGAATTCGCCCTCCCCGGCCTGAGCAAAATTCATGATCGCCAAGCTGCCGTCGGGGTCGTGCAATGGAACGCTGACGCCTGACTTCATTCCGAATGTGGCTGCCTCGTCGAAGAAGCGCCGCTCGCCATCAGTCGTGCTTGCGTCGTCGTACACCTCACTCCATCGAAAGGCACTTGCTCGCGTTTGACTGGTCCGGATGATGGGATCCACTGTTTCGTAGCTCATTTCGAAATAGCGCTCCTGCCACTTATCAGGGTACTTCAGCATGACCTCAGCATCGCCTCGGACCGGCTTCATGGCTCTTTTGTCTGGCGTAAGCCTTCCATAGGCCAGCCAAGGACAGTTAAAATTCAGAGCGAAAGTAGATAGCAGGCAGAACAAGTGATCGGACTTTCCAACCCTATTGGTGTGGTCAAGAAATTTGCCGAACTCGAGAGCAAACGCGTCGCTAGTAGCGTCATGGCAATGGATCTTGGGCGCCGAAGAAAACTGGTCGGACATTCTGGTTGGGAGCCCTCGAATTTGAGAGATAGCAGTTATCCGCCGGGGTTCCATAATTCTGCTCCGTTGCCAATTGCGATGGGTATCTTCCGGAACCCACGGCTTCTGGCTTTGCGGCGACGAAGCCACCGTCCTCAGCAGCCGACATCGCTAGAGCTCTAGCATCTCATTCTGACTGACTGAGTTATTTTAAATTTAAGTTTTTGCTTCGCCACGTCATGCGACTGCAACATAAAAACGGCTTTTGGATCACGGTCGTTCGGAGCCTTGGCAGCTTGAAACGCCTCAGGGCTTCACCGCTCGTTGGAAGCCCCTCGGCCTGTTATCAAG
>NZ_PNOT02000285.1 GCF_002879535.1 Mesorhizobium intechi
AAACGCATCGAGCCCGCCGCGACCGCCAGCATCAATTGATTTGCCGGGATCGGCATCCCGGGCTGGTTGTCGCAGCCTGGCCTCTCCTGACGGAACGGTGTCAGTGAGAAGCCGTTATTCCAAGGCATGACCGACACCATCGTTTCCAAGCCTCGCGCCGCCTATGCCGCCACCGTCGCCGCGACCAGTCTCGGTTTCGTGGTGGTGCAACTCGATGTCTCCATCGTCAATGTCGCCCTCAACAGGATCGGCGCCGCACTGTCGATGGGCATAGGCGGCCTGCAATGGGTGGTTGACGCCTACACGCTTGCCTTCGCCTCGCTGCTGCTCGCCGGCGGCGCGCTCGGCGACAGGATCGGCGCCCGCCGGGTGTTCGTCGGTGGTATGGTATTGTTCAGCATGGCTTCGTTGGTCTGCGGCTTGGCGCAGAGCCCTTGGGTACTGATCGCGGCGCGTGCCGTGCAGGGCGCGGGCGCCGCGCTGCTGATGCCGTGTTCGCTGGCACTGCTCAACCATGCCTACGCTTCCGACAGGCCACGCCGGGCGCGCGCCGTCGGCCTGTGGACGGCAGCCGGTGGCGTCGCCTTGTCGGCCGGGCCGGTGCTCGGCGGCTTCATGGTCGCGTCGCTCGGCTGGGCCAGCATCTTCCTGGTCAACCTGCCTATCGGCGCTCTCGCCATCTGGATGGCCTACCGGTTTCTGCGGGAAACGCCGCTGAAGGCTGAAAAGCCGCCGATCGATTGGGCCGGGCAGGGGCTTGTCGTGCTGACGCTGTTCTTGCTGACCGGCGCCTTCATCGAAACCGGCTCGTCCGGGTGGGCTTCATTGCCGGCTATCGGCGGACTGGCGGCGGCGGCGGTGGCCGGAAGCCTGTTCCTGCTGGTCGAGGGCCGGAGCAGGGCACCGATGTTTGCGCTCAATCTTTTTGCCAGCCGTGTACCGGCGGTGACCAGCCTCGTCGGATTGGCGGTCAATTTGACGCTTTACGGCACGATCTTCATGCTCAGCCTCTATTTCCAGCAGGAAAGGCATTTTTCGCCCGAAATGACCGGGCTCGCCTTCCTGCCGTTCATGGCGGCCGTCACCGTGTCGAACATTGCCGCCGGACGCATCGCCGCGACGCATGGCCCAAGGTTGCCGATGGCGATTGGCCTGCTTGTCGGCGCGGCCGGTTTCGGCCTGATGGCGCTGATCCAGGCGGACACCCCTTACCTGTCGCTGCTGTGGCGACTGCTGTTCCTGCCGGTCGGTATCGGTCTTGCTGTGCCCGCCATGACAACCGCGTTGCTGTCGTCCGTGCCGACAGCGATGTCGGGAACAGCCTCGGGCGTGCTCAACACGGTGCGCCAGTCGGGTGGGGCGATCGGCGTCGCGCTGTTCGGCTCCGCCTTGGCGCTGGGCACGATCCGGGGCATGCAGCTTGCTTTCCTTGCCTCCGCGCTCGCCGTGGCGTTCTCGGCGCTCTGCGCCTTCCTTTTCATCCGCGACGCGGATCATCCCGCAGGATAGCGATTCGCAATGCAAAAAGGCCGCCCGGAGGCGGCCTTTTCGATTGTCCAAACTGCGGAGCGCTTAGCGCTTCGAGAACTGGAAGCTGCGGCGAGCCTTCGCCTTGCCATACTTCTTGCGCTCGACGACGCGGCTGTCGCGGGTCAGGAAGCCGCCCTTCTTCAGCACGGCGCGCAGCGCCGGCTCGTAGTAGGTCAGCGCCTTGGAGATGCCGTGACGCACCGCACCGGCCTGGCCGGAGAGGCCGCCGCCGACGACGGTGGCGACGATGTCGTACTGACCCGAACGGTTGGAGGCGATGATCGGCTGGTTGAGGATCATCTGCAGGACCGGACGCGCGAAATAGGTCGCGAATTCCTTGTCGTTGACGACGATCTTGCCGGAACCCGGCTTCACCCAGACGCGCGCAATGGCGTTCTTGCGCTTGCCGGTGGCGTAGGCGCGGCCCGACTTGTCGAGCTTTTGGACGTGGACGGGGGCTGCCGCCTGGGTATTGGTGTTGCCCGTGGCGGCGCCCAGTTCTGCGAGCGAGGAAAGCTCAGCCATCTTATGCGACCTTCTTGTTCTTGGAATTCAGCTTGGCCACGTCGAGGACTTCTGGCTGCTGGGCGACATGCGGATGCTCTGCGCCTGCATAGACGCGCAGGTTCTTCATCTGGCGACGGCCGAGCGGGCCACGCGGGACCATGCGCTCAACGGCCTTCTCGACGACGCGCTCCGGGAAACGACCCTCGAGCAGCTGGCGCGCGGTGCGCTCCTTGATGCCGCCGGGGTGGCCGGTGTGCCAATAATAGACCTTGTCGGTGAACTTCTTGCCGGTGAACACCACCTTGTCGGCATTGATGACGATGACATTGTCGCCGTCGTCGACATGCGGGGTGAAGGTCGGCTTGTGCTTGCCGCGAAGATGATTGGCGATGACAGTGGCGAGACGGCCGACGACGAGACCCTCGGCGTCGATCAGGATCCACTTCTTCACCACATCCGCAGGCTTCTGCGAAAAGGTTGTCATGTTTCTGCTCTCGGTTTTGACCTTCAAAGAGAAGGCGTTTCTTGTTGCTTGGATTGGCGATGAGGCGCTTGCCCGCCGCCAATAACAAAACGGCGGCCTTTGCGGGCCGCTGCTTCGTGAGGGCTTATAGGCGAGGGGGAATTGCGCGTCAAGGTGATGGAAAAGTCTGCTGGCAAGTAAAATTATTTAGAAACAATGCCTTAGACAAAAGGTACTATTTTACCACATCGCCGGCGCGCTTCGGCGGAATCGAATAGGTGCCGGTGGCGTGCGCGATCGTCTGTCCTTCTGGGCCGGCGACGATGTCGATGTCGAACACCATCAGGCTCCTTCCGAGCTTCAGGATGCGGCAATGGCCATCGATCGGGCCGGCCTCGGCCTTGCGCACGAAGTTGATGTCGAGGTTGACCGTCACGGACAGCGCGTCCGGCCCGGCATGGGAAAGCACGCAGACATAGCCGCCAATATCGGCCAGCGTGAACAGCGACGGACCGGATACGGTGCCGCCCGGACGCAAATGCCGCTCGCCGGCATTGAGCCGCACGGTGCAGCCGCCTGGGAAAACGTCGATGGCCTCATAATATTTGAACTGCTCGTTGAGCTGGGGATAGACGGTGTCCATCAGCACATTGACTTGAGCTGCGGTCAGCACCGGCTTGAGATTGGTCTGGGCGGGCATGTCGGTCTCTCGCTTTTACGCCAAGCCTGTATGAGCGCGGCAAGGCGTTCCTGGCAACACCTTCGGCGTTGAGGCGTAAGCGATGGGTGTTGGACGAAAGCCGATCCGATATTAGATAGTCAAAAGCCCGACCGGAATCGCGGAGACCTTAGCAATGGCCGAAATCCTTGCCATCAAGCCTGTTGCTGTCGAGGGCCCGGTCACGACCAGGCTTGACAAGGGCGTGCTGCGCCTCACGCTCGCCAATCCGCCGGCCAACGCTTTGTCGCTTGCGGTAATGGCGGCGCTGCGGGCCGAACTTGACCGCGCCAAGGCCGACAAGGCGGTTCGTATCATCATCCTGTCGGCGGCTGGAAAAGTGTTCTGCGCCGGCCATGATCTCAAGGAAATGACCGCGCGCCGCGCCGATGCCGATCGCGGCAAGGCTTTCTTCGAAGAGACGTTTGCAGCTTGCGCCCAGCTGATGCAGGCGATCGTGCGCCATCCCCTGCCGGTCATCGCCGAAGTCGACGGCCTGGCGACCGCCGCCGGCCTGCAGCTTGTCGCCAGCTGCGATCTGGCGATCGCCTCGCACGAGGCGACCTTCTGCACGCCGGGCGTCAATATCGGCCTGTTCTGCTCGACACCTATGGTGGCGCTGTCGCGCAACGTCTCGCGCAAGCAGGCGATGGAGATGCTGTTGACCGGCGAGACGATCGACGCCGCAACCGCCAAGGAATTCGGCCTGGTCAACCGCGTCGTGCCGCGTGAATACCTGAATCAGATCGTCAGCAAATACGCGCAAACCATTGCTTCCAAATCATCTTCGGTGGTCAAGATCGGCAAGGAGGCCTTTTACGCGCAGGCCGAAATGGGGCTGGCCGACGCCTATGCCTATACCGGCCGCGTCATGGTCGAGAACATGTTGGCGCGCGACGCTGAAGAAGGCATCGGCGCCTTCATTGGCAAGCGCAAGCCGGAATGGACGGACGAGTAGCCGTGGAGCCGCGCATTTCCATCGTCACGGTTGCAACGGATGATCTCGATCGCGCCGTGCGCTTCTACGAAGCCATGGGACTGGAACGGCATGGCGGGATCACGGACGGTGTCGCCTTCTTCCAGATGGGCGGCGTCATTCTCGGACTCTTCCCGCGCGCCAGTGCCGAGGCGGATTCCGGCATCGCCTTCGCCCAAGCGCCTTCCGCCGTCTACCTCGCCTACAACACCCGCTCCGACGCCGAAGTCGACGAGATGCTCGCCGCGGCGGAAAAGGCCGGCGGCCGCGTCGTCAAGCCGGCAGGCCGCGCCTTCTGGGGCGGCTGGTATGGCTATTTCGCCGATGCGGATGGGCATGTCTGGGAAGTGGCGCACAATCCGGCCTTTCCGATCGCGGCGGACGGCACGATTTCGCTGCCCGGGTGATGGCGTACCGCAAACAGCTGACGCGGCTCAAGGCGCCGTACCTCAAGCG
>NZ_PNOT02000240.1 GCF_002879535.1 Mesorhizobium intechi
GTGACATCCAGGTACCGGCCGGCGAGCCGCTCAGCGGCGACATCGTGCTGCCGGTCGGGGCGAAAGTGGTCAGCCAGTCGCTGTCCGGCAATCGCGTCTCGATCGACGCCGAACTTGCCGACGGCGGCCGTGCGATCTTCGTTTATGATATCGCCGAGCGCCGCTTGATCGGGCAGTTCGCAATTCGCAACAAATGACCGGCAGCAATGCAACAAACAAGTTTGCCGCAGAATTGAACAGGCCCCAGGCATGACAGGCTTCGCCGGACATCGTCGTGTCGCGACCGTGGCGCTGGTCGTCGCCAATTATGACGAGGCGATCGCCTGGTATGTCGGGCGGTTGGGGTTCCTGCTCCTCGAGGATGTCGATCTCGGCGGCGGCAAGCGCTGGGTCACGGTCGCGCCGGCCAACGGGCAGGGCGCCAGGCTGCTGCTGGCGGAGGCGTCCGACGAGGCACAAAGGAAAAGCATCGGCAACCAGACAGGCGGCCGGGTCTTCCTGTTCCTCGAAACCGACGACTTTGCCCGCGACCATTCGGCGATGCTGGAAAAGGGTGTCGAATTCCGTGAGGCGCCGCGTTTCGAACCCTATGGCGCGGTCGCGGTTTTCGCCGATCTGCACGGCAATCTCTGGGACCTGATCGAGCCGAAACGCTAGGCTCGCGGCCAGCTTTTCTTCGATGTGGCAAAGCTGGCCAAACCCCCAGTTGCTTTTTCCCAGCCGTCAGCCTATATCGCCGGTTCTTGAGCGCGCCCATCGTCTAGCGGTCAGGACACCGCCCTCTCACGGCGGGAACAGGGGTTCGATTCCCCTTGGGCGTACCAAGTTTCCTTCTGGCCCGTTGGCAACTCCTTTGGCTCCCGCCGGGCATGCGCCCAACCGGACGCTGACTATCGACGGCATCACGGCGCTCACCTTGCGCGAGGAAGGCTCAGGGATGATGATGACGGCCCGCAGGGCTTCCCAGGCCGTACCGATCGAACAAGACCTGCGCCGACTTCCAAGTGCGTGTCCAAATAGATGTTGCCTCCATGATCGACACACCCAAGCATCAGGATCCCGACGAGACCAACGAGCCGGGTTTCCAGGCGATCGAGGCGCGTAAAGTTCCCTTGCCCGTCGGCTACCGACAGGGTGTGATCTCCGCGATCACCGTATTGCTCGGGTTTTCGCTGCTTTTCCTGCGGTATTGGAATTTCGAAGCTGATGGTGGATGGACGACGATCTCGATCCTGGCGACGCTCCTGCTCGCGCTGGCCATCGTCCTCCAACTCGTCGCATTGTGGCGTTCGCTGCTGCCGCGCGACGACGACGAGCCGGTCTATCAGGTCACGCTGCGCTGGTTCCTCGCCTCGATCATCGCTCTCCTTGCAGGCGTGCTGCTTGCCGGGCTGACCGCTTCGCACGTCTTCAATCTTTGAATCGGGGCAATTCCGGGCTGCTCGACCACCAGCTCTTACGCCGCAAGCTCGTCCCGGCGAATGCACGGGAAAGCCCCGCCGACCGGGAGTCAAGCGGGGCCCTTGGAGTAGCCGCAAACGGGACTGGCTTCGGACTACTCATTGATCCGTAGGATCATTTTCAATGTAGTCCTCAAGGTGAGATGCCGCATCGGCCGAACAGATGAAGGAAACAGCCTTATCCAAATTTCAGGGCCATCCACTACGGCTGGAGAAGGCCTGGACAACGCTCGGGGACGCATCCGCCCGGATCGCGTTTGGCCGGGAGGGTTGGCGAAGCCCGCAATAACCAGGCGGTCCGCATGCTGGAATTCCCCAATTTCAGTCAAGCCGGTACGCTTGAAAGCGCAATGATCTCTGTTGCTTACAGCGTGTTGGGACGGCATCCGCGGCACGCGGATTTGGGGTGGGTGGAGTTGGAATGGCGTCAGGAAAGATGTGTGCGCGCTGTCATGGCGGCGGCACGGTGTTTGATTGCTGGAGATGGAGTGCGTCGAAAGGCCTTTGCTGCCCGCAAGGGACGCATCAGATCAGTTGCCCGGGGAAAACGCTCATTTGCGCCGAGTGCGGGGGTGTGGGGGCTGATCGCGGAAGCCGGGCTCAGGGCTGTCGCTTAGCCCTGCTTCTGCCAGTGCGCCATGCGGGCGGCTGTGGCGCGTTCGTGCCGCATCCTTGAAAAAATCCTGCAGGCTCCTGCCGCCAGCAGCGGTTTCGCGGTCTTGCAAGATGGGACTTGTCGCTTCTGGCGCGGCGGGCCCGATTGCATTAGCATCAATTCATGGATGTCGAGGGCACGGCTCGGGCGGCGCGCAGAACGCCGGGTGCCAGCCAGATCCTGACGACCCATCGGTGCCGCGGGGAGAAGGCCAATGCAGAAACTGCAAGCACAAGGCGTCCACCACATCACGCTGGTCGGAGCCGGGCGCCAGACGTCGATCGATTTCTGGGAAGGGGTGCTGGGCATGCCTTTCATCTTCGAGCAGCCCAACCTCGACAAGGCCAGCGAGAGCCATCTCTATTTTGATCCGGGCGACGGCCGGCTGATAACCGTCTTCACCGATGAAAGCCGCGTGCCGCCAAAGCGGCGCACGCCGACCGATCCAGGCTGCGTCCACCACATTGCGTTCGCGGTGTCGCGGGTCACCTTCCTGCAGGCGGTCGCCCGGCTCGACGAGCGCGGCATCAAGCACAGCGGCGTCAAGGATCGCGGCTTCATGGATTCGATCTATTTCGAGGATCCGCTTGGCCTTTTGATCGAACTCGCCTCCTACCGCTTTGAACCCCCGGCGGGTTTCACCCATGCCGATGTGCTGATGCAGGCGCACAGGCTGCGCGTCGGGCGCGGCGACTACAATATCGCCGAGGTGCATCTTGCGGACGCGATCCAGGCGCTTGTCGAGAGCTCCCGCGCGACCTTGTCGGATGACCGGGCGCCGAAGAATCCATACTGACGGCCAACAAAACAAAGCGAGGACAAAAATGGCAAAGACAGTGACCAAGAGTGCTGGGAAATCGGCTGCCAATGCAAAGGCAAAAGCAGCAGCGAAGCCGGCGGTGAAGGCAGCCGCAAAGGCCGCGCCGAAGGTGGCCGCGAAAGCCGCGGCAAAACCGGCGGCGCAAAAGTCGGCGCCCAAGATCGCCAAGGCCAAGTCGGCGAAAAAGCCGGCGTTGAAGCTCAGCATGCTGAAGCCCAGCGTCAACAACATGACGGTCCGGGTGTTTGCTCGCGCGGCCGGGTTCGACGCGGCCGAGACCGACGCCTGGGGCCACACGCGTTCGCCCGAATATCTGGCGCGCAATCCGGCGCATCTGACACCGATGATCGAGGACAAGGGGTTGCCCAGGGGCGTGCTGTGGGAAAGCTGTGCCATCATGCAATATCTCGCCAACAAGCACGGGCTGGAGAAATTCTATCCCAAGGCCCCGGCCAAGCGGGCGATGATCGACAGCGCCATGTTCTATCTGATCGGAACGCTCTACCCCTATGTGGCGCGCGCCACCTATCCGGCGCTGGGTTTCCCGCAATATGCCGGCGAGGTCGGGCACAGCGATGCCCATCCCGACAAGAAGTCCGAAGCTCAGAAGGCCGCGATCGCGGCGATCGCCGAGCCGCTGGAGGTCTTCCACAGCTTCTTCAGGGATGGCAAGCCGTTCATCGGCGGCAAGAACCCGTCGATCGCCGACATAAGGCTGGCGGCGACGCTCGAATTCCTGGCGGTCGTCGACTACCCGCTGCCCAAATGGGCGCAGGAGTACATGGCGGCCATCGAGAAGAAGCTCGGCAAGGCCTATGCCGAGCCGGCCGGTGACGTGCGCGGCTATATCGCCCATGTGCGGTCGCAGGCGAAGGCGTGAGCTTAAGGATTCGTTAACCAAAGCCCTGTCTACTGGCGGGAATTCACCGCGCGACCACGGATGTACTGGCGCGTTATCGGTGAAAGGAAAGGTCGGCTCAGTGCCGGCCTTTTTGCTTTTTATGACGTGATGGCGGACGCCGGGAATTCGATCGTAACCCTGAGTTTCAGCTTCAGCGCGACGGCTCGCTGATCGGTCCGCCCGCGCTGGGTCGCCGCCGAGAATTGCACGCCTCAGAGTTTTCACCGGCTTTGGCGCAGGGCATCGGCAGCAACGTCTTCACGTTGCAACTCGTTTCCTCGACGAAATAGCGACCGTCCAACAAAATAGCGGACGGCGCCGCCGGAGCAATTGCTCAGTGGCTCAGGCGCCGCACCTCGGCGTGCCGTGCCAGGTCCGGGGTCTCGAAGACATAATCGCCCCAGGCCGATTCCGGGATGTGCCCGGCCAGGTAGCACTCAAGCAACAGGTTTTCCTCGGGATTGAGCGACCGTGGCGCGCGCTCGTGGTCCAGCCCGAGAGAATGAAAAAGGCTTCTTGTCAGTTCCGATACCGTGAAGTGGATCGACATCCGCGTTCTCCCTATGCCTTCAACGCGGCGGTCAGACAAAGGTTTCAGCGTCAAGTTTCGGTAACGGCGTATTGATCGATGCCAGTTCAACGCCTGCGACGTCTAGCGCTACCACCAGCGGTCGCCGCAATCCCGCACCGAGGCCTCGGGGGCCGCTCAACTGCAGTCGATCGAAGCCGGTACGCGGCCGGCGCGTATCGTCGGTCCGGCTTTCTTCCCGGCTGATGATCTGTCCTCCACGGTATTACCGGCTGCAACGTGCCGTCATGATGAAGCCGGGCTATAGGTCCCGCCTGGGAACGGAGGGGTGCTCACGGCGTTGTGACCGACACCAGCCGGGAGAAAAGCCATGGCCACGTTCAGGCAAATGCGGGTTCTGGAGATCGTCGAAGACGGCTCGCTGACCCATGACGAGAAAGTCGCCGAACTGCGTGAGATCGAATCCGAGGCGCGCGGCCTGCAACGGGCCGCGTCGGAGAGTTCCATGAGTGATGATGACGGCTGGCAGGACGATTTGCGCCAGGTTCGCCTTGCCCTCGACAAGCTTGGCGCGAAGGAACCGAAGAAGGGCGCGGCATCGCTTTAAGGCTGCGCGGAACTCGCCGCATTGCGCCTATTCGCAGACCATGCGAACGCGCTCGCCTGGTGCGCTCACGTTCCTGCATGCCAGTTGCTTTTCCGGGCCCGGCGGCGGGGGTGACGGCGGCGAATATCGCGTCTGATGCCGTCTGTGTCCCGCAGGCTTCAAAACCCTGCGTTCGGCAAATTGTCCGGGCGGCTGTGGCGGCACCGGAAAGGCGCCGCTGTCGGCCGGCGGCGTGTAGTCGACATTGGGTGGCGGCCGGTCCCAGAAGCGCCTGGCGTCGAGCGGGCGCGGGATGATGACCGTGCCGTCATAGCTGCGCGCGCAGCCGCTGCCGAAAAGCAGCGCCACGCACAGCAAGGAAGGCCCAATCCGTCGGTACATTAGCAACACCCCTGCGCGGCTTATAACGCGGCCTTGGCCCGCCCGACAACCGGACGGAATAACGCAGGAAGAGCGTGCCGGTTGCGCTGTTAAGGTTAGCGGATCGTTAATGCTTCTCGGGCACATTTCGCCGACGAACCGCGGAGGGAGGGTTCGGCCTTGATTTTCGGGGTGGGGACAGGATGGCGGAAGCGGACGAAGCGATCGGCGCGCGCGGGAAGCGTGGGCCCGAAAAGCCGGTGCATCGCGGCGACGCGCCGCCATGTGCGGACATGGATTCGCCCGACGCGCTTCGCCAACTGCTTGAGGCAGGCTCGGACTGGGTCTGGGAGACGGACGCCGAACTGCGCTTCTCCTGGCTCTCACCCACATACCAGGCCGCCACCGGCATCGATCCGGCTGATGTGCTGGGTCGGTTCCGCTTCGATTTCCTCGACCAGGTCCTCAAGGGTAATCACAGCGCCGCCGCGCATCTGGAGGATCTGCAGGCGCGCCGGCCGTTCCGCGATTTCATCCACGAACTGAAGGGAGGCGGCCCCGACTGCCGCTGGGTGCTGACGTCAGGCTTCCCACGGTTCGACGACGAAGGAAAATTCGCCGGCTACCGCGGTGTAGGCCGCAACGTCACCGCACTGGCCGGCGCCTTCGAAACCATGGAACAAAACCCGTTTTCGGGAAGCGATTCCAACCGGCATCTTGCCGACCTCGAGCGGACGATGGACGCCATGCACATGGGTGTCGTGCTGCTCGATGGCAAGCTCGACACGCTCATCGTCAACAAGGCCTATCGCGACCTGTCCAGGATTCCGGACGGCGCTGTGACCGTTGGCGCTCCGTTCAGCCAGTTGATGGAACTCAACCGCCGTAACGGCATCTATGGCGATATCGACGATGGGCAGTGGCAGCGCTACCTCGCCAGCCGTATCGAGGAGATTCGCGCCGGCTCCGTCGCGCCCCGCGAATTTGTCCATGCCAGCGGCAGGACGATGATTTTCTCGGTGACGGCGCTGTCCGGCGGCAAGCGGCTCTTGACCTACTATGAGGTCACCGAACTCAAGCGTCGCGATGCCGAGATCGAAGGCGCCAACGCCAAAATCGCCGAGACCTTCGTCAATCTCCGCACCATGGTCGATGAGATGCCGATCGGTGTTCTCGTGCTGGATGCCGATATGCGCGCCGAAGTCATCAATCGCGCCTTCTATGACTTCTGGAGGATCGATCCAGGCCGCGCCGGGATCGGCTCGGCCTTTCGCGAACTGATGGAAGCCAGCCGCGCCATCGACCCTTTCGGCGCCGATGACGTCGCCTGGCAACGTCATACCGCCGAGCGCGAAGCCGAAATCAGGGCCGGCGTCGCCGGCTCCAGACAATTGCCGCACAATGACGGGCGCACGCTTGTCGCATCGCTGGCACCGCTGCCCGGCGGCAAGCGGCTCATCTCCTATGTCGACGTCACCGACATGAAGGGGCGCGAGACCGAGGCACAGGAGGCGCGCAAGTATCTCGTCAGCGTGCTGGAATCGCTGCCGGCCGGCGTCATCATCTACGACCGCGACGACAAGTTCGTCTTCGCCAACCGCACACTGCAGGACATGCTGCCGGCGCTGAAGCCTTTCTGGCAGCCTGGCTGCAGCTTCCGCGAGGCGTTGGAATTCGGCCAGTCGGTCGGCTATTTTCGCTCGAGCGGCGATGCCGGGATCGACAGGCTGTACGGGGTGGAACCCGAACGCTGGCTCGACAGCATACTGGCCCGCTACCACCTGCCAAATTCTTCCTACGAGCGCCTCAATGCCGATGGGCGCTGGTACCAGGTCTACGACATGCGCACCGATGACGGGACATTCATCGGCGTGCGCGTCGACATCACCGACATCAAGAGCCGCGAGGCGGCGCTGCGCGACTCGATGCGCCAGATCGATCTCTTCCGCCACGTCATGGACGAGTTGCCGGTGGCCGCCTTCATCAAGGCGCAGGACCTAAGCATCGAATTCGTCAACAAGGCCTGGTGCGCGCTGACCGGCATCGCCAAGGAAGACGTCATCGGCCGGACTGATCGTGAGCTGTTCGGCACACAAGACGCGGAAAGCTACAGCAATGACGATACCCAGGTCGTCGTAACCGGCAAGGGCCTCGAGGTCGAAGAGCCTGTCACCCATCGCGACGGCACGGTGCGGCAGTTGATGACGCGCAAGAGCCGCCTGGTGGCGACCGACGGATCGGTGCATCTGGTCGGCTCCAGCACCGACATCACCGACGTCAAGGCGCGCGAGAAGGCTCTGGAAGAGAGCATGCGCGAGAACGAGGTGTTCCGCAGCCTGATCGACAACGTACCTGTGTCGATCTACGCCAAGCGCTCCGATCTCAGGCAGTTCTATGTCAACAAGGGCTGGTGCGATCTGACCGGTCTCAGCAGGGAAGATGCAATCGGCAAGACCGACATCGAGATCTTCGGGGAGGATGGCGAGGCGTTCGTGGCCGGCGATCTGGCCGTGCTGCGCACCGGCGACACCCAGGAGGTCGAGGAGACGGTGCGGCTTGCCGACGGCAGCGTCAGGCATCAGTTCGCGCGCAAGGGCGCGATGATCGCGTCGGACGG
>NZ_PNOT02000149.1 GCF_002879535.1 Mesorhizobium intechi
GAACAACTTCGTGATTGGAAACGGCCAGCTGACTTACCCACATCGGGGCGGTCCGAACGACGCGATTTATCCCAAGACACGCCGCTAGACGGACGGAAAAAATACTGGAGTACCCAAAATGAAAAAGATTGTTCTCACTGCCGCCGCCCTTCTGGCTATTTCCGGCAGCGCCTTCGCTGGTAGCGACCACTATGGTTCGAATGCCCCCGCAGCCACTGCTGCTGTCGACAGCTCCTACACCGCTTCGACCAAGAAGTCGGAACCGGCTGCTCAGACGCCTGTCACGGGTGCCGACCGCAACCTCTTCGGCAACAACTAATTGCCGATTTCCCAGCAGGCGGCGGGCTTAGCTCGCCGCCTCTGTGAAACTCGAAGAATTCAGGAACCTTGAAATGAAGAAGATCATCCTTGCTGCCGCCGCCGTTCTGGCGGTCTCCGGCAGCGCCTTCGCCGGCAATGACAATGTTGGCTGGACCGATATCAACAAGCAGGCAGCCACCAACGTCGACACCTCGCATACGGGCGCCATCCGCGACAGCGGCTCGTTCGTCCACAAGTTGCTCAACTCGTCCGGAGACGTCCAGAATTCGGCTCCCAAGAGCAGCGACCGCGATCTCTACGGCAGCCGTTAAAGCCGCCTCCGCAGAGCGGCGGGATAGTCCGCTGCTCGCCGCAACATAAGATTCAGGAGCCCTAAAATGAAAAAGATCGTTCTCACTGCCGCCGCGCTTTTGATCGCCGCCGGCACCGCCTATGCCGGCAACGACAATGTTGGTGGCACCGACATCAACAAGCTGGCGACGGCCAACGTTGACACCGCGCAGACCTCTTCGGTGCGCAACACCGGCTCGCCTGTCTACAAGTTGCTCAATTCGTCGGGCGACGTGCAGCAGTCCGCTCCCCAGGGCAGCGACCGGAACCTCTTCGGCCGCTAACAGCCGAAGCCGACTTTCCAAAAAAGAGCGGCG
>NZ_PNOT02000047.1 GCF_002879535.1 Mesorhizobium intechi
GGCCGAGTTCGAGCGCCGCCTCGCCGGCAAGCTGCCGTCCAATTTCGACGCCGTCATCGCCGACTACAAGAAGAAGCTCTCGGTCGACAAGCCGAAGGTCGCCGCCCGCAAATCGTCGGAAATGGCGCTGGAGGTCATCAACGGCGCCGTGCCGGAAACCATCGGCGGCTCCGCCGACCTGACCGGCTCCAACAACACCAAGACCAGCCAGACCAAGAACATCACGCCGGACGATTATGGCCAGCGCTATGTCCACTACGGCATCCGCGAGCATGGCATGGCCGCGGCCATCAACGGCCTGACGCTGCATGGCGGCCTCATCGCCTATGGCGGCACCTTCATGTGCTTCTCCGACTATGCCCGCCCGTCGATGCGGCTTTCATCGCTAATGGGTATCCGCTCGATCTTCGTCATGACCCATGATTCCATCGGTCTGGGCGAAGACGGCCCGACCCACCAGCCGGTCGAGCATCTGGCGGCCCTGCGCGCCATTCCCAACCACAATGTCTTCCGCCCGGCCGACGCGGTGGAAACCGCGGAATGCTGGCAGATCGCGCTCGAATCCGAAAAAACGCCGTCGACGCTGGCGCTGACCCGCCAGAACCTGCCGGCGGTGCGCACCGAGCACTCGGCAAAGAACCTGAGCAGCCAGGGCGCTTACGAACTGGCCGCGGCCAGCGGCGAGGCGGCGGTGACGATCTTCGCCACCGGCTCCGAGGTCGAGATTGCGCTCGGCGCCCGCGACCTGCTCGAGAAGCATGGCCACCCGACCCGCGTCGTGTCGGTGCCTTGCTTCGAGTTGTTCGACAAGCAGAGCGACGACTACCGCAAGAAGACGATCGGCAACGCGCCGATCAAGATGGCGATCGAGGCCGGCATCCGTCAGGGCTGGGATCATCTCATCGGCTCGGACGGCATCTTCGTCGGCATGACGGGCTTCGGCGCCTCGGGCACCATCGAGCAGCTCTACCCGCATTTCGGCATCACCGCCGAGGCGGCGGCCAAGGCGGCGGAAGCGCGCCTGCACGCCAAGTAAGGCCATGCATGCCGCCCAAGACCATGTCGCGGTTTTGGGATAACGGCATGCACAAACAAAAAAGCCCCGGCGAAACCGCGCAAAGCGATTTCGCGGGGCTGGCCCAACCTAATCGATTTAAATCCGCGTCGGTTTGGCTGGATTCTTTGCCCGTCCGCCGCTATGAAGCTGCGGACCCATCGTCAGCCTTCCAGCTCCCAGGGAGAGAAAAATGACCGTCAGAGTTGCCATCAACGGATTCGGCCGCATCGGCCGCAACATCCTGCGCGCCATCCATGAATCCGGCCGCAAGGACATCGACGTCGTCGCCGTCAACGACCTCGGCCCGGTCGAGACCAATGCCCACCTGCTGCGCTACGACAGCGTTCACGGCCGCTTCCCGCATGAGGTGTCGGTGTCCGGCGACCAGATCACCGTCGGCAAGGAAAAGTTCAAGGTCACCGCCATCAAGGACCCGACGCAGTTGCCGTGGAAGGAACTCGGCGTCGACATCGCGCTCGAATGCACCGGCATCTTCACCGCCCGCGACAAGGCCGCCGCGCACCTGACCGCCGGCGCCAAGCGCGTGCTGGTCTCCGCACCTGCCGATGGTGCTGACCTGACCGTGGTCTACGGCATCAACCACGACAAGCTGACCAAGGACCATATCGTCATCTCGAACGCGTCCTGCACCACCAACTGCCTGGCGCCGCTGGCCGCCGTGCTGCATGAGACGGTCGGCATCGAAAAGGGCATGATGACGACGATCCACTCCTACACCGGCGACCAGCCGACGCTGGACACCATGCACAAGGATCTCTACCGCGCCCGCGCGGCGGCCCTGTCGCAGATCCCGACCTCGACGGGTGCGGCCAAGGCCATCGGCCTCGTGCTCCCCGACCTCAAGGGCAAGCTCGACGGCATCTCGATCCGCGTGCCGACCCCGAACGTCTCGGTCGTCGACTTCAAATTCATCGCCAAGCGCGCCACCACGGTGCAGGAAATCAACGAAGCGGTCATCGCCGCTTCCAACGGCAAGCTGAAGGGCATTCTCGGCGTCACCCATCACCCGAATGTCTCGATCGACTTCAACCATGATCCGCGTTCCTCGATCATGGCGCTCGACCAGACCAAGGTGATGGACGGCAACTTCGTTTCGGTGCTGTCCTGGTACGACAATGAGTGGGGCTTCTCCAACCGCATGGGCGACACCGCCGTCGCCTTCGGCAAGACCATCGCCTGATCGCGGACCATCTTCGCGACATCCGAAACGCCCGGCTTCGTCCGGGCGTTTTCATTTGCCGGAGCGGCGACGAAAATCAGCGGCGCAGGGCAAAAAACCACCCTGCCGCCTTGCACTGGCCATGCCTTCGCCCCACTCTCCCGCAAAGCGAGAAGAAAGAGGAATTCGAGGGGCAAATCACGGATGGAGCATGCGATCTATCTCGTCACGCTGGTCGGCACGGCGCTCGTTGTCGCCGCCGCGTTCTCGAGCCTGATCGCCTTCCGCTTCGGCGCCCCTCTCCTGCTGCTCTTTCTCTGCATCGGGCTCGCCACCGGAACCGACGGCCTCGGCATCGAATTCGACAATGCCCGCATCGCCTATTTTGCCGGCTCACTGGCGCTGGCGGTCATCCTGTTCGATTCCGGCTTCGGCACACCGCTCAACGCCTTGCGGCAGGCGGCAGGCCCGGCGCTCTCGTTGGCGACGTTCGGCGTGCTTCTCACCACCGGCCTGTTCGGCGCGGCGGCCTACTATCTGCTTGACCTCAGCTGGCTGGAATCCTTCCTGCTCGGCGCTGCCGTGGCTTCCACCGACGCCGCGGCGGTGTTCTTCCTGCTGCGCGCCGGCGAGATCAACCTGCGTGAGCGCGTCCGCTCGACGCTCGAAGTGGAATCCGGCACCAACGACCCGATCGCCATCTTCCTGACCATCACCCTGGTCGAGGTCATCGCGGCCCACGCCAACCCCGAAACCGATGTCCTGGTCACCGGCCTGATCCTCGGCTTCATCGTCAATATGGGCCTTGGCGCCATCGTCGGCGCACTCGGCGGCCTTGCCATTGTCCGCCTCGTCGACCGGCTCAATCTCGACCACGGCCTGCTGCCGATCTTCGTGCTGACCCTGTCGCTGATGGTCTTCGCCGCCGCCGGCGCCATCGGCGGCTCCGGCTTCCTGGCGGTCTATATCGCCGGCCTCATTGCCGGCAATTCCGACATCCGCGCCGTCACCATCCTCAAGCGTTTCCAGGACGGCATGTCATGGCTGGCGCAGATCATCATGTTCCTGATCCTCGGGCTGTTCGCCACCCCTTCGCAATTTCCGGCGATCATGGTGCCGGCGATAGCGCTTGGCCTTTTCCTGATGTTCGTCGCCCGCCCGGTCGCTGTCTGGCTCTGCCTGATCCCGTTCCGCCTGCCGCGCCCCGAAGTCGCCTTCGTCTCCTGGGTCGGCCTGCGCGGCGCCGTCTCGATCCTGCTCGCCATCACACCATTGCTTGGCGGGCTGGAGAACGGCCGCACCATCTTCAACGCCGCCTTCATCATCGTGCTGGTGTCGCTTGTCATCCAGGGCTGGACGGTCGGCCCGCTGGCGCGTCGCCTCGGCCTCATCGTGCCGGCCCGCCTTGGCCCACTCGACAAGGTCGAACTCGAGCTCCCCGGCTCCGCCCACCACGAGCTCCTTGCCTATCGCGTTGCGCATGGCAGCCCGGTGGCGCGCGGCGAGCGCATTCCGCGCTGGGCGCGGCCCTCGCTGGTGCTGCGCGACGGCCGCTCGATGCGTTTCCAGGACATGGGCCGGCTCGCTGCCGGCGACCAGGTCTACATCTTCGTGCCGGACCGCTATCCGCGCCTGCTCGACAAGCTGTTCGCCAGCCGCGCGGTGGTCGACCCGGAAGATGCCGACTTCTTCGGCGCCTTCGCCGTCGACCCGGCGCGCTCCGCCGCCGAGCTCGAGGCAGCCTACGCTCCGGGCCTGACCGAGGCGGAGCAGAAGCTCACCGTCGGCGCGCTGGTCACGGCGCGGCTCGGCGGCCATGCCGAATATGCCGATCGCGTGCTGATCGGCTCGATCGAACTGATCGTCAGGGATGTCGACGACAAGGGCAGGATCACGGGCCTGGGTCTTTCCTTCGAGCCTACCGCGCCGGTGGCGCGGGTGCCGGTGTTCCTGAGCGCCGGCGAAATGGGCGACCGTCTCAGCGCCTTCATCCGCAACTGGCGCAAGCCGACCGACATGCGGGAGGCGGCGGCACAAAAAGACGAGCCGCCCGTGCCGCCGGTTGAAAAGGCCACGACAGGGAGCTGAAAAGAGCGATCGTTTGCCTTGCCCCGTCATCATGGGGCGATCTTCACGGACTATGTTCCCGCCCGCCTCAAAATTTCGCGCCGCATCGCGGCCAAAGCCTTGCATCGTCACCGATGCGGGGTATGGTCCCGGCGATTTTTCCGAGGAAAGGAACCCGCATGGCCGCCTTCAAGACACTGGACGATATCGGCAACATCAGCGGCAAGCGCGTGCTGGTGCGCGTCGACCTCAACGTTCCCGTCGCCGACGGCAAGGTCACCGACGCCACCCGCATCGAGCGCATCGCGCCGACCATCGCCGAACTGTCGGGCAAGGGCGCCAAGGTCATCCTGCTCGCCCATTTCGGCCGGCCTAAGGATGGACCATCGCCGGAGTTCTCGCTCGAACCGATCGCCAGGGCGACGGCCGAGGTACTCGGCCGGCCCGTCGGCTTTGCCTCGGATTGCGTCGGCGACACAGCTGGAAGCGCCGTCGCGGCCATGAACAAGGGCGATGTGCTGCTCTTCGAAAACACACGTTTCTACAAGGCCGAGGAGAAGAACGACCCGGCCTTCACGGAGCGGCTCGCCGCCAATGGCGACATTTTCGTCAACGACGCCTTTTCCGCGGCGCACCGCGCCCACTCGTCCACGGAAGGGCTGGCGCATCTGTTGCCTTCCTTTGCCGGCCGCACCATGCAGGCCGAGCTTGAAGCGCTGGAGAAGGGGCTGGGCAATCCGGTCCGCCCCGTCGTCGCCATCGTCGGTGGCGCCAAGGTCTCGACCAAGATCGACCTCTTGATGAACCTGGTGAAAAAGGTCGACGCGCTGGTGATCGGCGGCGGCATGGCCAACACCTTCCTTGCCGCGCGCGGCACCAATGTCGGCAAGTCGCTGTGCGAGCATGACCTTGCCGCCACCGCCAAGCAGATCATGATCGAGGCGGCCGAGGCCGGTTGCGCCATCATCCTGCCGGTCGACGGCGTCGTCGCCAAGGAATTCAAGGCGGGCGCCGCCTGCGAGACCGTTGCCATCGCCGATGTGCCGGCCGACGGCATGATCCTGGACGTCGGCGAAAAGACCGTGAAGACGATCGGCGAATGGATCGACCGTGCCGCGACGCTGGTCTGGAACGGCCCGCTCGGCGCGTTCGAGATCGAGCCGTTCGATCACGCCACCGTGGCGGCGGCAAAGCACGCGGCCGCGCGCACCAAGGCCGGCAAGCTGGTCTCCGTCGCCGGTGGCGGCGACACGGTGGCGGCGCTCAACCATGCCGGCGTCGCCGACGACTTCACCTATGTCTCGACCGCCGGCGGCGCCTTCCTGGAGTGGATGGAAGGCAAGCCACTGCCCGGCGTCGACGTGTTGAAGCGCTAAGCAATTCCAGGAAAACTGTGAAACGGTTTTCCCGGGAAAGCGCGTAGCGCTTTCCCTTGGGAATTTCGTCAAGGCTCAAGTGCATTTGGTAGCCAGGCGGAAACGCCTGGCGTCGCGGAAATGCGGCAAGGACGCGCCCGGGACTTTCAATCGATTCGAGCTTTCCGATGCCATTCCTTTGGCGGTAGACTTCCGTTAAGCGCGGAACGAACCTCTTTCAGGAGAAGCATGATGAGCGAACGTCTCGAAGACATTGCCGCCGCGATCGTGGCCAACGGCAAGGGCCTGCTGGCCGCCGACGAAAGTTCCGGCACCATCAAGAAGCGTTTTGATGTCATCGGCGTCGAATCGACCGCCGACAGCCGTCGCGACTATCGCGAGATGATGTTCCGCGCCAAGGACGCGATGACCAGGTATATCTCGGGCGTCATCCTCTATGACGAGACCATCCGCCAGAAGGCGGCCGACGGCACGCCTCTGGTCGACATCATCAAGGCATCAGGCGCCATCCCCGGCATCAAGGTCGATGCCGGGGCCAAGCCGCTCGCCGGCTTTCCCGGCGACACCGTTACCGAGGGCCTCGACGGCCTGCGTGAGCGCCTTGCCGACTACTACAAGCTCGGCGCCCGCTTCGCCAAATGGCGCGCCGTGATCGACATCGATACCGGCAAGGGCGTGCCTTCGGCCACTTCGATCAGCGCGAACACCCATGCGCTCGCCCGCTATGCCGCCCTTTGCCAGGAAGCCGGCATCGTGCCGATCGTCGAGCCGGAAGTGCTGATGGACGGCGCCCACGACATCGGCACCTGCTACGAGGTCTCGAAGGCGACGCTGATCAAGCTCTATGATGAACTCCATGCGGCGCGCGTCGTGCTCGAAGGCACGATCCTTAAGCCCAACATGGTCCTCTCGGGCAAGAAGTCGGGGACGGTGGACAGTCCCGAAAAGGTCGCCGAGATGACCATAAAACTGTTCCGCGAGACGGTGCCGACGGCGGTCCCGGGCATCGCCTTCCTCTCCGGCGGCCAGGAGGACGAGGAGGCAACCGCCAACCTCAACGCCATCAACGCCATCGGACCGCATCCGTGGAAGCTGACCTTCTCCTATGGCCGCGCGCTGCAGGCTGCCCCGCAGAAGGCATGGAGCGGCAAGGCGTCGAACGTCGCCGCCGGCCAGGCCGCCTTCACCCATCGCGCCCACATGAATTATCTGGCCGCGCTCGGAAAATGGAAGCCTAGCCTCGAACAGGCCGCTTGAACCCAGCTTTTCCATCTCCGTTCAAACCCGGGCCAGCGCGCCCGGGTTTTTTGTTGTCCGCGATTTGGGGGAAGGCCTCCTCATCCCTATTTCCGCTGGGCGTTGCCAGCGGTGTCGGTTTGCGCTCGTCCCGAACGTCCTTGGGATGAGAGACAGGGAGAGATTCATGCATCGCAACAAGGTTGTTTCACGCGAAGACTGGTTCCAGGCGCACAAGGCGCATCTGGCGCGTGAGAAGGAACTGACGCGGTTGCGCGAGCGTGTCGCGGCCGAGCGGCGGGAACTGCCCTGGCTGAAAGTAAGGAAGGACTACGTCTTTGAGACCGAGCAAGGGCCGAAGAAACTGGCCGAGCTTTTCGCCAACCGCAGCCAGTTGATCGTCTATCACTTCGTGTTCGCGCCAGGCTCCGCCCATCACTGCGAAAGCTGTGCCTTCGTCGCCGACCATATGGACGGCGCCAACCGGCATCTCAGGCATCATGACGTATCGCTTGTCACCATATCGCGGGCGCCCCTGGCCGAGCTGCTGCCCTACAAGCAGCGCATGGGCTGGACGTTCGATTGGGTCTCTTCCTATGCGTCGGACTTCAACTTCGATATGCAGGTGTCCTTCACCGACAAGCAGATCGCATCCGGCGAAGCGGTCTACAATTTCGAAACACCGGTGCTGACGTCGAAGGACCTGCCCGGCACCACTGTCTTCTACAAGGGCGAAACCGGTGACGTCTTCCTGACCTTCATGTCGCGCGCTCGCGGCAGCGAGCAGTTCATCGGCGCCTATCAGTATCTCGACATTGCACCGAAAGGTCGTGACGAGACCGGTCCTTACGGAACCTTGATGGACTGGGTGCGGCTGCACGATGAATATGGGAACAGGTCGCTGCGGGGCGATGAATGCCCTTAGGGTACCGGCCGGCGATGCAAGGATCCGTTCACCTCGGCCCAAACATGCGCTAAGCCAGCCTCAGATCATTCCACGGTTCCGCCATGCGCTTCCCGGCCTCTCTCACCTGGCTCGCCTTCCCCGTCTATGTCTGGCAGGGGCTCGGCGTGCGCCGCCGCACCACGCGCATGCTGCCGGCACAGGGACCGGTCATGCACGAACTCGCCGGCAAGGCGCCTGATATCTCGCTTCTGGTGCTTGGCGACTCCTCGGCCGCCTCGGTCGGCATCGGCAATTCCGAGGATGGGCTTGCCGCGCAGCTTGCCGTGCTGATCTCGCGGCGCACCGGCCGAGCCGTGCGCTGGCGCGCTGCCGGCTTCAATTCGGCGACATCAGGCCAGATCCGCGATCATGTCCTGCCCAACCTGTCGGCCGATCCGTGGACGCATATCGTGCTTGCCATCGGCACCAACGACACCAAGAATTTTCATTCGGTGCCGCGCTTCAAGAAGGAGTTCGGCGGCTTGCTCTACGGCCTGCGCGCCAAATGGCCGGAGGCACGCGTCGTGTGGTCGCCGGTGCTGGAGTTCACGCGGGCCCCGGCCATGCCGCCGCTGCTCGGCAAGATCCTCGAAATCCGCGCCACCGCCATGAACCGGATGGGTGAACGGCTCTGTCTGGAGCGCGGCGCGGTGCCGGCCCCGCGCTTGCCGATCACCAATCCCGAACAGGGTTTCGCCTCGGACGGCTTCCACGCCTCGGAGGCGGGCTACCGCGCCTGGGCCGAGCATCTCGTCGGTCTGGTGCTCGCCGGCTGAACACCGACGGCCGACGCGGCACGCAGACCTATGTCAAATGCCCGAGCACGGCTGCCAGCGAGATCGCGGCCATGGCCAGCAGCGCCAGCTTCCAGAAATCGCCGCGGCGCTTGAGCCCGGGCCAGCCGATCGGTTTGATCAGCTGGATCACCATGAAGCCGATGATGACAAGGGCGAGGAGTTTCGTCATGCCGCCTTTGACCAGCAACGCGGCCCGCTGTCAAAACCGAGAAAGAACGGGCGCGCGTTGCCGAACCGGACCGCGGTGCCCCGTCCTTGGGAGGACGACTACTTCAGCGGCTTGAGGCCCGCCTCGATCGAGGCGCGCTTCGGTTCGAGGAACGGCGGCAGAGCCAGGCTTTCGCCCAGCGTCTCCAGCGGCTCGTCGGCGGTGAAACCCGGCCCGTCCGTGGCGATTTCGAACAGGACGCCGTTGGGCTCACGGAAATAGAGCGAGCGGAAGTAATAGCGCTCGACCTCGCCGCTCGACGGCAGGCGGAATTCGGCCAGACGGGCGGTCCATTGATGCAGCGTCTCCTGGTCCGGCGCCCTGAAGGCAACATGGTGAACCGCACCGGCGCCTTGCCTTGCGGGAGCCAGCCCGGGCTGCACGGCGACATGAAGCTCCGCCGCCGGCCCGCCAGCACCCATTTCGAAGACATGGACCTGGCCTTCGCCATCCGGCGAAGCGTAGTCGCGGCCCTTGCGCATGTTCATCACCATGGTCAGCACCGCCTCGGTGTTGGTGATGTCGGGGACGCTGACGACGATCGGCCCGAGCCCGCGGATCTGGTGCTCGGCCGGCACCGGGCTTTGCGCCCAGGGATGGCTGCCGCCCCTGCCGCCATCGCTGACGAGCCGCAGACGCTGGCCTTCAGGATCCTCGAAGTCGAACGACGGGTAGTCGCCCATATCGCCAATCTTTCCTGTCACGATGTTTTCGCCGGCCAGGCGCTGTTTCCACCAGGCCAGGCTCTCTGGGCTGCCGACCCTGAGGCTGGTCCGCGCGATGCTGTGGGTGCCGCGCCGCTCGCGGCCAACCGGCCAGTCGAAGAAGGTGAGATCGGTGCCTGGCGTCGCTTCGCCGTCGGCATAGAAAAGGTGATAGGCTGACGTGTCGTCCTGGTTCACCGTCTTCTTGACCAGCCGCAAGCCCAACACCTTCGTATAGAAATGAAGATTGCCCGGCGCATTCGCGGTGATGGCGGTCAGATGGTGGATTCCTGTCAGTTGCAGGCTCATGGTCGTCTCCCTGGTTTTGGGGGAAGAATTTTCTCCCTCCATATCAGAACTGCGGTCATGTCGCTGAAGGCCAGCCTATCCCGACAGTCCGTCGCCCCCAACTGAACGATGGCGCACCCACAGGCGGCCTTGCGGTGAACAATCCTCCGTTGGCAAAAGCTGGGTCGAGGACAGGGCTGACGAGAATTTCCACCAGCGGCACAATCGTCGCGCGCCCTGCCATCCTCCTGACAGACTGCTGTCAGGAGGGGTGTGCGATACTGCCTCCAGTTAGAGAGAGGAGAATAGCCATGAACGGTCTCGCCATCCTGCGCGGCATGCAGCACTATGTCGGCAAGGTTCGCACCATGCGCAACGAAATTCGCACGCAGCGTTTCATGAACGCACTGCCCGCGGACATCCGCAAGGATATCGGCTGGCCCGATATGTATGCGGAACGTCGCTCCCACAGCAATTGAAGCGAATTTTTCGACATTGATATTGGACATGTGCGCGCCAATGCCCAGATATAGCTGCGGCGCGCTGGGGGACGGAGCGAGCTTATGCCTGATCAGAAGAAAATCGGCTTCGTCTTCATCGAAGGTTTTGCCGACTGGGAATACGGCTTGCTGGCTGCCTCGGCGGTTGAATGGTTCGGCGCCGACGCTGTTTCGTTGAGCCTCGGAGGCAGGCCGGTGACAGGGATCAGCGGTTTTCGGCTGACGCCTGACCGTTCGGCTGGCGTCGAAGAGAATGCCGACCTTGACGCAGTCGCCGTCATCGGCTCCGACCGGTGGGCGGGCAAGACGTCGCCAGATGTCGCTCAACTGCTCAATGCCGTCGCAGCGCGCGGTGGTGTCGTCGGCGGCATCTGCGCCGGTACGCTGGCACTGGCCCGAGCCGGCATCTTCGAACAAGCCAAACATACCAGCAATGGCCGCGACTGGATCAACGGACACGAAGCCGGCTATGTCGGCGATGGCAACTATCAGGACGTGCCGCATGCGGTCGCCGACGGCAAAATCGTATCCGCGCCGGGTTCTGCGCCCGGCACGTTTGCGCTTGCCTTTCTGAAGACCCTCTATCCCGAAAGAGGCGGCGATCTCGCGCGGATGCGGACGATGTTTGCCAGGGAATATGCTGAAGCCTCCTGACAGTATGCTGTCAGGAGGGGGCGTGCAATGATGGGATAATGCGCATGGCCGGCCGAGAGAACGACCGATGAAGAGCTGGAACGACAGGCTTAACACGCCCGGCATCAACGGCGTGAAACCAACGCCGCGCACGGTGGGTGACGTGGTAGAGGGGCAACCGATGCTGGTGCCGACGGCTCGCCAGGTCGACGCTTTCATCCGCTCGATTCCCGAAGGCGTCGAGATGGATGTCCGTGCACTGCGCACGGCTCTCGCCATCGAATACGGCGCCGAAGTGACATGTCCGGTGACCATCGGCTATCACCTGCGCACGGTTGCCGAAGCCGCCAGGGAAGACCTCGAGCGCGGCATGACGCTGAGCGACATCGCGCCCTTCTGGCGCGTGCTCGACGCGAAGACGCCGACAACGAAGAAACTGTCTTTCGGAGCGGAATTCGTCGCCGCCCAGCGCAAGCGCGAAGGACTGAAACCGTAATGCATGTCGTCTGGAAGTGGCTCCGGTCTGGAGACGCTCCGGCAACAACACTGGGGAAGCAAAACGATGCGCCGCGCCGACAGGCTCTTTCAGATCGTGCAGCATCTGCGGGGTGGCCGCCTGGTCACCGCCCAGAAGCTCGGCACGTGGCTCGAGGTTTCCGAGCGAACGATCTATCGCGACATTGCCGACCTGCAGTCGACGGGAGTGCCGATCGACGGCGAGGCCGGCGTCGGCTACATGATGAGGGAGGGCTTCGACCTCCCGCCGCTGATGTTCACACGTGACGAGATCGTGGCGCTGGTTGCCGGCGCGCGCATGGTGCGCGCCTTTGGCGGCGCCGCCATGGCACGGGCAGCCGACGAGGCGTTGGTCAAGATCGGCGCGGTACTGCCCGATGCCGAGAAGGACCGCATTGCCCGTACCGAGATCCACACGCCGATGTGGGTGGTCAGCGACGCCGCCCGCGAGGCGATCGACCTGATCGAGCGTGCGGTGGAAAAGCGGCAAGTGCTGACCATCGACTATTGCGACGAGGCCGGGCGCGGCACCGCGCGCGACATCAGGCCGCTCGGCCTTTGGTTCTGGGGCAAGGTGTGGACGCTGGTCGCCTGGTGCGAGATGCGTGACGACTTCCGCGCCTTCCGCATCGACCGCATCGCCTCGGTGGTGATCGCCGGGCGCATCTTTAAGCCGGAGCGCGGCAAGCAGCTTGCCGACTTCTACCGGGCCGTGGAGCGCAGCGAGGATTACGGCATGGCGCCGGACCGCGTGGCGCGAAGCTGAGATTGCATATGGAACAGAAAAGCCCGCTCGAAGCGGGCTTTTCGTGAACTGTCGCGGACCTTATTCGTCGTCAGCGTCTTCGTTCTTCGACTTCAGCGCCGAGAGCTTGGCGAACACGGCGTTGGCGTCGAGTTCGGCATCCTCGTCCTTCGGCTTTTCGGGGGCCGGCACCAGCCGCTCGGTCAGGGCCGCCGGCAGCAGCGTGTCGCCGACCGGCTGCGCCTGTTCGCGGCCGCGCGAGGCGCGGTTGACTTCCATGTCGAGGTCGATCTGCGAGGCGAGACCCAGCGTCACCGGATCCATCGGCTGCAGATTGGCCGAATTCCAGTGCTTGCGTTCGCGGATCT
>NZ_PNOT02000018.1 GCF_002879535.1 Mesorhizobium intechi
CTGCCATATGTGTTTCCCGCCTAATAGGTAGGTGGTCTGTTCGGCTACTTCATCGAAGTTGCGGCACAATCGGACGCCGCTGCTGCCGCTGCCAAGGGCTGGCTTAAGGATCACCGGCAGACCGATCTCTGCAGCAGAGCCTCTTATGTCCGTCGCGTCCGTTGCCACTCGATAAGCGGGTATCGGGACCCCGGCCTTCCCGAGGAGCTGACGTTGAATGGACTTGTCGGTGCATCGTTCAACCGATGTGGGGTTCGGACCTGGCAGATTGAACTGCCGGCAAAGCTTGCTAACTGCCGCATAGACGGAGTCATCAGCGCCCGAAAAGCCAGTAATCCCCGCAATGTTATGGCTGGCTCGCAGCTGCGAACATTCGCGGATCAGCGCATCGAGATCGTCGGTATTGACACGGATCGCCTCAACTCCTTCCGCTGCGAGATAGTCGTGGCGTATTGGATCGACCGACAAGGTAATTGGATGAAGATCCATACTTCGGGCTGCTTTCACATATAGAAGACCAATACTTCTGTGGCCTTCAAGCAAGATGAGAGCTCTTCTCGCCATTGACGTTGACCTCCGTCGCGACTGTGCGGCGGTCTTTAAGCGCCGTCAGATTGATTCATGCCCGAACTCGGGCCTTGCAGCAAAGGTACCATCGTAGGCGGTCTGCGCTCGCAAAGAGTCACTAAAGTTATCTAACGGATTTGTTGCGATGTGTTGCATATTAGCGGGGTAGCACGGAGGCCCTGCTGTCGCTCCGCGATATGCTCGCGAGCGAGACCTTGCAAAGGTCGTATGCTGAGAGTTCTGCGAATTCGCTGAGAGAGGGCGGTCATGGCAGGCTCACGTGGGGAAGCGCCGGTCAAGTGGGATTAGCTTGTCATTGCCCTTTCAAAATTTGGGATCCGGATTGAGCCCGACTTGCATGACTCTGCTCGTTAACCGAGCAGATCAACCCATGACTCTGCTCGATTAACGAGCAGATCAACCTCACATTCGGTCGCCGCTCTTTCGCGGCTGCACCAATATCCCGCTTATGGCGGCTGGGCTCAGGCGACGAGACCATTCTGAGTGAGCGGCGTTTTAGGCCAGCCTGCCATGCGGTTCGTCCACCTGCATCCGTCATGGACTGATCAGGCCCTGGGGAATGAGACAGCTTGTTATGCGGCTTTCATCAAGGCGCCCTCAATGATGACGCCGGATGTCGCGTATTTCCAGAGAGCAATCAGGAGCTTTCGCGCGAGCGCGACGATCGTAGTCTTCTTCAAGCGACCTCCGTTACGTCTCAGCCTGGATTGGAACCACAGTGTAAGGTTCGACCGCGGCTGGTGGCGTATCCAAAGCCAAGCGAGCTGGACCATGGTGGTTCGCAACCGTGAATTGCCAGCTTTGGACACCTTGTTCGCGGTCGACTTGGCCACTTTGCCACGGCGTTGGCGCTAGGCCTTCGTAGGACCAGCGCGTCAGATGCGGGATCGTCGGCTGAAGGGCATAGACAATCATCGAGCGGCAAGCACGTGTGCTTGCGAAAGGCGACGATGGCGGCTTCCTCTTCGAGCGACAGCACCGTCGAGTGCGGCTCTCTGGGGCCGGTCGGAAGGTCGGCGGTCGAGGTCCGGTTGCGCCACTTCGCGACCGTCTTGGGATCGATGCCATAGCGCTTGGCGAGCTTCTTCAGGCTCTCTTGACTATTTTGTATTGCTCGACGGATCGCCTCTGTCGTCGTGGCGCGGCCGTGTAGAACCTGACCCATAGTGCCTCCTTCCATTCCGTGGAAAAGATCGCACCATTAAAGCCAGGGATCAAACACCTAGGAAGGTCAGGGTTCGCCAATGGCCGTGCGGAGCGAAGCTGCGCAGGCGCTGTCCCCTTGGCCCCGAGCCGCGAAGCGGCGCCATGTTGGTCTTGATCCAGGTCTCGTCGATGAAGACCAGACGCGCCGGATCGAGGCGACCCTGCCACGACCTCCAGCGCCGACGGCGACGGGCAATGTCGGCTCGGCCCTGCTCAAGAGCGAACAGCGTTTTTTTGAAGCTCAGGCCCTCGCGCCTCAAGAACATCCAGACCGCATTGTGCGAGACCGTCACCCCGCGTGCGGCCAACTCGTCCTTCAGCCGATGCAGCGTCAGATCAGAGGTCCGGTTGACCCGCTCCACGATGAAGGCTCGATGCGGCTCCAGAACCCGCTTACGGTGCCCGCCCATCTTGCCTGGCGCCACCGAGCCGGTGGCACGGTAACGCTGCGACCACTTCACCGCCGAGGACACTGCAACGCCAAAGCGCAACGCAACCGCACGGCAGCTCTCGCCGGCGCCAACTGCCTCAACAACACGCTTATGAAGATCGTTCGAAAGGGCTCGCGTCATCAGATGCTGGCCTCCGTCCAGCTAGCATCTTGAACCACAAACGCCCTTCTTTGGGAATCCTACGATTCTCTCAAAATATGAAACACCTAGTGGAGCAGATGATGCCCGTCACGTTTATTGTGGGTAGTCTCGATGCATCTAGGCCAACACGGCCTTTGGCGGCAGGGAGGCTGGCCGGCCGCAAGCTGCCATCGACGGATGGACGACACGCAATCGGCCAAGGCCGCCGAACGAAGCCTTTCAGTGCAGGTAGTGCAAGAAGGCACGCTGGGACATGGATGCGCTACACGATACCCGATCCCGAAGATTTCACTCGCCTGAGCGAAACCGAAGACTGGATGGAGGCGATTCCGGGAATCTTTGTCAGTGTTCCCGTGAGAAACGTCTCATACTCCTTCAATCCGGACGTCAAAACTCGCAGGAGATAGTCGTTGTCGCCCGTCATCAGCCAACAGTCGACAACTTCACGGTGCTTCTTGATCTCGGTCTCGAAGGCGACGAGTGCGGAATCGATTTGGCGTTCCAGTTTCACAGACATGAAAATCGCGACTGGCAGGCCCAGCTTTTCGTCGTCGAGGGTCGCAGAGTAACCCCTGATGATCCCCTCGGATTCCAATCGACGTAGGCGTCGTAGGCACGGGGACGGGCTGAGACCTACCTTCTCGCTTAGCTCCTGGTTCGTTAGTCGGGCATTTGCCTGCAATTCACGTAGGATCTTACGATCCATCGAATCCAACTTGGCAGATCTCATCTGCAGTCCGCTCCAATTGTGGCAGTTTCTGTCGACGGTTTGCCCAGGCGGCGAGATAATAGCAAGGAAATAGCCCCAGAAGCGCGGTAAAATTGCCAATCAACATGGCAAAGAGAACCGCGGAATGGCCAAGGCAACTCGCGACCTCAAAACGCTCCTGCGACTTGAAAGGAAGATTCTCTGGCTGGCCTGCTGGATGATCGACCAGGCGAACCGGCGCGAAAAAGTGGATGGCGTCAAGATTGGGGGCCACCAGGCCTCTTCCGCCTCGATAGTGTCACTAATGACTGCGCTATATTTCGATGTGTTGCGGCCGCAAGATCGCGTCGCTGTCAAACCTCATGCATCACCGGTGTTTCACGCGATCCAATATCTGATGGGCAATCAGAAACTTGAGAACCTGCAGAACTTCCGCGGCTATCGCGGTGCTCAGTCGTATCCTAGCCGCACGAAGGATGTGGACGATGTCGATTTCTCAACGGGCTCAGTCGGACTCGGTGTCGGGATCACGCCGTTTGCATCATTGGTTCAAGACTACATCGCCGCCAAAGGTTGGAGCGCTACCGGCGAAAAACCCGGCCGAATGGTTGCGCTTGCCGGCGACGCTGAACTCGACGAGGGCAATGTCTACGAAGCGCTGCAGGAGTGCTGGAAGCACGACCTGCGCAATTGCTGGTGGATTATTGACTATAACCGCCAGAGTCTCGACGGGGTCGTGCGCGAAGGGCTCTGCCATCGTATAGAGACGGTGTTCCGGGCGTTCGGCTGGGATGTCGTAACGCTCAAATACGGCACATTGCAGCGTGCTGCCTTCGAAGAGCCCGGCGGCGAGGCGTTCAGGGAATGGATAGACGCCTGCTCGAACCAGCTCTATTCGGCGCTGCTGTTCCAAGGCGGCGCCGCCTGGCGCAAGCGCCTGCTCGACGATTTTGAAGACCATGCCAATGCAAGTGCTCTGATCGAGAGTCGTTCCAATGACGAACTCTCGGAGCTAATGAACAATCTCGGCGGACACTGTCTCCAGACGCTGAGCGAAACCTTCAACGGAATTGACCACGACCGTCCAACTGTCTTCATAGCCTACACCGTAAAGGGTTATCGCACGCCGCTTGCCGGCCACAAGGACAATCATTCTGGACTGATGACCTCTGCTCAGATGCAGGCCTTCCAGGAACAAATGAAGGTCCGGCCGGGCCACGAATGGGAGCCGTTCGAGGGGTCAGACGGCTCGGCGATAGAGATACAGGCCTTTCTCGACTCTGTGCCCTTCTTTGCTAAGGGTCGCCGACGTTACCGCCCGGAGCGCATCGATATTCCGGAGACCGTTGCCGTTAGCCCGGCCGCGGTGCGCGAAGAAATTTCGACCCAGGCCGCCTTCGGCCGCATCCTCGATGCGATCGGCAAATCCGACAGCGAACTAGCCGCCCGCATTGTCACGACATCGCCCGACGTGACAGTATCGACCAATCTGGGCCCGTGGGTCAATCGCCGCCGGTTGTTCGCGGGTCGGGAGCTCGCTGACGTGTTCCGCGATCAGCGCATCCCGAGTGCCCAGAAGTGGGATTTCTCGCCTCAGGGCCAGCACATTGAGCTCGGCATCGCCGAGATGAATCTGTTTCTGCTGTTGGGCGCCGCCGGGCTTTCCCATTCTCTGTTCGGCGAGCGGCTGCTGCCAATCGGCACGCTCTACGATCCCTTCGTGTCTCGCGGCCTCGATGCCTTGAACTATGCGTGTTACCAGGATGCCCGCTTCATCGTCGTCGGCACGCCGTCTGGCGTTTCCCTTTCGAGCGAGGGCGGTGCGCATCAGTCGATCGCTCAGCCTCTGATCGGCATGAGCCAGGATGGGCTGGCGAGCTTTGAGCCTGCCTTCGCCGACGAACTTGCAATCGTCATGGCGTGGGCCTTCGACTACCTTCAGCGCGACGGGGAGGGCGGTCCCGACGAGCGCACCTGGTTGCGCGACGAGACTGGCGGCTCGGTTTACCTTCGCCTCAGCACCCGTCACATTGAGCAGCCGGGCCGCAAACCAAACCCAAATTTCGCCCGAGAGGTGATCGACGGCGCGACCTGGCTGAAGGAACCCGGGCCCAATGCCGATCTAATCATCGCCTATCAGGGGACCGTCGGAACCGAAGCCATTGCAGCGGCGGGCATGCTAGCTGACAGGCGGCGCGACATCGGTGTCCTGTCCATCACTTCGGCCGATCGCCTTAATGCCGGTTGGCAAGCCGCCCAGCGCGAACGTGTTCGTGGCAATCTGCGCGCACTGAGCCATGCTGAGCGCCTGCTAAACAAATTGCCACGCCATTGCAGGATTGTCACGGTCATTGACGGCCATCCAGCAACGCTCTCATGGCTGGGTGGGGTGATGGGTCATAAGACAGTCAGCCTTGGGGTAGAGCATTTCGGTCAGACGGGCACGGTAGGCGATCTTTATCAACACTACGAAATCGATGCGGCATCCATCGCTGGCACAGCGTCGAGTCTAACAAGTGGGAAGTCTGAATAGGTCCTAGAATGAAAACCCTCTGAGAGACGATTGTTACAGGCGGAAATCGGGTTCTGTCGCTGAGGAGCCCGTCTTGTTCAAAGGCCGTCCTCGTCCACGTTTCGCCGCACTACGGTTCAGCAGGCGCAACGGTCCGCTGGCCAGGTGCATATCAGTGCGAAGCGGCCGGCGCCGGCTCGACCATGCGTTCGCGCGGCAGATGCTCGGGAAATGGTTGGCGCGCCGGTCGTTTGCGCACCTAGGGTGCCACCTCCGTGGTCCGGGCCGGGGCCTATTCGGCGGCGATCTCGTCTTCCGTCGCCGTGCAGCGCCCGCTGCAGCTTCCGGATCGTCAGATGCTGATGTGCGATCAGCGCTGCATCATCCGATGCCTTGGCCCTGGCGACCGCCAGTTCGGCCTCGACCAGCGCAGCGCGCGCGGCCTCATCTTCGGCTCTGGCCAACGCCGGGTCAGCGCCGCTCTCAGCACGCCAATATCGTCCGGAACAGCTTCCTGGGCGGTAGCAACCATGCGTTGGAGTGAATCATAAAAAGAGTCCGCTGACTCAACTCAAAGAAAAACTCAGCCCGCGCGCTGCGGTCGGAACGTGTGACGCGGGTTGCGACAATCGATCCCGTCGAGCATGTAGGCAAGCTGCGCCCGTGATATCGAAACCGTGCCGTCCGCCGGCGACGGCCATAGACACCGGCCCTTCTCGAGCCGTTTTGCATACAACGACATGCCGAGCCCATATCATGCCAGATAATCTTGATCAGGTTGCCGCTGCGGCCGCGGAAGACATAAAGATCGCCGGCACGCGGATCCCGGCCCAACGTCTCCTGAACCTGCAGAGCGAGACCCTGCATTCCGCGACGCCTATCGCGAATGGCACCACATCGCGCCGGACAAGTCGATGCAGACGTATGTTGTAGGATAGCCCCTTCTTCTCATTCGGCGGCTGTTTCCACAGCCTTCGGCCTTTCGGGCCTCGTTCGCCATGGGGAAGTCGCTGCATAGGCAGCTTCTGCCTTTTCGACTCGGAATCGCTCTTCGACGCGCTTGACCGGGATGTTGTAGTCGAACGCGGAGCCACGCCTGGCATGGCTGGTCGGGAGGCCGGCGCGCAGCTGGACCGATCTGAACTTGCGGGCGAGCAAGGCCGGCCGGGCCCAGATGTAGTCGGCATCCTTGCTCAGCACGTGCCAGATGATCATTGCAGCGCGATGTGCTTCCCGCGACGCGAGGTGATCCAGCATTCCCCGCGCATGGCCGCGGCCCTGCTTGGTGATGCGGCCATGATAGGCCAATCCCTCACCGGACGGCCGCACGCTCGGGATTGAGACCAAGATAGGCGACAAGCCTCTGAGGATCGCCGAGCGCCGAATGTCGCGGATTGCCGCGGCAACGCTTGCAGCCACCGTTACGTCGAGGCCGGGCAACGTCATCAGACGGCGGATTGTCGGATGCTGGAGGGCACGCACAGCGATATCCGCCTCGACCACCGTCAACGCCTCGTTGATCTGGTCAATCAAGCTGAGGTGGCGCTCGATGGCGGCGCGCTCATCCGCAGGCAATATTTGCCTCGTCAGCCATTTGCGCCCGCTGATCCAACCAGGTTCCATGCGGACACGGCGGGATCAGGTGGGCGTGGAGGATTGACTGGATAAGGTTCTTCAGCCGCGAACGCTGGCGAACCAGCTGTGTCCGCCTGGTGACCTGTCTTCGGAGGGCAAGGGTCCCCAGATCCGGAACCCAGACCTCCGGCAGAAAGCCCGACGCATAGAGCTTCGCAAGGAAAGTGGCGTCGATCGTATCAGGCTTCACCTTCGCGTGCGCGATCATGTGCACCTGCTTGGGAGGCGATCATGATCCGATCCACGTAGGGCGACAGCACTTCAGCGACGGCCGTGGCATTGCCGGTCGCCTCGATCACCACATGATCATCGTGGGTGAGTTCCCTCCTGGCGAACTCCTCAAGCTTATTGCGCAGCATTTGAACGCGGCCGAGCTTGACGATCTCGCCATCCAAGCAACGACACGACCTCGGCGGCTACGCGGTGTATGTCCATGCCGATAATACGCACGGTCCCCTCCGTCGTTGGTCACGAACAGTGAGCCAGCGGGCAACACGACAAATACGGATCCGCGCTCGCAGCGCATCCGGGCGAGTCATAGGGGCGGCCAGATAACGTGCTCGAATTCGCAGTTCATCTGCATGCGACGGCCTGCCCGCACTTGCGTGCTCCCGGTTCCCCGTGGCCGGATCCGCCAAGCTTAGCCAACCTGAGACCGAACAAACGTTGGCACCGAGAACAACATGCCGGAAAATCGTTATATCGAAACGTCGCATGCGCGACGCGCTCTTGAACGAGAGCCTGTTCTTCGGCCTCGACCACGCTATGCTGATCGGAGGCTCCGCACCTCCGCCGGTTGCTCAACCCGCACAGAAATGGCCGCGGCTCTAATCGACTGGATGTCATTTCGGTGGCAGGTCATCAGGACGTCATTTTGGCTGGTGGATCGTAATCCGGCGCATAAGTCGCATAATAGCTATTTCTAGAAGGCGAAGGCTCCTAAAACGACAATAAACAGCGCCGGGGCACTCCTATCCTGGCTCCAGCCACCGATTCATCCAACGCACATCAACTCAGGCGCGCGCTCCATGAAACATGTTGGGATTCTTGCACATAGTGCCGAAGGCTCCTCACTCTGCTATCTAGCACTTTGCCATGCAGGCGCGTCTAAACTAGGGGACCACTTGCATCCGGATGTAACAATGGACGCAATTTCGATGGGAGCCAGCATACCGGACTGGGAACGGGAAAACTTTCCGCCGATACGAGCGACCCTTGCCAAGTCAGTCGGACGACTAAGCGCAGCAGACTGCGACTTCTTCGTTTGTCCTGATAACACTGCTCATCTCGCTCTCGAAGTGGACGGTCCTGATTTGGCTTTGCCGGGACTGCACATCGCGGATGTAGTCACGAAAGAGGCAGTCGAAAGAGGTTATCGGAAGCTTGGTATTCTAGGTACAAAGTGGACAATGGCAAGGCCTATGTACTTCCGGGCTGCTCTGAGCAAAGGGCTTACAGCTATAGCTCCTAATGAACCCGATCGAAATTATATAAACGGAGTGATTTTTTCAGAACTTTGCAAAGGTATCTTCAATGACAATTCCCGTATGGAGCACGTTAGAATAATGGAAGACTTGAAGTCTAGCGGATGCGACGCTGTCGTTCTGGGCTGCACGGAGATCCCACTTCTCATCTCATCTGAGCAGTCTCCGCTCCCTATTTTAGATTCGACTCGGTTGCTCGCCAAGTATGCTCTAGGCGTTGCACTGGGGGAAAACAGTCTACCGAGTTGGCGTGGGGGGCCTATGTGGCCTTAGTTCGAATATCACTGAACCGGTTCTCGCGCGGTCGACAATCTCCCAGACACGCGAACACGTTGAAGCCGTACTTCTCTCTGCTACGCTTCCCATTTGTATCAGGATCAGCATTGTTTCCGTCCCCAGGGCGTAGGAGCGTCAAAGGCTCCGCGAGATCGAGCAAACGGTAGTTCAGCTTGAAAAGAGGCTTGCCCATCGCGATGAGGGGAACCAGCGCAATCCGATTGGGCGTCCGCGCGCCGGATGCAATTGTGTCGGTTCCTCCACCTGGCAAGGGTTCCGGCCGAATGAGGACGACGAGCCGCGCGTGCAGGGAGCCTCATCATGCGGGCCAGCGCAATCACGCGCACGAATTCGATCGGCTCGATGGGTTCGGCCTCGGCCAGCGGGGTGTCTTCGATCGGGATCAGCATGTCGATTGGAACGCTTCGGGATGCTCCGGGAGGTTGGCCAGCGTCACCAGCTGTCCGCGACAGCCGAATCAGCTCAGTCGGCTTCTCAGCATCAAGACGGGCCGTCGCCCGGAGGATTCCGGCTATGCAGGTCGAAGGCATTGGTGAGCGTATCCAGCCGGTCGGCAACGCGCGCGTGCTAACGATCTCGCTGTAGTAGCGCTCCGACGGATCTTGACGCCCTCGACCGTCGCCACCACCGCTTCCATGTCGGCCGCTTTGGGATTTCGCCACGCCGCGCCCATGCAATAGCGGGTGGCGCCGGGGTGGCGCGCCTTGGTCGCCTGGGCGAAATCTGCCACGATAACTGGCTTGGGTACTGCGCTCGGCTTGGCACGAAGCGGCTCCCCAACAATATCAAGCTGGGAACTGAAAAAATGATGATCACTGTGAGATCCTAGAAGAAATCAGACAGCGAAGTCTACTATGGCGGAGTGGTTCCAGGCGATCCTTGTGTAAGGTCCGTCATGATTAGGCCACCTAATCAACCTGGCAGGCAGGTATCTCAATTTTAGCCCAAATTCTTATCTAGCTTGAACCGAGAAAATCGTCAGGCCGGTGAAGTCGCTTCTTCGGTTAGCAAGAAGATGTCCCGCCACACGGCTGTCGGCGATGTGACGTTGCCCCCAGTTTCTATCCAGTCTTGAGTCCGTTTCCGGCGTGGATGCATTGCCTGCTCTTTTTCGCCTGCTAGCAGCGACCGTTTTCAAGCGAGATGTAGTGCCGCGCCACCGCCCATTCATCATAGGTCTCCATCTAGCGCCCCGCCGAGGCGCACGATGGCCTCGTAGTTGGATAAGATGCCTATGACGTCACCCGCCGCTCGATTTCGCGGTGACGCATCTTCAACGGGGACTGCATCACGAGCCTTACCCGTACCACCTGCCGCCGCGATGGCAGGTGAGATGAGCACTGTCGCCACCGCAGCCTTGGCAGCCTTGATAGGTGAGGCAATAGTCGGGTCAGTTTGTCAGTTCGGCGGCAGCATGGTCATGGAACGAGGCCAAGTAGCCCGATGCTATCGGTCGACATTTGCCGAAAACTGTTCGCCAAACGCCGGTTTCCTGCGTTTACATCGGGACATTCGCATAAGCCGGCCGATCTGCCCTGCTATATTCAACAAAGAGGACACGGATCAGCTCGGCCCCAAAAGTATCAATGCCGGCCTGACGCGGCCAGTATGCTGAGGAAATGCAAGTAATGATCACGGAACGCAGCATCTCGGTTGGTGGTATCACAACCTCGTATTCTGAGAACGGAGCCGGTGTACCTATCCTATGCCTTCATGGGGCCGGCCCCTTCGCAGAGGGAAGGGCCTCTTTTGTGCGGCAGCTGAACGGCCTGTCAGATCAATTCAGGGTAATCGCGGTTGATCAGCTCCAGTGCGGTGGGACGGACTATCCCGCCGATCGCAAATATGTTAACCGGCTCGGTCGCGTGGATCATGTGATCGGGTTTATCGAAGCGCTGGGATTGAAACAGATCACGCTGCTCGGCAACTCAGAGGGATCATTCGTCGCAGCGCGGGTCGCCATCGTGCGCCCCGATCTTGTCTCCAGGCTCGTACTGCTGACCGCGAACTCCGTGTCTCCCGCGTTTGGGGACGACCGTGACGAAGCCTGGATGGAGGCTTGCCGGCAAGATTACGACTACTCGCGCCCGATGCCGAGCGAAGAGGAATACATCGCCGAGTGCCGGAAATCTCGGCGCGTCTGGGGGCAGGATGTGGAAGACGCCAACCGAGTGGCCTATCGGCGGGCCGCAGCGCGTGGACAATGGGAGATCTTCCAGAACCTGCCCGAAGAAGAAACCAATTGGCACCTCTATGTTGCCCTACAGCAAAGATACATCTTCCCCTACCTTGATCGGCTTCAGGCCCAGACCTTGATTATCTGGTCGAAGAATGACCCGACCGTGACGCCGGATCATGGCTTTAAGCTGGCAAAGCTGATCAGGAATTCGGATTTCCACCTGCTGAACAATGTAGGGCATGGCCCCCACATCGACCAGAGCGAAGCCGTGAACAGAATCATCCGTCAAGGGCACGGCTAATCAACGTCGAAGGGGAACCACAACGTGCTCCACCCAGCGGTACGCCCACGCACGAGTCTTGATGGGCTCACCCCACTGAATATGCAACCCGATCCGTCAAGGATCACAAACGTAGAACAGGGCTAGCTTATAGCTGCAATCGGCGATGCGTATCGTCCGATTGGTGGAAACTCAGGAGGAAACCACAACCGCACCGAAGCGGCGCGACCCAGCATGAGAGTACATCCAGCAAACAAGCGCGGATCAACAGCGCGATAGAAAGGGGAATGAAATGACAATCTCTCGACGCGAAATCATCAAGACGGGTTTGGCCGCCGGAGCGGCTATATCAATCCCATCAGTTCTGCGTGCAAAGGCGGCGTCAGGTAGTACACCGACGGTGCACATGGTGAAGGCGAATGACCTGCGCATCTTCGATCCAATTTTTACGGCAACCAACGTCACCGCTGACCACGGTTTGGCAATTTACGATACTCTGTTCGGGTTGGACTCGAAGTTCATGCCGCAGCCGCAAATGGTCGGCAAGTGGAGCGTGTCCGCAGATAGAAAGACCTACACGTTCGAACTGCGAGACGGCCTAGCTTGGCACGACGACACTCCCGTGACGGCGGGGGACTGTGTGGCTTCGATCCGTCGCTGGGGCCAGGTAGCCCCAGGTGGCCAGTTGATTATGGAGCGCGCTGGCGACATCTCAAAGAAGGACGACAAGACATTTGTGATCTCCCTCAAGGAACCGCTTGGCATTTTGATCGATCTCCTGGCAGATCTGTCACCGCCGTGCCTATTCATAATGCGCGAGAAGGATGCCAGTCGCCCGGCAACCGAGCAGGTCACCACGAATATCGGATCGGGACCGTTCAGGTTCAATGACGCACTTGTCAAGCCGGGCGCGAGCTACACCTACGATCGCAATGAAAAATATGTTCCTCGCCAGGAGCCGGCGGACGGATTGGCCGGCGGTAAGATCGTCAAAGTCGATCGTATAATCTGGGATAATATCTCCGACCCGCAGACAGCCTTCGCGGCCTTGCAAGCAGGTGAGATCGATTACGTTGAGCAGCCGCCCAACGACCTTTTGTCGGTGATCGAGAGTGATCCCAACCTCGTGGTCGATGTTCTGGACAAATCGGGCAAGAGCATGTTGCTGCGCCTCAATTGTCTCCAGAAGCCGTTCGACAACGTGAAGGCGCGGCAGGCGATGCTTCACCTGATTGATCAGGAGGCGTTCATGAGCGTCCTGGCGCCGAAGTATGGCGCCTCGGTCACTTCGATATTCGGTGGCGATACGCTCTATTCCAACGATGAGAATACGGGCTGGTACAAGAAGGGCGGCGATCCAGAAAAGGCCAAGCAGCTCTTCAAGGAGGCCGGCTATGCGGGCGAAAAGGTCGTAGTTCTACAGGCAACCGATTGGGCGCCGAGCAACGATGGTTCGCAGTTGCTTGCTGCTGCGTTGCGCAACATCGGGATCAATGTCGAGCTTGCGCCCAGCGACTGGGGTGGCCTGTCCACACGCCGCGCGAAAAAGGATTCGATCGAGAATGGCGGCTGGAGCATGTTCATTACGTCTGAGGCGGATTTCTCCCTCGCCAATCCGTTAGCTACCCCGCTTCTCCTAGCGAACGGAGAGAGCGCCTGGTACGGCTGGCCGAAAAATGATGAATATGAGGCGCTGCGGGCCAAGTGGGCAACTGTCGCAACGCTGGAGGAGCGCAAGGCCCTCGCGCGCCAGATGCAGGGGCTCTGGTGGGACTTCGTGGGCGATGTGCGGTTGGGGCACTATGTCTCGCCGATGGCGCGCCGCAAGACGCTCACCGACATCATCGGGCTGCCGCAGGTCGTTCCGATGTGGAACATGCAGAAGGCCTGAACACCGTGGCTGCCTACGTCTTTCGCAGGTTGGTCTCGACCATCGCCGTCATGGCGATGGTCGGGATTTTCGTCTTCCTTCTACTCCGGTTAGCGCCTGGCGACCCGGCGGCGATGATCGCTGGCCGGTCGGCGACGGAGGAGATGATTGCCGGCATCCGCGAGAAGTTGGGCCTGAACGATCCTATGCCAGTTCAGTTCATACATTGGGTGCGCGACATGCTCAGCGGCGATTTCGGCACGTCGATCTTTGCCGGACGACCGGTTCTCGAGCTCATGTCGCAGCGGCTTGAGCCGACCGTCTCTCTGTCTAGCTTGACCATGCTTGTTTCAGTCATGATCGGGGTCTCCTTTGGCATCTTGGCTGCGTGGCGCGCTGGCGGCCCAATAGATCGCCTCCTCACTGCATTTTCAGCGCTTGGGTTTTCGGTTCCAGTCTTCGTTGTTGGCTACTTTCTCGTCTACTTCTTCGCGATGCGGGCGCAGTTGTTGCCGGTTCAGGGATACAAGCCCATTAGCCAAGGCCTCGGGCCGTGGTTTGAGCACCTGATCCTGCCAACGGTTGCTTTAAGTGTTGCCTACATTGCATTTATCGCCCGGATCACGCGCGCGAGCATGCTGGAGGTTCTTTCGGAAGACTACATGCGGACGGCCGCCGCCAAGGGTGCATCGTCCTTTGCCATGCTTTTCCATCATGCCCTGAAGAATGCCGGCGTCCCGATCCTGACGGTCGTCGGCATCAGCTTCGCCTATCTTATCGGCGGAGTCGTCCTCACGGAGACGGTGTTCAACATCCCCGGTATCGGTCGTCTGGTCGTGGATGCGATCAACAATCGTGATTACCCCATCATTCAGAGCGTGCTCATCCTGACTTCGGGTTTGTACGTCTTTATCAACCTGACAGTCGATCTCGCCTATACGCTGATCGATCCCCGCATCCGGTACTGATATGACGCTCCTCTCCGCACCGGTTGAAGGCGTGCCGATGGGCCGGCTGCAGCTGTCCGACCTTCCCCGTCTGGCAAGGCGGTACCCGCTGGTCTTCATAGGCGGCGGCCTCCTCACCCTCCTGATCATCCTGGCGCTCGCTGCCCCACTTTACGCCGGCGACCCGGTGAACATAAATCCATTCAAGCGCCTCCAGCCGCCCTCGGCCGAAATGTGGTTCGGGAGCGACAATCTGGGCCGGGACGTGTTCGCGCGGACGATCTTCGGCGCCCGCATCTCCCTCATGGTCGGATTGTTGTCGGCGGCGTGTGCGGCTCTTGCCGGGCTTCTGATCGGTGTTATCGCCGGCTACAGCCGCAGCTTCGACAACGTCGTCATGCGGATCATGGATGGCCTGATGTCCATCCCAACGATTCTGCTGGCGATTGCGCTCATTTCTCTGACAGGTCCCGGCATCGGCATCCTCATCGTTGCGATCGCGATCCCCGAGACGCCAGCCGTCGCGCGGCTGGTTCGTTCGGTGGTATTGGGTGTTCGGCAACGTCCCTATGTGGAGGCCGCGCTCTGCGGCGGTGCGCGCCTGCCCAAGGTGCTGTGGCGACATATTCTGCCGAGCACCGTTCCGGCGCTGATGGTCCAGGGCGCCACTGTTTGCGCCAGCGCAATCCTGACGGAGGCCGGGCTGAGCTTCCTCGGCGTAGGCGTGCCGCCGGAAATTCCGAGCTGGGGCAACATGATTGCCAGTTCACGGCTGTATCTCGCCATCGCTCCATTGACGATCTTCGCTCCTGGTATCTGCCTTGCCGTCACAGTCCTCGCCGTCAACCTGCTGGGGGACGGCCTGCGCGACATGTTCGATCCCCGCTCAAAGCGGAGACGCTGACATGCTGATGCGAGAATCTGCAAAGGATGACGTGCTTCTCGACGTTCGGGATCTTGAGACGCATTTTTACGGCGAAGAGAGCGTTACTCGTGCCCTGGGCGGGATCAGCTTCCAGGTGAAGAAAGGCGAGACGCTGGGCGTCGTTGGCGAATCCGGTTGCGGAAAGAGCGTCACCGCTCTCTCCATCCTTCGGCTCCTGCCGAAACTGACCGCCAGGACCGTCGGCGGCGAGGTGCGCTTTCGCGGTCGCGACCTGCTTGAATTGTCCGATCGGGAGATGCGGAAGGTGCGTGGCGACCAGATCGCCATGATCTTCCAGGATCCGATGACCAGCCTGAACCCGGTCTATACGGTCGGCCACCAGATCGCCGAGGCAGTGCAGATCCACACGAAAGCATCCCACCCGGTGGCTGCGGCGAAGGCCGAAGAGATGCTGCGTCTTGTCCGCATTGCGGACCCCGAGCGTCGCGTCAACAACTATCCGCACGAAATGTCGGGCGGCATGCGCCAGCGCGCCATGATCGCCATGGCCCTCGCCTGCTCCCCGGAGCTCTTGATCGCCGACGAGCCTACGACTGCGCTCGACGTCACCATCCAGGCGCAGATCTTGCGGCTTATCGTCGATCTCAAAGAGCGCACGGGAACGGCCGTGATGTTCATCACGCATGACCTCGGTGTCGTCGCCGAGACCTGCCAGCGTGTGATCGTGATGTATGCTGGCCGGATCGTCGAACAAGCGAGCGTCATAGATCTGTTTGCGCGTCCCGCGCATCCCTACACCCAGGGCCTCATGCGGTCGGTGCCTGACCGGCGGCGCGGCCGCCAGCGCCGCCTTCCAGAAATTCCCGGCATTGTCCCAAGCCTGCGCGAGCCCATTGTCGGCTGCAGCTTTGCTCCTCGCTGCCCGTTCGCGATAGATATTTGCCGCGACAAGACGCCCGTCCTGCGTGATGTCGGGTCGAGCCACACCGCGGCTTGCTGGCGCGCCGAAGAGGTGATGGGCGCATGAACGGTCCTCTGCTGAAAGTCGAGAACCTGACCAAGCACTACCCGCTTGGCTCGGGAATCTTCAAGAAAAGCATTCCGGTGATCCGCGCGGTGGAGGATGTATCCTTTTCTGTCGAAGCGGGCGAGACGCTTTGCATCGTCGGTGAATCCGGCTGCGGCAAGTCCACCGTGGCGCGGCTCCTGATGCGGCTCGTCGAGCCGACGGCTGGCCGCGTACTGATCGATGGAACCGATATTGCGGGCCTCAAGAAGGACGCACTTCACGCGTGGCGCCGTCGGATGCAGATGGTCTTTCAGGATCCTTACTCTTCGCTCAATCCTCGGCTTACCGCCGCACAGATCATCACCGAGCCGGTCGAGAATTTTGAGCGCCTCGGCCGCAACCAACGCCAGGCGCTTGCCGCGGACCTTTTGCGAAAGGTCGGAATGTCGCCCGAAATGACGCACAGGCTCCCGTCCGAATTGTCGGGCGGCCAGCGCCAACGGCTCGGCATTGCGCGCGCCCTCTCGCTCAACCCCTCTCTGATCATCGCGGACGAGGCGGTGTCAGCCCTTGATGTCTCGGTGCAGGCACAGATCCTGAATCTGCTTCTGGATCTCCAGCAGCAGATGGGCATCGCCTTCGTCTTCATCTCGCATGACCTCGGTGTCGTGGAGCATATCGGACATCGCGTCGCGGTCATGTATCTGGGGCGGATCGTGGAACTCGCGCCCTGCGAGGCACTCTTCGCCAAGCCGGTGCACCCCTATACCGAGGCGCTGCTCGCGGCAGCACCTGTGCCGGATCCGACGCGGATTAGGCTTCAGGTGCCCGTCGACGGCGAGATGCCAAGTCCCATCAACCCTCCGAACGGGTGCGCGTTCCATCCGCGCTGCCCGCTCGCCGTCGAGCGCTGCCGTATCGAAGTGCCGCCCCTAGTACCGATGGCAGACGGACGCATCGTGGCATGTCATGTGCGCGCTCCGGCCACCGAGCTTTCGGCTCCGCCGATCGCCAATCGGGCGCTTGCTCAGATAGACTCGATCTCATGATTTGGCACTCAGCATCACAAGCTCAGTGCCGGACGATTCGTTCACGCTCTTAGAATGGGAGACCATATGAATTCGCAAGAAGATGTTATTCGACCGATGCGGGAGGACGACCATTACGATACGATTGGCTCCCTTTCCACAAACGTTGCAGCCGGCTTCACAATGGCAGCAGTCGGCGACCTGCTCTACGCGCGACCAGTGATGAATGGTTTCTATCCTGGCCTCTCTGATGTTATTAAGATGTTTCAGGGAGCTGATGTTACATTTGGGAACTTGGAAACAAACATCTTGGATTCCCAGTCCAAAGGATGCCCCCAAGCTGAGTATGGTGGAGCGTATTGCATCAGCTCACCTGAGCTTGGAGCTGATTTAAAAGCGATGGGCTTCAATATGGTCAGTCGTGCGAACAACCACACCCTCGACTGGGGCGTTGAAGGCATGCGTGAAACGAGCCGCGCACTTGAACAGAACGGAATCGTTCATGCAGGTGCAGGTGAAACGCTTTCACAGGCCGGTGCCCCGCGCTTCTTGGAGACCTCTCGTGGTCGAGTGGCAATGGTCTCATTTGCGACAACCTTCATGCCAATGGCCCGAGCGTGCGATCCCGCCGGGGAGGCTCCCGGCAGGCCTGGACTCAACAGTCTGCGCTTAACGAAGAGTATTGAAGTCCCTCGGGAGATGCTCGACAGTTTGCGTCTGATACGGCACGCATTGCCGGGTTACCGTTCTGCGACAGAAACCTCAGACCGCGTTGTGCTTGAGGAGGTGATATACAGGGCGGGGGACAAGGTTGGCTACAACTTTGAACCTCAGCCGCGCGACATCGCTGACATTCTGCGAAACGTACGTCAAGGCAAGCAAATGTCCGACTTCTGCATCGCGACGAACCACGGGCACGAGCCCGGGGAATGGTGCCAAGAGCCGCTTGAGTACGAGCAGTCGTTCGCTCGAAGGCTGATTGACTCGGGGGCAGACGCATACATCGTACACGGACCGCATATATTACGGGGCATTGAGATCTACAAAGGGCGCCCGATTTTTTATAGTTTAGGGAATTCTTTTGCCAGGACCTCCGGAGCCCAGC
>NZ_PNOT02000055.1 GCF_002879535.1 Mesorhizobium intechi
CCTATCTCTGCTGCTCGAGCGGCGGCAATTCGCCGTCGCAGAAATTGCCGACCGGCCCCGGCTATCAGGTGCATCTGGCGGAAGCCGTGCGCAAGGGCGCCGGCATTCCGACCCGCGCGGTCGGCCTGATCGACGATCCCCAGCAGGCCGAGGCTGTTATCGCCGAAGGCCGTGCCGACATGGTGGCACTGGCGCGCGCCTTCCTCGCCGATCCGCGCTGGGGCTGGCGCGCGGCCGCCACATTCAAGGAAAAGATCCATCCGGCGCCGCAGCTCGCCCGCTCGGTAACGACGATGGAGCACTGGATGAAGGCGGCGGGCTGAACCGGTCGCCCCAAATCCCGCCCAGGCCGTGTTGCCACAGCCCGCTTCAAATCTGGCGGCAACCTGTTACGCTGGATGAGGCTGCGGGGCGCGGCCGGACTTGGGAGGAGATCATGTCGTTCAGGGCGTTTTTGTCGGCTGCGATGCTTGTGACTGTCGCCGGGTTTTGGCTCGGGGCATCGACGCCGAGCGTGGCGCAATATTGCGAGGGGACGGTGCACGGGCTGTCGGGCCGCTACAATCTGGCGACCGGCAGCGGCTTTCTCGCCGTGCGGACACGGCCAAATTCGTCATCGCGGATGATCGGCCAGCTGTTCAATGGCGATCACACCGAAATCTTCGGCCGGCGCGGCAACTGGTATCAGGTCGAAATCGGCGGGACCACCGGCTGGGCGAACGCACGCTGGCTGCGCAACGACTGCGGCTACTGAGACGCCGAAACATGTCACCCAAAAAGCGTGTCGCAGAACGCGACGCGACTTTTGGGCGCAGGTTCCGGGCCACTTTTGCAACCAAATTGGCTGCTTTGCGTTGCGGCCATGATGGACAACAAGCCTTTTGAAACGCCGGTGGTGGTCGAACTCGGTCATGTCGGCAAATATCGCCATATTCGCAGCACCCAGGAAGCGGCGGAGTGCCTCATGACCGTCTGGCCTCTCAATCGCGGCCCGCGTCATCGTGATGCCCTCGACACTTGCCTCAAAGTGCTGGAAGGTTATCGTTCGACAGCGGAAGCGCGACGGGCATTGATCGAAGCCGCCAGGGAATCGGAAGTGCTGGTGCCCGACGACAGGCTATCCGACGACCGGCTGCATTGAGCGGGCGGACCTTTCAACCGGAGGTTTTTATGGCGAAGCTGACTTACAAGATCGTCGAGCATGACGGCGGCTGGGCCTACAAGGTCGGTTCGACCTTCTCGGAGACATTTCCCACCCATCAGGATGCGTTGCGCGCCGCCGAGATTGCCTCGGCCGAGCAGCAGGTGGCAGGCGCGACGGACGGCATCCAGTATGAGGATGCCGACGGCAAATGGCACGAGGAACTGGCCGACGGCCGTGACCGCCCGCAGACCGAAGTGTCCGACTAGACTTCCGTAGAGGGGAAATCGCCGCAGATTGAGGCAGGGCGCCGGCCGCGGACGTCAGGAGAGATGACGCCCTACGGTCGACGGCTGCCTGGCGGCAGTACTATTTGCCGCAGTATTGGTCGTTCACGTTGCCCTGGGCATTCGCGTCGGGGCCAGCCGTGCTGTCGGCACAGGGGCCTGCCGGGCCCGCATTGCCAAGCGTGTCCAGCCCAGATCGGTCGCCATTGATGCTTCCGGTCGTGTTCTGGTCGACGCCGGAAGATTGTGAGTTGCCGAACGGCCACCAGTTGTGGTTGTTCGAGTATGCGCCGTCGGACGATTGCGCCATCGCCGATGTGGCGAGGCCGATCGTCAGAACCGATGCTGCAAGAAGTTTCCTGTACATTGCATTACTCCGTGTCTTGGTCGCCTTGGGTGCGACACGGGGTAAACCCGGCAGTCAGCCGGTTGGTTCATTGAAATTGTCGTGAGGCTGTGGTGATGGAAAAGCGCGGGCGGCAATCCGCTCGATGAAGCCAATCACCCGCTTGGGCTCGACGAACTGCGGCATATGGCCGACACCGTCGACAGGCTCGAAATCGAGCCCTGCGATCTTGCCTCGCATGGGCTCGCCATGGATGCGGATGTCGATGACGCGGTCGGCGGTTCCGAAGAGGATGCCGGCCGGCATGACAATCTCGCCATAGCGCTGTTCGATGCCGCCGAAATCCTGTTCGACGGACACGACATCGGCTGATGTCGCCTGGAAATGGGCAGGCTGCAGCCCGAGCCAGCCGCCGCCGTCAACCATATAGTCCTCGGGAAAGGCCTGCGGCGCGAAGATGAATTCCATTGTCGGCCGTGCATAGCGCAAGCTCAGGGGTATAGCCACGGTATAGGCCATGATCCAGCGCTTCAGGCGCGACGGGATATAGAGCAGCTCAAATCTTTGCCGCGCCCTGGTTTCCAGATGCGTCAGCGGCGCGAGCAAGGCGATGCCCGAAATTGCCTCGGGATGTTCCACGGCCAGGGTCAAAGTGACGGCGCCGCCCAGCGAGTGGCCAACCACCAGCGGCCTTTCCAGCTCCAATTTTTCGATGAAGCGGCGCACCAGGGCCGCCTGTTCAGGCAAGCGGCCAGTGGCACCGTTCGCGCGCGTCGAATAGCCTGATCCCGGACGATCGAGCGCGATCAGCCGATAGCCTGGGCCGAACTGTCCGAACAGCGTGTGCCGGAAGTGATGAAGTTGCGCGCCAAGCCCATGCAGGAAGACGATCGGCCGCCCCTCGCCCACATCGACATAGTGGATACGGTTGCCGTCGATCTCGATGAATTTTCCGACCGGCGGCACCAGCCTTTGCGCCTTCGACGCGATCCATAGCGTCGCCAGCACCAGGCAGGCGATTCCCAAGACCGCCAGCAGGAACAGCAGGCCCAGCAGCCACGACAGGGTCGATATCAGCATTGTTCACCCGGACCGGAACCCGTTTGAGCTTACCCGCATCCGGTCATGCTGCAACCGGGCATCGTCCAGGCCCTCGGATGTTCACCGCCGAGGTGGCATTGCCGATAGCCACGCGCCGCGCTATTTCAGGCGACCCGTCCTGCCGGAGCCCTCCATGACCGACATCGTTACCGCCGCCATGCTCGTCATTGGCGATGAGATTCTCTCCGGCCGCACCAAGGACAAGAACATCGGCCACCTCGCCGACATCATGACGGCCGTCGGCATCGACCTGAAGGAGGTGCGCATCGTTCCCGACGAGGAAGCGGAGATCGTCGCGGCGGTGAATGCCGTGCGTGCGCGCTACACCTATGTGTTCACCACCGGCGGCATCGGCCCGACCCATGACGACATCACTGCCGATTCCATTGCCAAGGCATTCGGCGTGCCCTGCGAATACGATGCCAAGGCCTATGCGCTGCTGGAGGCAAGTTATGCGGCGCGCGGCATCGAATACACCGAGGCACGCAAGCGCATGGCGCGGATGCCGCGCGGCGCCGACCATATCGATAACCCGGTGTCCGTGGCGCCCGGCTTTCGCATCGGCAACGTCCACGTCATGGCCGGCGTGCCCTCGATCTTCCAGGCCATGCTCGACAACGTCGTGCCGACGCTGAAGACCGGCACGAAGATGCTGTCGGCGACGGTGCACTGTCCATTCGGCGAAGGCCTTGTCGGCGGGCCGTTGGGTGAGATCCAGAAAGCGCATCCGGATACGATCATCGGGTCCTATCCAAAGTATGGCGACGGTAAGTTCTGGACCGAATTGGTCGTTCGCGCCCGCAGCCAGGAGGCCCTCGACGCCGCGCGCGCCGATGTCGAGGCAATGGTGGCGGGTTTCGTCGCCACGGCGAGGTGAGCCGGTTCTGGCCGGAACCAAGCATGGCGCGCCGGCGTTGCTTTCCCGCGAGTTCGAACACTCGCCAGATTGAGGGACCACCATGCGCTTCAGGACCATCGTTGCCATTCTGCAGAACGAGCAGGACGCCGAGCGCGTGCTCGACTGCGCCATTCCGCTCGCCAGCCGCTTCCAGAGCCACCTGATCGGCATTCATGCCGAGGCGCTTCCGGTGCCCTACACGTCGGCGACCGGCTTTCCCGATACCGAGTTCCTGCAGGTCTCGGCCGACATGAGCCGGGAGCGGGCCGACAAGCTGCAGGCCGTCTTCCTCAGGCGCATCGAGGATTCCGGCCTCTCCTTCGAGTGGCGCAGCCTGGAGAGCTTCTCCGGTGACAGCGCGTTGACCGGCATTTCCAGCGTGCGCGCCGCCGATCTTGTCATTGCTGCCCAGCGCGAAACCGGCGGCGATCCGAGCGCCGATGTCGACACGCTGGTCTATGACGCCGGCCGGCCGGTGCTGGTCGTGCCAAGCGGGGGTCCGCTGGTCACGACGTTCAAACGCGTGCTGCTCGCCTGGAACGGCAGCAAGGAGGCCGCCCGCGCCGCCTTCGACGCCCTCCCCTTCATCATCGAGGCCGAGAAGACCGACATATTGGTCATCGATCCGCCCGATGCGTTCGACGAAAGCCCGGAGGCAGCCGGCGCCGAAATCGCGTCGGCGCTGTCACGCCACGGCGCCAATGTCAGCGTCTCGGTACAGAAATCGGGCGGCACCTCGGTCGACGACATGATACAGAACCGGGTCGCCGAAACCGGCGCTGATCTGCTGGTGCTCGGAGCCTACAGTCACTCCTGGCTGCGCCAGCTGCTGTTCGGCGGTGTGACGCGCACGGTGCTGCGCACGGCACAGGTGGCGGCCTTCCTGTCGCGATAAGTCCACAGCCATCGCGGTAGGCCGCCCTTGCCAAGGCCGAGGCTTTCCAGTTAATTCCGCGCGCATTCCCCTGTTTTTGTGCACGCGGTCTTCGCGTGCCCGCGGAGTGCGCGAAAAATGTCCCTTCCCGAAAAAGCCTTCCCGGTCTCCTGGGACCAGTTCCATCGTGACGCCCGCGCGCTTTCCTGGCGGCTTTCAGGCGCCAACAAGGGGCAATGGAAAGCGATCGTCTGCATCACACGCGGTGGGCTGGTTCCGGCGGCCATCATCGCGCGCGAGCTCGGCATCCGCATCATTGAGACGGTCTGTGTCGCTTCCTACCACGACTACACCAGCCAGGGGCAATTGCAGGTGCTGAAGGAGATTACGCCGGCACTGCTCGCCGACGACGGCGCCGGCGTGCTGATCATCGACGACCTGACCGACACCGGCAAGACCGCCGGCATCGTGCGCGCGATGATGCCCAAGGCGCATTTCGCCACCGTCTACGCCAAGCCGAAGGGCCGGCCGCTGGTCGATACTTTCGTCACCGAGGTCAGTCAGGATACCTGGATCTATTTCCCCTGGGACATGGGCTTCACCTACCAGAAGCCGATCGCCGACGACCACGCCGGCTGATTCGCGGCACGCCGTTTTTTTCCAACTTAAGTCGCCACCGACAGCAATATTTGCTTCCGCGGACGGCTCCCCGGGGGAGGATATCCTGTGGAATCGACCTCTATTGGCGGGAATCGGCCAGCCTGATCAAAGTTTTTACTTTTATTGGTCAGAATTAGCCGTAAGATTCGTAAGGCGGCAAACGATTCTGGAGGCTGGGGCTAGCTTCTCCGATGTTGACAAGGGCACCGACGAACAACCATCTGGGCGAAAGGGTCCGGCGACTCTTCGGCACCGCGCCGTGCCGTCTGCAGGTTGCCGCGCTGCCCTGGCGCGATACCGGGAATGGCGTCGAGATCATGCTGATCACCAGCCGCGACACCGGCCGCTGGGTGTTGCCGAAGGGCTGGCCGGAAGCCAAGGAACCGCTCTGCGAGGCGGCGGCGCGCGAAGCCGGCGAGGAAGCCGGATTGCGCGGAACCGTCTCGCATCTCGAAGCCGGCCGTTACTTCTATGCCAAGGTTCTGGCTTCGGGTGAAGAAGTGCCTTGCGAGGTGCTGGTGTTTCCGCTGCACGTCGACAAGATCGCCGACCGCTGGAAGGAAAAACACTCCCGCACCCGCAGATGGGTCAATTGCAGCGAAGCCGTGCGCATGATCAATGAGCCGGACCTTTGCCAGATCATCGCCTATTTCTGCGCCGACCCGCACAAATTCTCCTAGAGGATCTGCTCCTTCTCAAGGGCATATTCACAACCCTTTGATGTGTCGAGCATGAAAGGTTTGCTAATCCTTCTTCGCTAAGAATCGACCAACCTGGCGTTTGATCGATGGCGAATCCTATAGACCCACTTCAGCAGCATACCGGCGAGCCCGAGCGCGAGCACCGTCCGCGCGTGCTCAAGGGCGGAACGGTCATCACCGGGATTCAAAACTCGGAAATCGCCGTGATGCTGCGCAACCAGCATGCGGGCGGCGCCGAATTGAAAATACCGATCGAGGCGCGGGTGCCCGATCGTTTCCTGCTTTATGTGCCGCTCGACGGCGTCGCCTATCGCTGCGAGGTCCGCTGGCGCCGCAACGACCGGATCGGCGTACAGTTCACCGGCACCGAGCCGAAGCCGAAGCTGCATTACGGCTGATATCTGGCAGGTCGGCCCTACGGGCTTTGCGAGGCGCGCCGGATTTGTTCACGACGGACGCCTCCAGGCGCTCAAAGGCCGTAGATCCACCGCTCGAAACGGCAACCGCGGCGGGGCATCTCTATCCCCGTTATCCACATGTGTGACACACAAGATGTTGGGGTCACAAAAGCTACGCAAACGAATCCTTGACGGCGCAAAAC
>NZ_PNOT02000049.1 GCF_002879535.1 Mesorhizobium intechi
ACCCTGGACCGCGCGACGCCCTTGCCCACAGAATCGACGATGCCGACGATCTCGTGACCCGGAATGAGCGGCAGTTTTGGATGATGCAAATCCCCATCAATGACGTGCAGATCGGTGCGGCAGACAGCGCATGCCTCGACCTTGAGCCTGATCTCGCCCGTCCCAGGCGTGGGATCGGGCCCGTCGACCAGCCTCAAGGGGGCGCCGACCCTTTCGAGCACCATCGCTTTCATGACGCGCTCCATACGCTGCGGGCAAAATGCCCGGACCACCCGATCCGCCTGTTTCGTCAAGCCAGTTCGGCCCGACCGTTGACCTTGCCTTCGGTCGTAACCTTGCCGTTGTGCGGCAGCCAGACCGACAGGACCGGCGATCCCGGCTAGCCTATGGATCGACAGTGAATTCGGCCCACATGCCGGCTCCATAGTGACCCGGTACGTTGCAGATAAGCAGGTATTTTCCAGCCTTCAGATCCACGGTCAATGTGCCTGATTTGCCAGGATCGAGCTCTGAAACCTCGCCCTTGTCGCCGGCTTTGTCTTCGTCGACCCGGTTCTCGGCATCAACATAGGGAAGCGGCTTGCTGGGATCGGCAAGGTACATCACGATCATTTCGTGGACGGTGTCCTTGGAGTCATTCTTCACACTGAATGTGACCTCCCCGGCCTTCGCCGTTCCGGGGGAAGCCTTGATACCCATGGTGGCCTTGGAGAGATCGATCCCGGGCGTCGCATAGGCGAGCCCCATGGGCATTTGCACGCTTGCCCCCTGGTCCCACAAAGAGACCTGGACAATCGAAGCCGCCCGGGTCGCGCCGGCGCTGCCGATCATAAGCGTTGCGGCGGCAAGCCCAAGCGTGGCTCTCCTCGATATGGTGTTCATGACTTTTCTCCTTGGGATAGCAGCAGAAGCGCTCCCTATCCGAGCCATCATCTTGCTCGCGGCGCCACCCGCGATCCTTGCGCCAGATCAAACCGATCGGCGCTGAGCCCGGTCGGCGGTCCCTATGTGGCTGTCAGCCAGTTGTCAGGTTGAATTGGCTATCCCGCACCAATGACGGTCCCATACCGCCGTCTGGCCGAACCGGTCGAATCCACCCCTCAAGGCGCAACATCCGCGCCCAACCCTCGAATGGAGCCATTATGTATCGCACACTCGTCCTCGCCGCTCTCGCCGGCATGATTGCAGGACCGGCGCTCGCGGCTGGCGGCAGCTGCAGCACCGCGCCGAAATCACAGTTCAAGCCCAAGGCAACGCTCGAGGCACAATTGACCGGCGAAGGTCTCACCGTCCGCCAGATCAAGGTCGAGAAGGGTTGCTACGAAGTCTACGCAGTCGACAAGGCCGGCAAGAAAGTGAATCTCGCCTACAATGCCGAGACCCTTGAAAAGCTCGACAATGCCGAAGCCGGCGAAAACTGATCGGAACCCTTCAATAGCGGCGGACGCGCAACCATCGCTGGAGATGGTGCGCGTCTGGGACCGAGTTGTGCGAGGCTTTCACTGGGCGCTGGTGCTCAGCTTCGTTACAGCCTGGCTCACCTCCCATTCTTCGGAGGAGGTCCACCATTGGGCTGGCTACACCGCTGGCGGGCTGGTCGTGACGCGGCTCGCGTGGGGTGTCCTTGGCACACCCTATGCGCGCTTCTCGCAATTCGTGCGTGACCCGGAAACGGTGCTGCGCTACCTCTGGGCGTTGCTGCACGGTCGCGAAGCCCGCTACATCGGCCACAACCCTGCCGGCGGCGCAATGATACTCATGCTGATCGCGGCGATGGGCTCAACCGCACTGACCGGTTGGATGATGACGACGGACGCCTATTTCGGCGTGTCGTGGGTCGAAACGACGCACAGCCTCAGCGCGCACGGCCTGCTTCTGCTGGTCCTTTTCCATATAGGCGGCGTCGTGCTGGCTAGCTTTCGCCATCGCGAAAACCTGGTACGGGCCATGATCACGGGGCGAAAACGCAAGGCCGAGCCGGCGGACATTGCCTGACGACCCATCGACCGACCAAATCCGATTTGCGCCCTGGACGATTTCGGGGCGCAAGTCGGTAGCTCCCTGTTCGACATGGTCCTCGACGCACGCGATGCGACAAGGGCGGCACGGACGAGACCAGGCATTGGTGCGGCGACCCAGAACCGGAACACCAACGGCACTCTTTCATCCAGAAGACGCTTATTGACCCGCATCAAAGCCGTTGGTGCTGGATTCCTGTCTATTGCCTCCCATCAGAGCCTTCAGCTTAGGGAGAGCGTCATGACTACGACTGATATCAACGTCCCGGTTCGGACAGTCGCCGCTGCGGCGCCGACGAAACTTCGTCTAGGCGCCCTCACCGCACTGGTGATCGGTTCTATGGTCGGCTCCGGCGTGTTCAGCCTTCCGCAGAATATGGCTGCAGGGGCCGGCCCCCTTGCCATACTGATCGGCTGGGCGATCACAGCCGTGGGCATGCTGGCACTGGTCTTCGTCTATCAATCGCTAGCCACCCGCAAGCCCGAGCTGGACTCGGGGCCCTACGCCTACGCCAAGGCCGGCTTCGGCCCCTTCATCGGCTTCAACAGCGCCTGGGGCTACTGGATCAGCGCTTGGGTCGGCAACGTCTCCTACGCGGTGATCGTGTTCAGCGCCTTGTCCTATTTCTTTCCCGCCTTCGGTGATGGAAACACATGGCAGGCGGTGCTTGGCGCATCGATCCTGCTTTGGCTGATCCACGTCCTGGTTCTCGCCGGTATCCGGCAGGCAGCGGTCGTGAACCTCATCGTCACGGTGGCAAAGATCGCTCCCATCGTCCTGTTCATCGGGGTTGTCGTGGCTGCCTTCAAACTGCAAGTCTGGTCGCTGGACTTCACCGGTCTGGGCAACGCCAGTCTCGGGTCGATCACCGCACAGGTGAGGAGCACGATGCTGGTGACCCTGTGGGTGTTCATCGGCATCGAAGGCGCCAGCGTCTTTTCCGGCCGTGCGGAACGTCGCAAGGACATCGCCACGGCAACTGTTCTCGGCTTCTTCACCTGCCTTGCGCTCTACGCCCTGGTGTCGTTGCTGTCGCTCGGCATCCTCAGCCAACCCGAACTCGCCGCGCTGAAGAATCCGTCTATGGCGGGCGTGCTGGAAGCGGTTGTCGGACCCTGGGGTGCCATCCTGATCAACCTCGCCCTTGTGGTATCGGTGATTGGCGCCTTCCTGAGCTGGACGCTGCTCGCGGCAGAAATTCCACATGTCGCCGCCAAGGACGGGACAATGCCGAAATTCTTCGGCCGTGAAAGCGACCGCGGTGTGCCGGCGACCTCGCTTCTGATCACCAACCTCCTTGTCCAGGCTTTCCTGGTGATCACGCTGTTCGCGCAAAGCACCTATCAGGCATTGTTCTATATCGCTTCGGCCGCAATCCTTGTTCCCTACATATTTTCCGGAGCTTACGCTGCCAAACTCGCGCTGACCGGCGAGAGCTACGAGGGCGGCGAGCAACGCACTGGCCCGCTTTTCGCGGGGTTGGTGGCAACGGTCTACGGCCTCTGGCTCGTCTATGCGGCAGGGCCGGCCTACCTGTTCATGTGCGCGATCCTCTATGCCCCAGGCATCATCTTCTACGTCTGGGCGCGCCGTGAAACCAATCAGCGCGTGTTTCATACCGCCGAGGCCGCCCTCGCCGGAACCCTCATCGCGGTCGCCATCCTCGCCGTCTACGAGATGTGGACCGGCGCTGTCAGTCCGCTGTGAGAGGCGCGCTGTGCGAGGATTGACGCGATGACAGGCCTGGGTGTCCATTCCGAAGTCGGCCGGCTGCGCGAGGTGATGGTCCACCGTCCGGACCTCAGCCTGCGCAGGCTGACGCCGGACAACTGCAAGGCGCTGCTCTTCGACGACGTGCTGTGGGTCAAGCGGGCGCGCCAGGAGCATGACGTCTTCGTCGATACCTTGCGAGAACGCGGTGTGCTGGCGCATTCCTTCGGGGAACTCCTGGCTGAGACAATGAGCCTGAGCAAGGCCCGGGACTGGCTCCTCGACCGCCGGATTCATCCCGGCGTCGTCGGGCTGGACATGGTCGGCGAACTGCGGGGATGGCTCAACGAGATGCCATCGGAGCAACTGTCGTCCTGCCTTGTCGGCGGCATTGCCAGGGCAGAGCTTCCTTTCCAACCCAAGGGCCTGACCGGAAGGACGCTCGCTCCTCAGGATTTCGTACTGCCGCCGCTGCCGAACCAGCTTTTCACGCGTGACAGCTCCTGCTGGATCTACGGGTCGGTCTCGGTCAATTCCATGTACTGGCCTGCAAGGCGCCCGGAGGCGGCCAATGTCGAAGCCGTGTACCGCTTCCATCCCCGCTTCCGCGACAGCGGGATACCCTTTGTTTCGCCGGATCTGGGAACAGGAACCAGCCTGGAAGGCGGCGACGTCATGCCGATCGGTGGTGGAGCGGTTCTCGTCGGCATGGGCGAGCGCACCACGCCGCAAGCCGTCAGCGATCTCGCGCGCAGCCTGTTTGCCGCCGGCGAGGCGACGCGTGTGATTGCCGCGCTTATGCCGAGGGACCGAAGTTTCATGCATCTCGACACCGTTTTCACCTTCTGCGATCGCGACCTTGTCACGTTGTATCCGCCGGTGGTCGACCGGTTGCGCACTTTCTCACTGCGGCCTGGCGATGGAGAGACGGCCGTCGAGGTCACCGATGAGGCAAAGCCGTTCACGACGGTGGTCGCGGAAGCCCTTGGTCTGAAGTCGCTGCGCATCATCGCCACCGGCGGCGACCGCTACGAGGCCGAACGCGAGCAATGGGATGATGGCAACAACGTCGTTGCGGTCGAGCCCGGCGTGGTCATCGGCTACGACCGCAACGTCTACACCAACACACTGCTGCGCCGGGCCGGGATTGAAGTGATCACGGTCGAAGGCGCCGAACTCAGCCGCGGCCGAGGCGGCGGGCACTGCATGACCTGCCCGATTGTGCGCGACCCGGCCTGAACCGAAAGGAATTCCCATGTCGATCAATCTTCATGGCCGCTCTGTCCTGACCTTGGACGATCTCACGGCCGATGAGATCCGTTTCCTGCTGAAGCTTGCAGCCGACCTGAAGGCAGCCAAGCTTGCCGGCCACGAAATCCCGCGTCTTGTCAGGAAGAACATCGCGTTGATCTTCGAGAAGGATTCGACGCGCACGCGGACCGGGTTCGAGGTGGCGGCCTATGACCAGGGCGCTCATGTTACCTATTTCGGCCCCACCGGCAGCCATATCGGCCACAAGGAATCGATGAAGGATACTGCTCGCGTGCTCGGCCGGATGTACGACGCGATCGAATACCGAGGCTTTGGCCAGCATCAGGCGGAACTGCTTGCCGCGCATGCCGGCGTGCCCGTCTACAACGGCCTCACCGATGAAGCGCATCCGACGCAGATTCTCGCGGACTTCATGACCATGCGCGAATTCACCCACAAGCATCTTTCTGACATGACCGTCGCCTTCGTTGGCGAAGGGCGCGACAATGTCGCGCTGTCGCTGGCGCTTGGCGCTGCCAAGGTCGGCATCGACATGCGCATAGCCTCGCCGAGGGAGTTATGGCCGGACGAGGCATTCTGCGCCCATGTCCGAGAGCTGGCGGCACAAAGCGGCGGCCGCTTCCGGCTCGACGAGGACGTGACGAGTTGCGCCCAGGATGCTGATTTCATCTACACCGATGTGTGGATGTCGATGGGCGAGGACAAATCGGGCTGGGCCGAGCGCATTCGTCTTCTGACACCATATCGGGTCACCGGCGAGGTGATGGCTGCCGCCGGCAATCCCCACGTCAAATTCATGCATTGCCTGCCGGCATTCCACGACACCGATACCGAGATCGGCGCGTTCATCGCAAAGGAGTACGGCATCAACTGCATGGAGGTCACCGACGACGTGTTCGAGTCGGGTGCATCGATTGTCTTCGACCAGGCCGAAAACCGGATGCACACGATCAAGGCGCTGCTCGTCGCCACGATCGGCAACTGAGATGCTTGTCGTTGTTGCGCTCGGCGGAAACGCATTGCTGCGTCGTGGAGAACCGATGACAGCCGACAACCAGCGCGCCAACATCGTGCGTGCCGCTTCGGTGCTCGCGGCACTCGTCGACGAAGGGCACTCGATTGTCGTCACGCACGGCAATGGGCCCCAGGTGGGACTTCTGGCCCTGCAGGCAGCGGCCACTTCGGACGGTGCCACATTTCCGCTCGACGTGCTTGGCGCCGAGAGTGCCGGCATGATCGGTTATGTGATCGAGCAGGAACTCGGCAACCTCCTCAAGGAGAGGCTTTTCGCCACCCTGCTGACGCAGGTGAAGGTGGATCCGCGGGATCAGGCTTTCGCTCACCCGACGAAGCCCATCGGCCCGGTCTACGACAAGGCAACCGCAAACAGGCTTGCCAGCGAGCGCGGCTGGCAGATCGGGCCCGATGGCGACAAATGGCGCCGTGTCGTGGCCTCGCCCAAGCCGCTGGAGATTCTGGAAGCGTCCGTGATTTCGTTCTTGGTCGAACGCGGTGTGATCGTCATCTGCACCGGCGGCGGCGGAGTTCCGGTGATAGCTAGGGATGACGGCAGTCTTTGCGGCGTGGAGGCCGTCATCGACAAGGATCTGGCAAGCTCGCTTCTCGCTCGCGCGTTGAAGGCCGACATGCTGCTCATGCTGACGGATGTCGACGCCGTCTATGTCGGCTATGGAACAGCATCCGCGCATGCGCTTCGGCGCGTGACCGCCAGGGAGATTTCGGGGCGGAATTTTCCAGCCGGCTCCATGGGACCGAAGGTCGGTGCAGCCATCGAATTCGCTGAAGAAACGGGCAAACCCGCGGCGATCGGCAAACTCGATGACGCCGTCGCAATCGTAAGAGGGGAACGCGGCACCTGGGTCGCGCCCGGCGCTTTAGCCACCGAAGCTGGACGATCCTAGGCGACCGCCGCGATGGCGACCACATAGTTCTTGCCGTAGGCCTTGGCGCATTTCGGGCATGTTGTGTAGAAGAAATAGACCTCGCGCCCCTCTGCGTTTCGATGACGCGCAATTTCCCGCATTTCTTCGTCCCACGTCCTCGCCTGGCTGTATGGCCCCTCGAACAATTTGGTCACATAGTCGCCGCTCAGCGTGGTCATCTCTTCGCCGGCGACAGGTTTCGAGACGGCAAACAGGTGCTCGCTGCTCCAGGGCGAGACATCCCTGCTGAGAACGATGAACTGATCGGGATCGGAAGCACCGGCGTCCTCGATGTGTCTGTTGACGCGCGCGAAGACGCTGCCCATGTTCACCGGGATATGCATGACGCTGCGCGTCGTGGCTTTGACAAACCGTTTGTCCCTGAAGTGCAGTTCCTGCCCCTCCCAGCCCTCCGGATTGAATCTGGCGCAGCAGCCAGTCGTGTTGACGCTGGCGTCGTATCGAGGCGTTGCATTCGTCTGCATGGCCGTTCTCCGTTTGAACAACCATCTGACGGGCAAGGACACCAGCCTTCCTTGATCGGAGTCAAACGCCCCTTGGTCCTGATCGAGACGCATCAAAGCGGCCGCGCTTGTTCCTCGACGACCTTCAACCGGACCACCGAGACCGAGCAAAGAGCCTGCGCGACCACTTTGGTCGAAACGCTGCCGAGGTGGCGGCGGATTGCCGAGGATGCCCGGGCGCCAACGACGATGTGGCCGACATCATTGTGCTCGGCATAGTCGAGGATCGCATCAGCGGGGCTCACCGCTTCGAGCACATGGTAACTGATGCGGTCTTCCGGCAGATGAAGTGGGTGAGCCCAATCCTTCAGCGCTACCAGCCGTTTCAAGTAGACCGGGCGCCCGGATTCGTCGGCCGCCCGCGTCTCGCCGATGATCTCGGTCCTCAGGACCGTTACGCAGGCCAGCCAGGAATCCTCGCGCGAGGCAAGCACTCGAGCGGTTTCATTGAGGACCTCGCCCGCCAGCGCATCGCTGCCATTGGCCAGATCGACCGCGGCGAGCACGATTGACGGTCCGGCCTGCTTCCTCGACAAGGTCGGTTTGCCGACAAGCGATCTTTCATCCGTCTTGCGAAACAGCTTGGCGATCGCGGCCCATACCCCCTTGTCCTGGGGTTTGCGCCTGGCGACCACCACCTGGTCGGGGTTCCTCAGGTCTGACAGAAGATGTGCCGCCTCGACATATCGTCGAGACCTGTCGACTTCCATGCATCTCAGGATGACGGCTTCCAGCCAGCGCGGAATGGCTTCGTCGATATCTCTCGGCGACCTTGGAGCGTGGTAGAGCCTGCGCTTCATCCCCGCCAGAGTCGCCGGCCGCCCGAACGGCTCCTCGCCCGTTGCCAGTTGATAGAGGATGCATCCCAGTGCGAACAAGTCGCTTGCAGGATCGGACCGCTCGCCGAGCACCTGTTCAGGTGAAATATAGGCGGCCGTGCCCATCGGCACCGAGCTTTCCGCACCGAGGAGATCGGGAAGCTCCGCGTGCCGAGCGAGCCCGAAGTCGAGAAGCACCGCCCCGCGCTCGGCGAGGATGACATTCTCGGGTTTGAGATCGAGATGGACGACCTTCTGCCGGTGCAGGGCAGCCAGTGCCGTCGCGATCTCCGTGCCGATCCTTGCTACCTCGTCCACGGGGAGCGGCGCGTCGCCGACGACATCAGCCAGGCCGGTGCCGGCCACGAACTCCATGGCAAGATAGGGCACCCGCGACAAGCTGCCGGCTGCCGCAAAACGCGGCACATGCGGGCCTGACAGGCGTTTGAGGATCAGTTCTTCCGCCTCGAAACCGAGGATGACTGAAACATCCCCGCCCGGGTCGAGAAACGGTATCTTCAGCACAAGCGGGAAATCGTATCGCGGGTTGGTCGCCCGCCAGAGCGATGCCATGCCGCCGGCAGGCAGCTTTTCCGCCAGCTCGAAACCATCGATGACTGCCCCTGCCTCAAACCGTTGCATGGGTATCCTCTCCTCAACGGCCGATCTTCAAACGCATGCCAAGCCAGCCGGGCAGACCGGCGGCCTGGATCTTGCGTGCCGTTTCTTCATGATCATAGGGGACACGAACCATCGTGACCTCGTGGCGTTGTGTGTCGACAAGAACAAAGCACGCCGCCGGGTTGCCATCGCGGGGTTGACCAACAGCGCCGGCAATTACCAGATGCCGCCCCAGCGCGGACAGGGGCGCCGCAACGTTGTCCAGCGGCTGAAAATGCATCGGTCGACGCCCCGGTAGAGCATAGTAGATGGCCGGCACGTGGGTGTGGCCGCAGAAAATGAACCGGGCATCCGTTGAAGCCAGGCAGCGTTCTGCCGCATCGACGTCGCGTATATACGACCATTTCGCTGGTCTGTCGGCACTGGCGTGCACATACAGCCGGTTCTCGGATTGCAGTGAAAGCGGCAATCGCGCCAGGAAATCGAGGTGCGTGGAGGCGAGGCGTTCGCGGGTCCACTGGGCTGCGAACCGCGCATTCTCAGTCATGTTGCCCAGGTTCCGCGCCACGGCCTCGTCATGGTTGCCCATGATGCAAAGCGCGCCGCGCGCCACCAGATCGACGGCCTTCTCGATCACATAGACGGGATCCGGCCCGTAGCCGACCAGATCGCCGAGCAACACCACCTCGTCCGGATCGCGCTTTTGGGCGGCCTCCAGGGCTGCGTCGAACGCCTCGCGATTGGCATGAATATCAGACAGGATCGCGATGCGCATTCAACCTATCCCGAGCGTAGGCAAACCATACGCAATCTGCGGCGTGAATGATTTGATCCGGCTCAACACCCATGCGCGAGATAATCCGGAGGAGCAATAACCAAGCTGCCAACCACGACAGTCACAACCGCGGATGTCGGCATATCGCGGATAGTACGGCACCATCGGCAAAGCCGAAGACGCCGGGTCGGCTGGCAGCGAGATCGCAGCCTACGCCAAGAGCGGCCGGGAGACGTTCAGACCCTCGCCTAGGTAGTTTCCCGTAGGGACATAACCGAATTTCGGCGCGCGTCGATTTGCGCGATTGCTGTGTCACGGATCAACCGGGAAGACAGCCATGCAAGTCTACACGTCCGCCACGATTTCATTGTCGTCGCATCTTGCTCAGCCAGGCCGGCCAGCGCCACTCGAGTCCGGGCCGCTGCAGCCAGTTATGTTCTTTCCAGCCAGTTCAGAGATCTATGCCCAGGGCGAGAAGGCGGGAGCTTTCTACCAGGTCGAGTTCGGCGCTGTTCGTATCTATCGCCTGCTTGCCGATGGCCGCCGGCAGATAAGTGCCTTCCACCTGGCTGGAGAGACATTCGGCTTCGAAGCCGGCACGACGCACCATTTCTTCGCCGAAGCGATCAATGCCACCGGGGTACGCGTCTTCCGCGTGACCGGTGGGGCGGACATGTCCCATCAGTTGCTGCCCCTGGCGCTCAAGGGTCTGACCAGAGCCCAGGAACACCTCCTCGTACTGGGTCGCCAGAACGCCATCGAACGCGTCGCCGCCTTCCTGGTCGATATGGTGGAGCGCCAAGGCGGTCTGCGGCAGGTGGAACTTCCGATGTCGCGCGTGGACATCGGCGACTATCTCGGACTGACCATCGAGACCGTGTCACGGGTTTTCACCCGACTGAAGGACAAGGGCGTGATCCGCCTGCTCAACCTGCGCAGTGTCGAAATCCTCAAGCAGGACGTGTTGCAGACCATGGGCGAATGAGCCCTCCCAAGCAGAGAGCGTAAAATCAGTTCAAATCAGGGACCTTGGCGTCATGAACGATACACTTACCACCCACACCGGATTTCGCTTCGAAGTGCGTCGCGCGCGCCCAGAAGACGAGCCGACGCTGGCGGAGTTCTTCACGCATGTGACCGCGGAAGACCTTCGCTTCCGCTTTCTTGGCGCTGTGAAGGAAGTTTCGCATGAACGGCTGGTGGCGATGACGCGTTCAGACGACGCCCATATCCACAATTTCGTGGCCTTCTCGACCGACGGGATGTTGATCGCCGTTGCGACCCTGGCAAGCGATCGCGCCGACCGGACCGGCGAGGTCGCGATCTGCATTCGCGCGGATCGCAAGCATCTGGGCGTTGGCTGGGACCTGCTCGCCTATATCTCGAAATATGCCGAAAGACTTGGCCTCGAAGCGATCGAAGCGATCGAGAGTCGTGAAAACCGTACTGCGATCGAGGTCGAGCGCGACATGGGTTTCACCGTGAAGACCGATCCCGACGATGCGACGCTTGTCCAGGTTCGAAGGGAACTGGGCGTGCCATCAGCCGGCTAGGGGCCCGACCCCTCCTGGCTTGCCGAAGACGCAAAGACCAACATCTCTGCCGCGACGGCACGTTCTTCATCTGCTGGAATGACAAGGACATCGACGCGGGAATTGGGATTGCTGACAACCTCCTCGCCTCTTCGGTTTCGCTGTTTATCGATGCCAACCCCGAGCCAGGCCGCGGCGGCGCCGATCCTTTCCCGGACCAACGGCGCGTTTTCGCCGATGCCGGCGGTGAACACCAGCGTGTCCAGTCCCCCCATGGCAGCGGCGAGCGATCCTATCTCGCGTCCGATCCGATAAACGAAGAGATCGACAGCCTGAGCGGCGGCTGGATCCTCCGAGCCGATCAGGGTCCGCATATCGCCAGATATGCCAGACACGCCGAGTAGGCCTGATTGCTCGTAGAGAAGCATGACCAGGTCTTCGCCGGACAGCCGCCGTTCCCGCAGCAAGTGGAGGATGACCCCCGGATCGAGCGCACCGCAACGCGTGCTCATGACAAGGCCGTCCAGGGTCGAAAACCCCATCGTCGTGGCGACGCTTCGTCCGGCGTCCATGGCGCACAGGCTGGCCCCGCTGCCGAGATGAGCGACGATCGTGCGGCCGCCGGCGCCGGCGCCGTACCGGTCATGCAGCTTCGCAGCGATGTGGCTGTAGGACAGCCCATGAAAGCCGTAGGAAACGATGCCTGCCTCGGTCATCGCGCGCGGCAGCCCGTAGGTTTTGGCAAGCTCCGGCCGAGTCGAATGAAACGCCGTGTCGAAGCATCCTATCTGGACGGCCTGCGGCAGGAGTGCGGTGGCCAGCGCGACAATCTCGAGATTGATCCGTTGGTGGATAGGCGCCATTGGTTCGAGCAAGCGCAGTGCCTTGAGCGTGCGTTCGTCGAGCTGCGTTGCTGCGGTGAAGTCGCGCCCGCCGTGAACGATCCTGTGCCCTACCCTGTCGATGCGGCGCAAGAGATCGCTTTCGGCGAGCACGGAGGCAACCGCCGCGAACGCCTTGCCCATATCGATCGGTTCTTTGCTCAGGCTCCTGTCGATTTTGGGCCTGCCGGCTGCGGCTTCGACACGCAGCCGCGGTTGTTGACCCAGAGACGAGACGTTTCCGCGCAAGAGCGGCGGTAGCTCGCCGCGTCTCTCGAAGACGGCGAACTTCAGGCTCGAAGAGCCACCGTTCAAGACGAGGATCGCATCGCTCATGAGGCCATCCGAAATGTTGCCGTTCCCATGCGCTCGCGAACGGGTGTCCGTTCAAACCGGACGCTTCGGCGCCGCATCGGGACCCTGTCCCCACTTCCAGTCAAGGATCTCCGGCATATCCTGCCCATGGGAGCGGATATAGGCTCGATGTTCAAGCAGCTTGCTGTCCATTTTCTGCTTCAGGCCGATGCGCACGCGCCCCAATCGCGGAACCCATTGCAGCACGCTCTCGACAATGTGGTAGCGGTCGAGGCCATTCATCACGGTCATGTCGAAAGGCGTCGTCGTTGTGCCTTCCTCGTTGTAGCCCCGCACATGGATGTTGTCGTGGTTGGTGCGCCGATACGTCAGGCGATGGATGGTCCAGGGATAGCCGTGATAGGCAAAGATGACCGGCTTGTCCGTGGTGAACAGCGCATCGAACTCGCGATCCGAAAGACCGTGCGGATGAAATTCCTTGGGCTGAAGGGTCATCAGGTCGACGACATTGACCACCCTGATCCTGAGGTCCGGAACCTCTTGCCTGAGGATCTGCACCGCGGCCAGCGTTTCGAGGGTCGGGACGTCGCCGGCGCAAGCCATCACGACGTCAGGCTCCGCCCCATCATCCGTCGACGCCCAGTCCCAGATGCCGATCCCTGCCCGGCAGTGAACGATCGCCTTGTCCATCGACAGCCACTGCCATGACGGCGGCTTGCCCGCGACGATGACGTTGATGCGGTTCCAGGTCTGCAGCACATGGTCGGTCACGCACAACAAGGTGTTGGCGTCCGGCGGCAGGTAGACCCGAACGATGTCGGCCTTCTTGTTGAGGGCGACGTCGATGAAACCAGGGTCCTGATGGCTGAAGCCGTTATGTTCCTGATGCCAGACATGGCTGGACAACAGATAGTTCAGCGATGAGATCGGCCGGCGCCACGGGATCTCGCGGCAGGCATCCAGCCATTTCGCATGCTGGTTGAACATAGAATCGACGATGTGGATAAACGCCTCGTAGCAGGAAAACAGGCCGTGGCGCCCGGTGAGCAGGTAGCCTTCCAGCCACCCCTGGCAAGTGTGCTCGGAGAGGATTTCGAGAACCCGGCCGTCGCGCCCGAGATGAACGTCTTCGGGCAGGATCTTTTCCATCCAGCCGCGCTCGGTGACTTCAAACACGTCCTGAAGGCGGTTCGAGGCAGTCTCGTCCGGGCCGACGATGCGGAAGTTCTTCGCGGCCTCGTTCAACCGCATGACGTCACGCAGGAAGCTGCCCATGACCCGAGTCGACTCGGCCTTGACCGCACCGGGGCGCTCAAGTGAAACGGCGTGGTCATGCAAGCCCGGCAGATCGACAGACCTGCGTAGCAGGCCGCCATTGGCATGCGGGTTTGCACTCATACGTCTCGTCGCCTGCGGTGCCGTGGCGCGGATCGCCGCCACAGGAGCACCGGCGGCGTCGAACAGTTCCTCCGGCCGGTAGCTTTTCAGCCATTCCTCGAGCAGCGCGAGATGGGCGGGATTTTCGGCGAGGCCTGACAAGGGAACCTGGTGCGAGCGCCAGAACCCCTCGGTCTTCAGACCGTCGACCTCTTTCGGTCCCGTCCACCCTTTCGGGCTCCGCAGCACGATCATTGGCCATTTTGGTCTTGGCGCGGTCGGCGCCAGTCCGTTGCGTGCGGCATGCTGGATAGTCTGGATCCTATCAAACGCATCGTCGAGCACGCTCGCCATCCGCTCATGCATAAAGGCCGGTTCGTGACCTTCCACGAACAGCGGCTCATAGCCGTAGCCGGTAAACAGCGCGCGCAATTCCTCTTCGGGAATGCGGGCAAGAATGGTCGGATTGGCGATCTTGTAGCCGTTCAGATGCAGGATCGGCAGAACCGCCCCGTCACGCGCGGGATTGAGGAATTTGTTGGAATGCCATGCGGCTGCCAGTGGCCCCGTTTCAGCCTCGCCGTCACCGACAACACAGGCGACCACAAGATCCGGATTGTCGAAGGCCGCGCCGTAGGCGTGCGAAAGCGAATAGCCCAGCTCGCCACCCTCATGGATCGAGCCGGGCACATCCGGTGCTGCATGGCTGGGTATGCCGCCGGGAAACGAGAACTGCCGAAAGAGCTTGCGCATCCCCTGCTCGTCCATCGCAATGTCCGGATTGAGCTCGCTGTAGGTGCCTTCCAGGTAGGTATTCGCCACCATTGCCGGGCCACCGTGGCCGGGACCGCAGATATAGATCACATTCGCGTCCCTGAGCCGGATGACGCGATTGAGGTGGGCATAGATGAAACTCAATCCGGGCGACGTTCCCCAGTGGCCGAGGAGACGCGGTTTGACGTGCTTCAGCCGCAATGGTTCGCGCAGCAGCGGATTGTCGAGCAGGTAGATCTGGCCGATCGTCAGATAGTTGGCCGCGCGCCAATAGGCATCGATATCATGCAGCTCGCGATCCGACAGAAGGCCACCGGAAGCTGGTATCGTCGTATGCTCGGTCATGTCTGGCTCCCATCCTGTTGGCGCCCGTCGCCGGAGCGCGACATGGGCTTGTGGTCGTCGATCTGCAGCGAATGGAGACCAACGCGTTGGCGTGCTTTCGGTTCATCGCTTCGCGACCCTACGCATCCGCGTCCTCCAGCGCCCTGCGCATGCGCCTGATGATCGCTGCGCGACCCCGTTCGTCGGCGGCGGCGCTCACCGCTTGGTTTACGTCCAGGAGAAGCCTTGAAAGGTCGTTGTGCCAGTCGAGGCGGGCAATCTTCTCCGATCTCAGACGGCGTGGCTCGTTCAACTCGACCACCAAACTGCCGCTGGGGGTCAATTGGAAGGCATCGTCCAGCCTTGGGATGATGACCTTGTCGTCGGGTATAAGTCCTGCAAGCCTTCCCCGCAGGCCGCCGAGACCGGCGTCCTCCCCATGCGTCAGGAACACCCGCTGCCTCACCGGTGTGCGGGCCTTGAGCCAGGCGACCAGCTCGCTGGCGTCGGCGTGGCCGGAATAGAGGTCGAACAGGCTGATATGTGCCTTGACCTCCACTTCCTCACCTTGGATGCGCACGCGCCGCGCGCCATCGAGCAGAATTCTGCCGAGCGATCCTTGGGCCTGATATCCGGCCATCATGACCGTGGCGTTCCTGCGCCAGAGATTGGCCTTGAGATGATGGCGAATGCGTCCCGCATCGCACATGCCGCTGGCGGCGATCACCACGAAGAAGCCGCTCAGGCGGTTGATCGCCTTGCTCTGCTCCACCGTCTCGGTGAAGCGCAATTCCTTCCAGTTGAGCGCTTGGCGCAGCACCTCACCCTGTTCGATCTCGTTGGCATGCCGCTCGAAAATCGCGCTGGCGCGTGTTGCCAGCGGCGAGTCAACGAAGACTGGGGCTGACGGCACCTCGCCCGCTTGCATAAGCAAAAACAGATCGACCAGCAGTTCTTGCGTCCTCTCGACAGCGAAGGACGGAATGATGAGGGGCCCGCCCGCTTCGGCGGCGGCGCGCACGATGTCGCCGAGCAGCGATCGCCGCCCTTCGGGCGAGACGTCCGTCCGGTCGCGGTCGCCATAGGTCGATTCACAGATCAAATAGTCGACGCCGGCAGGCCCCTCTGGATCGGCCTGAAGCAGCTTGTGGCCCGGGCCGATGTCACCCGAAAAGACTATGCGCAGTGGCGCATCATGTTGGTCGATCTCGATTTCCACCGATGCGGAACCAAGCAGGTGGCCCGCGTTCCAGAAGCGGGCGCGAAGGCCGTCGGCGACGGTGGTCCATGCGCCGTATTCCACGGCGCGAAACAAAGTCATGCACGCGGCCGCATCCTGCAGGCTATAGATCGCTTCAACCGGCGGCCGCCCGCGCTGCGCGTTGCGCCGATTCAGGTGCTCCACCTCCATCTCCTGGATATGCGCCGCATCCGGGAGCATGACCGAGCAAAGATCGATGGAGGCGCGGGTCGTATGGATGGGACCGGAAAACCCCTGCTTGACCAGTTTCGGCAAAAGGCCGCTGTGGTCGATATGCGCATGCGTAAGGATGACAGCGTCAATCACATCCGGGGGAAACGGGAACGCCGCGTAGTTCAATTCCCGTTCGGTCTTCGATCCCTGGAACAAGCCGCAGTCGATAAGGACGCGCGAATATGGCGTCTCGAGCTCATAGCATGAACCGGTGACGCCATGGGCCGCGCCGCGGAAACGCAGGACTGGATACGTGTCGCCTCTCATTGCGCCACCACCTAGTGCGAGAGCAGGACAGGCAGGCGCAGATCCGTGAGAATGCCTTCGGTGGCTCCGCCAAGCACGAAATCCCTGACGCGGGAATGACCGTAGCCACCCATGACCAGCAGCTTGCCGCCAAGCCCGAGAGCGTGTTCCTGGAGGGCAGTTCCGATCGAACGATCCCCTGCCTGGATGGAGGCGGCCCCGGCCATCAGACCACGCGCCCTCAAACCCAGCGCAAGGCGTTCGCCGATACCATGTCCGGGAAGCGTTTTTTCGTCCGTGACGGTCACGACCGTTACCGTCGAAGCACGCTCCAGGAACGGTCGTGCATCGGCAACGGCCCGTGCCGCCACCCGGCTGCCATCCCAGGCGATGACCACATGGTCCAGCACGCCAACCTCCGTGGAATCCGGAAAAATCAGCGTCGGTCGACCCGACCCGAACACAACCGCCTCAGCTGTCATTCGTGCCGTTTCGTTGTCCGGCGCCCAACCGATCAGGCAGATGTCGAAATATCGGCATTGCTCGGCCGCGGTATCTCCCATGAGGGCCGGGGGCGCGGTCAGTTCCTGCGTGGTGAGGGTCACGCCGGCCCGCATTGCTTCTTGCCCGATCGCCTCCAGCAAATCCTTGCCACGCTTGCGACTGGTGGCCTCGACCTCCCGTATCTTGTAGGGAAGATCCAGCAGATATTTTGAGAGTGCGTTCGAAACGTCGGGAATGTCGACACTAATGGCGACGGCATGAAGCGCCGCGTCGATCTGCTTGGCAAGCGCGACCGCATTCAATGCGATCTTGGCTGTGGTCGCCTCCGGGTACGTCGCCGTGCAGAGACATGCTGTTGGCTTCATGAGATTTCGCCTCCCCTTCGCAACAGGCCTAACCACTGGATGCCAGCGCTTGCGACATCTATGGAGGCCGCGGACAGCGCGCGCATTGATTCACCGCAAATGCAGCCATCGCTGCCGTCGAGAATGAAGGCTGGGCATGCTCGGCCGGGAACCCTCCTGACGCAGCGAATGCGGACATTCAGAGCTCCCGACAAGCTCGCGGGTTGTGGTGAAGCTGATAGTGTTCCGTTACCGGCGCCGAATAGATCGAGGACCGGCAGGTGGGGTCGAAGCGCCCGATTTGAGGAACCCTAACGTGTCGAAGGACTTGCACGACCATTGAAAGCCAATGGCAAGCCTATCGACCTCTCCTTACCGACACTACGCGCACACCAATGCGGCCCTATGGCAAAACAACCCATCAGCCTCGCGTAGTCTATTCACTTCATTGAAATTGTGGTGAGCGCGATGGGATTCGAACCCATGACCTACTGATTAAAAGTCAGTTGCTCTACCGGCTGAGCTACGCGCTCCCGCGGGCGCGAAAGGGCGACCCTCGAAATTGCGCGGAACATAGGGAGAGTGCCTCGACCGGTCAACCGGAAAAAGAGTATCCGCAAGCCATACCGCGCGCGCCTTTCCACTGTGGCCCTCTGCCGGCTTCGATCGACGGCGCAACGCGCCGGCGAAGCGCTGGCATCACCCCACGTCGGCGCTGGCGGGAGGCCGGAGAAACATTACAATTCAGCAACTTGGGATTTTAGCGAGGAACCTTCCCCAAAACCACCCGTTGTCTCGACACAAGGGACGTCAATCACCCTTTCAAAGGAGAAGACCATGAAAAAGATCGTATCGGGTATACTGGCGACCACCCTGTCGGCTTCGTTTGCCGCGACCGCTCTGCCTGCCAATGCCGCGCAGATGTTGGTGCCGCAAGCGGCATCGGCTTCGAGCGATGTGCAGACGGTCGATTACAAGCCGTGGATGAAGAACCGCCAGTTCAACCGCAATTTCAACGGCAATCGTAACTTTGCGCGTAATGGCGACGGCTATTGGAATGGCCATCGCGGCTATCGCGAATATCATCGCGGCTATCGCCGCCACGGCGACTACTGGTTCCCGCTGGCAGCTTTCGCGACTGGCGCGCTGATTACGGGTGCCATCGTCAACAGCGAGAACAACCGCGTCTACGAAGGCAACGCGCATGTCCAGTGGTGCTACGACCGCTATCGGAGCTACCGTGCATCGGACAACACATTCCAGCCGAACTACGGACCGCGTCAGCAGTGCCGCTCACCGTACTGACCCCAGGTATCGGTAGCTGAGTATCTAGGCCCGCGCTGGAAATGGCGCGGGCCTTTTCGTCGAAACTTTCATCCCCATCAGCGGAATGAAGTTTCCCTTCAACTGGCCCAGCTTGCGCTTTTGAGCGCCAGATAAAGGCCTCCACCTTCCCCGCGCGGAGAACGATAGGCGCCGAGCGCGTCGCAGACCCGCACCATTGCCGCGGTCAGTTCCCAGCCGAGTGCTTCCAGGTCATCTGTCGTGTCGGTCACATAAGCCTGCTGAAGTTCGGCAATATCATTCTCCTCGCCGAAGGAACGAACGCGTTTGGCGTCGGCAAGAAGTTCGTTGGGCAAGTTGGAATTCGACCAAGCCCAAAGCCAGTTACCGGCCTTGGCGCTTATCGAGCCAGCAATCTGAATCTCGGCAACGACCTTGACGGTAGCATTGTCCGAAAAAAGAAGCCTGCCGGTCGTCAGGTCATAGTCATGGCGCGGCCAGTGGCCGAGGCGAAACTCCTTCTCCAAAATGGCATTCTTCGCGGTCAGCTGTTCAAACGCCTCGTCGCGCCAAGCAGGATACCAGTCTGGCTGCATGTCCCCCACCCTCAGGTTCGTTCCGTGGTGACCGTTATGACACGCTTAGCGTCCTGCGCACAGCATCGCGCCAGCCTGCCAGCTTGGCGGATCGGGTGGCGATATCCATCTCCGGCTTGAACCGCCGCTCGAGCGCCCAGCTTTTGGCGAATTCCTTCGCCTTGGGCCAGACACCAGCCTTCGAGCCGGCAAGCCAGGCCGCACCCAGCGCTGTCGTCTCAAGGATGGTCGGGCGATCGACCGGAGCATCGAGGATATCGGCCAGCCGCTGCATGGTCCAATCCGAAGCCACCATGCCGCCATCGACCCTGAGCACCGTTTTGGCCGAAGTGCCCTTCCAGTCCTTGCGCATGGCGTCGAGCAGGTCGCGGGTCTGATAGGCGACGGCCTCCAGGGCGGCGCGGGCGAATTCCGCCGGACCGGAATTGCGGGTCAGCCCGAAGATCGCGCCCCGCGCCTCGGCGTCCCAATGGGGCGCGCCGAGACCGACAAAGGCCGGCACCAGATAGACGTTTTGCGTCGGATCGGCTTCATCGGCGAGTTTTCCGCTCTGCTCGGCCTTGCCGATCACCTTGATCCCGTCGCGCAGCCATTGCACGGCAGCGCCGGCGATGAAGATCGAGCCTTCCAGGGCATAGGTGGTCTTGCCGTTCAGCCGATAGGCGATGGTGGTCAGGAGCCGGTTCTTCGAACGCACCAGATCGGCGCCGGTGTTGAGCAGCGCAAAACAGCCTGTGCCATAGGTGGATTTCATCATGCCCGGCTCGAAGCAGGCCTGGCCTATGGTCGCGGCGTGCTGGTCGCCGGCAACGCCGAGGATCCTTATCTCCGCGCCAAACAGATTTTTCTCGGTCACTCCATAATCATCGGCGCAATCTTTGACCTCCGGCAGCATTTTTGCCGGAATGTTGAGAATGGCCAAGAGCTCGTCGTCCCAGGCGTTTTCCGCGATGTTGTAGACCAGCGTGCGAGAGGCGTTGGTGGCGTCGGTAGCGTGAACCTTGCCGCCGGTCAGCCGCCAGATCAGAAAACTGTCGATGGTACCGGCCAGCAACTCGCCTTTCTCGGCGCGCTTCCTGGCGCCCTTCACCTTGTCGAGTATCCAGGCGACCTTGGTGCCCGAGAAATAGGGATCGAGCAGCAGGCCGGTCTTACGCGTGAATTTCTTCTCCAGCCCTTGCTTCTTCAGCTTCTGGCAGAGCGGCGCGGTGCGGCGGTCCTGCCAGACGATGGCGTTGTGGATCGGCTTGCCGGTCACCTTGTCCCAGACGACGACGGTCTCGCGCTGGTTGGTGATGCCGACAGCGGCGATATCGGACGCTTCGCGGCCAGCATTCTTCAGCGCGGCCTTCACGGTCGTGACGACGCTTGCCCAGATCTCTTCCGGGTCGTGCTCGACCCAGCCGGAGGCCGGATAGTGCTGCGCGAATTCCTTCTGGCCGCTACCGGCGACTTTCATCTGGCCATCGAACACGATAGCCCGCGTCGATGTCGTACCCTGGTCGATTGCCAGCACAAAACCGCTCATTGCGTCCTCCGCCTTCACACAAACAGGGGAGACGGCAACATGCCGCCTCCCCCAATTTCACACGGACGCGAGCGTCCGCACAGGACAGTCCTATTTCTGCCAGCTCTTGACCAGTTCGTCGTAGTTGATGGTGATCGGCTTGTCCTTTTCCTTCTCGAGCTTCAGCTGAGGCGCCAGATTGCCGCCCTTGACCGCGTCGGCGTTCCAGTAGGCAAGGTCATGCTCTTCGGCCATCTTCGGTCCGATGTCGCCCTGGACACCGGATTTCTCGATACGTGCCATGACCTTTTCCTGATCGGCGCAGAGCGAATCCATGGCTTCCTGCGGTGTCTTGGCACCAGACGATGCGTCACCGATGTTCTGCCACCAGAGCTGCGCCAGCTTCGGATAGTCCGGCACGTTGGTCCCGGTCGGCGTCCACTGCACACGGGCCGGCGAGCGATAGAACTCGATCAGACCGCCGAGCTTCGGCGCACGTTCGGTGAAGCTCTTGTCATGGATCGTGGAGTCGCGAATGAAGGTCAGGCCAACCTGGCTCTTCTTCACATCGACGGTCTTCGAGGTGACGAACTGGGCATAAAGCCAGGCGGCCTTGGCGCGGTCGGTCGGCGTCGACTTCATCAGAGTCCAGGATCCGACGTCCTGATAGCCGAGCTTCATGCCGTCCTTCCAGTAGGAGCCGTGCGGAGACGGCGCCATGCGCCACTTCGGCGTGCCGTCGTCGTTCATCACCGGAAGGCCGGGCTTGACCATGTCGGCGGTGAACGCTGTGTACCAGAAGATCTGCTGGGCGACATTGCCTTGCGACGGCACGGGGCCGGATTCGGAGAAGGTCATGCCCTGGGCTTCCGGCGGCGCATAGGCTTTCAGCCAATCAAGATACTTCTGGATGGCATAGACCGATGCCGGTCCATTGGTGTCGCCGCCGCGCGCGGTGCACGAGCCGACAGGTCGCGAATTTGCATCGACCTTGATGCCCCATTCGTCGACCGGCACACCGTTCGGCAGGCCCTTGTCGCCATTGCCGGCCATCGACAGCCAGGCGTCCGTGAACCGCCAGCCGAGCGACGGATCCTTCTTGCCGTAGTCCATGTGGCCATAGACCTTCTTGCCGTTGACGTCGCGGCCCGTGAAGAATTCCGCGATGTCCTCATAGGCCGACCAGTTGACCGGCACGCCGAGCTCGTAGCCGTACTTGGCCTTGAAGTCGGCCTTGTTCTTCTCATCGTTGAACCAGTCGTAACGGAACCAGTAGAGGTTCGCGAACTGCTGGTCGGGAAGCTGGTAGAGCTTCTTGTCCGGCGCGGTGGTGAACTTGGTGCCGATGAAGTCGTTGACGTCGAGCATCGGATCGGTAACGTCCTTGCCTTCGCCCGCCATCCAGTCGGTCAGGTTGCGCACCTGCTGGTAACGCCAGTGCGTGCCGATCAGATCGGAATCGTTGACCCAGCCGTCATAGATGTTCTGGCCGGTCTGCATCTGGGTCTGGATCTTCTCGACGACGTCGCCTTCCTGGATGACGTCATGCGTGACCTTGATGCCGGTGATGGCGGTAAAGGCCGGTGCCAGCACCTGAGACTCGTACTGGTGGGTCGTCAAGGTTTCAGACACGACTTTGATTTCCATGCCCGCGAAGGGCTTGGCCGCGTCTATGAACCACTGCATTTGCTTTTCCTGGTCGGCGCGGGACAGCGTCGATACGTCGCCTATCTCTTTGTCCAGAAAGGCTTTTGCCTCATCCATCCCGGCATAGGCATTGCCTGCGCCGAGCAACAGGACAAGGGCCGTTGTTGATGTTAAAAATTGCCGTCGCATGTGTTTCCTCCACTGTTTCAGGTTTCAAGTGCGATCTGGAGCGGTCGCCGGCACGCGGCCGCTCCAACAGTTTCCCCCTCTATACGTAGCGGAACACGCCGACGGCGTAGACCACGGAGAGAGCGAGAGCCCACCAAAGGTTGGATCCAACGAGACCCAGCCAAGCGAGATGAATAAAGGCGCTGCCAAGCAACGACAGGAAAAGGCGATCGCCCCGCGTCGTCTCGAAGCGCAGGATGCCGACGCGCGGATTGCCGCCCGGCGAGGCGTATTCCCACGCCGCCATGCCGCACAGCAACAGCAGGACGGTCACGAAGAAGGCCGCCGTCGGCCACGTCCACGCCATCCAGGAGAGGTCTAGGTTCATGATCACACCCTCCCCAGGGCAAAGCCCTTGGCGATATAATTTCGCACGAACCAGATGACCAGCGCGCCCGGGATCAGCGTCAGCACGCCTGCGGCGGCGAGCAGGCCCCAATCCATGCCCGCGGCCGAAACGGTGCGCGTCATGGTGGCGGCGATCGGCTTGGCGTCGGTGGTGGTCAGGGTGCGTGCGATCAGCAATTCGACCCACGAGAACATGAAGCAGAAGAAGCAGGCGACACCGATGCCGCTCGCGATCAGCGGCATGAAGATTCTCACGAAGAAGCGTGGGAAGGAATAGCCGTCGATATAGGCCGTCTCGTCGATTTCCTTCGGCACGCCCGACATGAAGCCCTCGAGAATCCACACCGCCAGCGGAACGTTGAACAGGCAATGCGCCAGCGCCACCGCGATATGTGTGTCGATCAGGCCGAACGCCGAGTAGAGCTGGAAGAACGGCAGTGCGAACACCGCCGGCGGCGCCATGCGGTTGGTCAGCAGCCAGAAGAACAGATGCTTGTCGCCAAGGAAGCGGTAGCGCGAGAAGGCGTAGGCCGCCGGCAGCGCCACCGATACCGAAATCACCATGTTCATGACCACATAGGTGATCGAGTTGATGTAGCCGGAATACCAGGCCTTCTCGGTGAAGATGGTGACGTAGTTGGCGATTGTCGGCGTGTGCGGGTAGAGCGTCATCGAGTTGACGATCTCGGCATTGGTCTTGAAGCTCATGTTGATGAGCCAGTAGATCGGCAGCAAAAGCACGATGATGTAGAGCGTCGGCACGATCCACCACCAGCGCGATTCTTCGCCGCGCCGGCGCATGCGCCTGTCGAGATCGCTCTGCGACAGCGTACCGGCGAGACCTTCGGAGGCGGTCCCGTTCATCGCATTGCGCTCGGTTCGTTCATTGGCGCCAGCCATTTCAGCGCTCCGCGTCGTAATTGGTCATCACGGTGTAGAACACCCATGACAACAACAGGATGATGAGGAAGTAGACCAGCGACATGGCGGCGGCCGGGCCAAGGTCGAACTGGCCGAGCGCCGTCTTGACGAGGTCGATCGACAGGAAGGTCGTCGAGTTGCCCGGCCCGCCGCCGGTGACGACGAACGGTTCGGTGTAGATCATGAAACTGTCCATGAAGCGCAGCAGCACGGCGATCAAAAGCACGCGCTGCATCTTCGGCAGCTGGATGTAGCGAAACACCGCCCAGCGTGAGGCCCCGTCGATCTTGGCCGCCTGGTAGAAGGCATCGGGGATCGAGACCAGTCCGGCGTAGCAGAGCAGCACGACGAGGCTGGTCCAGTGCCAGACATCCATGACGATGATCGTCACCCAGGCGTCGAACGGATCCTGCACGTAATTGTAGTCGATGCCGATCGCGTTAAGGTAATAGCCCAGCAGCCCGATGTCGTTGCGTCCGAACACCTGCCAGATGGTGCCGACGACGTTCCACGGGATGAGCAGCGGCAGGGACATCAGCACCAGGCACATTGGCACGCCCCATCCCTTCTTCGGCATGTTGAGCGCGATGAAGATGCCGAGCGGCACCTCGATCGCCAGGATGATGAAGGAAAAGATCAGGTTGCGGACCATCGCTTCCCAGAAGCGGCTGGACGACAGCAGTTCCTCGAACCATTCGGTGCCGGCCCAGGTGAAGACATTGTTGCCGAACGTGTCCTGCACCGAATAGTTGACGACTGTCATCAGCGGTATGACGGCGGTGAAGGCTACCAGCACCAGCACCGGCAGCACGAGGAACCAGGCCTTGTTGTTCCACGTCTTGTCCATCTATGCCCCCATCTCGACACGCCAGGAATCGGCATAGATGTTGATGCCGGCCGGATCGAACCGCATCTTCGGTTCGGCTGGCACGGTCTCGTCCTCGCCGATGACGGCAGCGATGTCCCTGCCTTCCAGCTTGGCGCGAACCACCTTGTGGCGGCCGAGATCCTCGACCTTGCTGATCGAGACGGCCATGCCGTCACGGCCGAGCCGCACATATTCGGGGCGGATGCCGAGTTCGACGGCGCCGCCGGCGGCTTTGGGCGCGCCCGGCAGTTCGATCCGCTGCGAGCCGAGCGTCGCCGTCTTGCCGTCGATCGCCACCGGCATGACATTCATGCCCGGCGAACCGATGAAATAACCGACAAAAGTATGGCGCGGCCGCTCGAACAGTTCCGCCGGCGTGCCGATCTGCACGATGCCGCCATCATACATGACGACGACCTGGTCGGCGAAGGTCAGCGCCTCGGTCTGGTCGTGGGTGACGTACACCATGGTGTAGCCGAAGCGGCGATGCAGTTGCTTCAATTGCGAGCGCAGCACCCACTTCATGTGCGGGTCGATCACCGTCAACGGCTCATCGAACAGGATGGCGTTGACGTCGGAGCGCACCAGCCCGCGGCCGAGCGAGATCTTCTGCTTCTGGTCGGCGGTCAGGCCCCTCGCCTTCTTCTTGGCCCAGGACGCCAGATCGATCATCTCCAGCGTCTCGCGCACCTTGCGGTCGACATCGGCCTCCGGCACGCCGCGATTGCGTAGCGGGAAGGCCAGATTGTCGTAGACGGTCATGGTGTCGTAGATGACCGGAAACTGGAACACCTGCGCGATGTTGCGTTCCTGCGTCGACAGACCGGTCACGTCCCGGCCGTTGAACAGCAACTGGCCGTGCGAGGGATGCAGCAGGCCCGAAATGATGTTGAGCAGCGTGGTCTTGCCGCAGCCGGACGGCCCGAGCAGCGCATAGGCGCCGCCATCCTCGAATGTGTGGTGCACTTCCCTGAGCGCGAAATCTGCATCCTTCTGGGGGTTCGGCAGATAGGAATGCCTGATGTGGTTGACGTCGATGCGCGCCATATCGCCCTCCTCAAGCCGCCAGCTTCGGTGCGGTCACGGCACGGCCGTGCTCGTCGAAAACCATGATGTGACGCGGATCGATGAACACCTCGACCACTTCGTCGGTCTCGAAATCCCTGATGCCGTGGGTCAGCATGACCCAGCGCACGTCGGCAAAATCCAGATGGATGAAACTCTCCGACCCGGTGATCTCGGTGATCGTCACCTTTGCCCGCACTGGCACGGCGCTGGCGTTGGGCCGTTCAAGGGATAGGTGGTGCGGCTGAAAACCGATTGTGTAGTTGCCGTCGGCGATGCCGACGAGTTCGGGCGGCACCGGCAGCTTCACCCCGCCTTCGAGCAGGAAGTCGGCGCCCTTCTTGGCCAGCACGATGGTGTTGAGCGGCGGATCGGCGAAGGTCCTCGCTGTCACCAGGTCGACCGGCTTGCGGAAGACGTCGATGGTCGGTCCGAACTGCGTGATGCGGCCTTCCGACAGCGTTGCCGTGTTGCCGCCGAGCAGCAGCGCCTCGTGCGGTTCGGTCGTGGCGTAGACGAAGATGGTGCCGGCGGCGGCAAAGATCCTCGGCAGTTCGGCCCGCAACTCCTCGCGCAATTTGTAGTCGAGATTGGCGAGCGGCTCGTCGAGCAGCACCAGGCTGGCATTCTTGACGATGGCGCGAGCCAGTGCGGTGCGCTGCTGCTGGCCGCCCGACAGGCTGAGCGGCGTGCGGTCCAGATAGGGCGTCAGCTTCAGCAGCGCCGCGGCCTCGCGCACCTGGCTGTCGATCTTGCCTTGCTCTGCGCCGGCCACCCGGAGCGGCGAGGCGATGTTTTCATAGACGGTCATCGCCGGATAGTTGATGAACTGCTGGTAGACCATGGCGATCTTGCGCTTCTGCACCGTCGTGCCGGTGACATCATGGCCGTCGAACCACACCGAGCCCGTAGTCGGCACATCGAGACCGGCCATCAGCCGCATCAGGCTGGTCTTGCCGGACAGCGTCGGCCCGAGCAGAACGTTGAGCGAGCCATGCTCGAGCGTCAGCGACACATCGCGTATGTGCTCGACCGCACCAACCGTCTTGGTGACGTTCCTCAGTTCAAGCATGACGCCTCCTCCCGGGCTTCCCGCATCAGCTCAAGACCCTCTTCATTCGGCGGCCGCGACGTGCCGCCGGCTTATGCCGCGCATGAATTCATCGAGTGCCGCCACCTGCTCGCGGTTGAGATGCAGGCCGCGCTTGGTGCGACGCCACAGGACATCCTCTGATGTGACGGCCCATTCATTTTCAACGAGATAGCGCACTTCGGCCTCATAGAGATCACCGCCGAAACTGCGGCCGAGCTCGGCATTCGACTTGGCAAGCCCGAGCAGAAGCTGAGCCCGCGTTCCGTAAAGCCGCGTCAGCCGCCGGGCGAGGCGCGCATCGAGGAAAGGATAGGCTGTCTTCAGCTTCGCCACCTGTGCGTCGAACCCGGTCGCCGGGAAATCGCCGCCCGGCAGCGGCGCGTCCGATGTCCACGGCCTGCCGCGCTTGCCGAGAAAACCTTCGATCTTCTCCAGCATCGATTCCGACAGCCGGCGGTAGGTGGTGATCTTGCCGCCGAAGGCATTGACGATCGGAGCTGTCCCCTCACCGCCATCGGCCTTCAGCACATAATCACGCGTCGCCTCCTGCGCCTTGGAGGCGCCGTCGTCGTAGAGCGGGCGCACGGCCGAATAGGTCCAGACGATGTCGGAGCGCTTCACGGGTTGAGCGAAATACTCGCTGGCTGCGGCGCAGAGATAATCGATCTCGGTGTCGCTGATCTTCACATCGTGCGGATCGCCGGGATAGTCCCGGTCGGTGGTGCCGATCAGTGTGAACTCGTCCTCGTAGGGAATGGCGAAAATGATGCGGCCATCCTTGTTCTGGAAGAAATAGGCGCGCGGATCGTCGAACTTCTTGGCGATGACGATATGGCTGCCCTGCACCAGACGGACATTGTGCACATCGTTCAGGCCGACGACGCCGGAAAGCACATGATCGACCCACGGTCCGGCGGCATTGACCAGCAGCCGCGCCATGATCTCTTCCGTCTCGCCGCTCTGCAGGTTCTCGATCTTGATTGTCCAAAGGCCGTTTTCGCGGCGCGCGCCGACCACTTTCGTGCGGGTCCGGATCGTCGCACCACGATCGGCGGCATCACGTGCGTTGAGCGCCACCAAGCGCGCATCATTGACCCAGCCGTCGGAATATTCGAATGCCTTTTTGAACAACGGCTTCAAAGGCTTCCCCGCCGGATCCCTCGCCATGTCGAGCGTCCTGGTCGCCGGCAGCAATTTGCGCCCGCCAATGTGGTCGTATAGGAACAGGCCGAGCCGGATCAGCCAGGCCGGACGCAGCCCCTTGGCATAGGGCAACACGAAGCGCATCGGCCAGATGATGTGCGGCGCGTTCTTCCACAGAACCTCGCGCTCCATCAGCGCCTCGCGCACCAGGCGGAACTCGTAGAATTCGAGATAGCGCAGGCCGCCATGGATCAGCTTGGTCGAACCGGAGGAGGTTCCGCTGGCGAGGTCGTTCATCTCGGCGAGAAAAACCGAAAACCCGCGTCCAACGGCATCGCGGGCTATGCCGCAACCGTTGATACCGCCACCTATGACGAAAATATCCCGGACTGAAGACGTGTCCACTTAACTCCTCCACGATTTCGCATTGCACCATTTTTGGTCTTTTGCGAAACCGTGGCGGAATTATTTCGAACTCATAACGAATGTCAAACGAAATATCACAGACCCGTGAGGGGATCGGGTCAGGACGTCACCCGAGCGACGTCTCGATCAGCTGAACCTCGGCCTCCTGGCAGATCTTGCGCACCGATGGGATGTCGCAGCGGTCGGTGATGAAGGTGTTGACCTGCGACAGATGACCGATGCGCACCGGCGCCGTGCGCTCGAACTTCGTCTGGTCGGAGACCAGAATCACATGCCTGGCATTGGCAATGATCGCTTGCGCCACCTTCACCTCGCGAAAATCGAAGTCGAGCAACGCGCCGTCATGGTCGATAGCCGAGGCGCCGATAACGGCGTAGTCGACCTTGAACTGCCTGATGAAATCGACCGCCGCCTCGCCGACCACGCCGCCATCCGACCCCCGCACCACCCCGCCGGCAATCACCACCTCGATCGAAGGATATATACGCATCCTATTGGCAACATTGATATTATTGGTGATCACCATCAAGCCGTTATGGTCGAGCAACGCCTTGCTGACCGCTTCCGTCGTGGTGCCGATGTTGATGAACAGCGAGGCGTTGTCGGGGATCAGCCTTGCCGCCGCGCGGCCGATGGCTTCCTTCTCGTCCGCGGCGATCTTGCGCCGAGCCTCATACTCCATGTTCTCGATACCGGACGGGAACAATGCCCCGCCATGAATGCGGGAAAGCAGACGCTGGTCACAGAGATCATTGAGGTCCTTGCGAATGGTCTGCGGCGTCACATTGAAATGCGTGGCCAGGTCGTCGACCAGCACGCGGCCGTGGTCCTTGGCCATCTGGATGATCTCGGCATGGCGTGGCGACAGATACATTGGCGGCCTCCCGTTTTCGTTTTTCTTGTATATAGCCGAAAACGAAAGCAATGAAAAGGCGTAAGCCGGCTAAGGGAAATCGCCTGATTGCAAATGCAAACTCCGGCGCAATCCTGTACTCGCCTGTTAGGCCATGCCGCGCGCGATTTCGGTGATGACGGCAAAAGCCGCATCGACATCGCTGGCGGTCGCCTCGAACTGGCCGACCTGGAAGCGGATTGCCACCTGCCCGTCGACCCTCGTCTGCGTCAGGTAGATGCGGCCATCGTCGTTGATCGCATTGACCAGCCGCAGATTGTGCGCGTCGGCATCGGCGCTCGAGGCCGCCTTGTGCCGGAACGAAAACAGCGACAGCATCGGTTGGCTGACGATCTCGAAATCCGGCTCCTTTGCCAGCCGCGCCGCGAGACCCTCGCTCCACGCCACATGGTTGCGGATCATGGTGCGCAGGTTTTCCAGCCCGTGGGCACGCAGCAGGAACCACAATTTCAGGGCGCGAAACCGGCGGCCGAGCGGCACCGACCATTCGGAATAGTTGATGATGCCGTCACGTCCGTGCGTCTTGAGGAATTCGGGCTTGATCGCCAGCGTACGCACCAGGTCTTCCGGCTGTCGCAAGAACTGGATGGAGCAGTCAAACTGCGCGCCCAGCCATTTGTGCGGGTTGAAGACGACAGAATCAGCCTGTTCGGCGCCGGCCCAGAAATGACGATACTCCGGGCAGATCATTGCCGACCCGGCCCAAGCGGCATCGACATGAAAATAGAGCCCATGCCGGCGCGCGACGCCGGCGACCGCGGCGATGTCGTCCGTGCCACCGATGCTGGTTCCACCGACGCTGCCTATGATGCCGGCAGGCAGCATTCCAGCCGCGCGGTCAGCGACGATTGCCGCTTCCAGTGTTGCTGGATCCATGGAGCGGAACTGGCCGCTGACGGGAATGCGCACCAGATTGTCCTCGCCGATGCCCGACACCCAGATCGCGCGGTCGATCGACGTGTGCACCTGATCCGAGGAATAGATGCGCAACTGGCCCTGCCCGACCAACCCCTTTCTGTTGCCTTGCCAGTCCAGCGCGCGCTCGCGCATGGTCAGCACGGCGGCCAGTGTCGCCGACGAGGCCGAATCCTGGATGACGCCGGAAAATCCCTCGGGCAGGCCAAGTGCCTGGCGCATCCAGTCGACGACCCGCGTCTCGAGTTCGGTCGCAGCCGGCGACGTCTGCCAAAGCATGCATTGCGCAGCCACCGCGGAGACGAGATACTCCGCCACCACCGAAACCGGCGCCGCGTTGGCCGGGAAATAGGCGAAGAAGCGCGGGTGCTGCCAATGCGTCATGCCCGGCACGATCTTCTCTTCGAAGTCGGCGAAGATCCTGTCCATCGGTTCGGCGTCTTCCGGCGGCGAGGCCTCAACGCTCCTGAAAATGTCACCCGGTTCGACCAGCGGCCGCACCGGCCGCTCGCGCAATGAATTGCGATAGTCGGCGCCCCAGTCGGCGGCACGTCGCGACCACTGCCGGAACTCGTCATTGTTCATCCTGTCCTCCCGACACGATCGCAATGCCGGCACTCTTCGCCCGGCTCTCAATATATGCAAGCGCACATGGCTGCCGCGCGCCCTACCCCGGAAAATCCGGCAGGCTGGCAAAGGCGGTCTTCAGCGCATTCGACCAGCCATCGGAGATGGTACGGTAATACTGGTCGTCCTGAGCGATCCGCTTCTTCAGGCCAACCTTGAAGGCGTCCTTCTCCAGGAACAGCAGGTCGAGCGGCAGGCCGACCGACAGGTTCGACTTGAGTGTCGAATCGAACGACACCAGCAGCAGCTTCACCGTCTCGGCCAGGCTCATCGTCCGCTCATAAGCGCGGATGATGATTGGTTTGCCGTATTTGGTCTCGCCGATCTGGAAGAACGGCGTGTCGTCGGTCGATTCAATGAAGTTGCCCTCGGGATAGATCATGAACAGCCGCGGCGGACTGCCCATGATCTGCCCGCCGAGGATGAACGAGGCGTTGAAATAGGAATCTGCCTTCTCGCCGGCGGGAGACGATTGCGCGATCACCTCTTTCACCGTGTCCCCCACCAATCGCACCGTCTGGTACATGGACGGCGTCTCGAGCAGTTTCTCGTGACGGTCGGTCACCGCCTTGGTGCGTTCGTCGAGCAGGCTGACCACGGCCTGCGTCGTCGCCAGATTGCCGGCCGACATCAAGACGATGACACGCTCACCCGGCTGTTCCCATACATGCATCTTCTTGAAGGTCGAGATCGAATCCATGCCGGCATTGGTGCGCGTGTCCGACATGAACACGAGCCCGCGATCGATCTTCAGGCCGACGCAATAGGTCATGGAATCTCTTCTGGCACTAATCCTTGCGGGATTACTGCTCTACCGTGACGGCGACCGCAAGCCGTTCTTCCGCCTGTCCCAGTCGAATTCCCGACACCGGCGAGGCGTCGCGGTAGTCGCGACCGGTAGCCACCTTCACATAACGTTCGTCGGGAGAAATGCCGTTGGCGGGGTCGAAGGCAACCCAGCCGAGGCCCGCAACATGCGCTTCGGCCCAGGCATGGCTTGCCGCCTGCTCGACAGCATCCATCATCAGATAGCCGGAGACGTAGCGCGACGGAAATCCCATGGCGCGCGCGGCGGCGGCAAAGATATGGCTATGATCCTGGCAAACCCCGGCCTTCAGCGCCAGCGCCTCTTCGGCCGGTGTGGTCGCCTTGGTGCTGCCTGGCGTGTAGGCGACGCGCTCGCCGATCATGGCCATCAGCCGGTGCAGCCTTTCTATGTCGGTTCCCGTGCCGACCGCTTCGGCCAGCTTACGGATGCCGCCACCGATGGCGGTCAGGGGCGTTTCCTGCGCGAACAGCCACAACGGCGCAAACCCCTGATGCGACCCGCAAACGCCTGACGTGTCGCGCGTCACCACCTCGCCGGACGCCTCGACGGTGATGAAGTCGTGGCCGCCCTCGACACTCAGCAGTCTTGTGTCGTTGCCGTAGTGATCGGTAAACCGCACTTCCTCGCGCGCGCCTTCGACCTTCAGCGCCCAGGACAGCACCGTCTGCGTCTGCCCGCTGACCGGAAGCAAACGCAGCCGCTGCAACAGATATTGCACCGGCGCGTCGTAGCGATATTCGGTCCGGTGGGTGATCTTGAGTCGCATGGAGCCCTCAATAAAACCGGTAATCCTGCGCGATCTCGTCGCCGAGCCGGGTGTTGTCGCGAATGAACCCGGCGAGGAACTCGTGCAGACCCGCGTCGAATATATCCTTGATCGACCCGGCCCTCAGCATAGCTTGCGTTTTTTCCGCCGTCGCGTGGCAGGGGTGGCGTTCGCCGTAATCGTCGCTCAGGAATTTCAGATGTTCGGACAGGAAGCGGTAGCAGAAGGTCAATGAACGCGGCATGCGGACGTTGAGGATCAGGTAGTCGGCGATGTTGGTCGGCTTGTAGTCCGCATCATAGACCCAACGGTAGGAGCGGTGCGCTGACACCGAGCGCAGGATCGATTCCCATTGATAGTTGTCGAGCGTCGAACCAACCCATGAGATCGACGGCAGCAGCACGTAATATTTGACGTCAAGGATGCGCGCAGTGTTGTCAGCGCGCTCGACATAGGTGCCGAGCTGCGAGAAGTCGAAAATCTCGTTGCGCAGCATGGTGCCGTAGAACGAGCCGCGGATCAGCGCCGTTTCGCGCTTGATGGCATCGAGGACGCTTGGCAGGTCGCGCTCGTCGATCGGCCTCGCCAGCATCCGCTTCAGCGACATCCAGGCTTCGTTGATGCTTTCCCAGGTCTCGCGAGTCAGCGCGGTGCGCACCATGCGGGCATTGTTGCGGGCCGTCTCGATCGACGACATGGTGCTCGACGGGTTCGAGGTGTCGCGCAAAAGGAAATCAGCGACATCGGCGGCCGTATAGTCCGAATACTTCTGCTTGAAGGCGACGTCGGAGCCGGCGCTGAGCAGCACCGAGTTCCATTCCTCCGACGCGCTTTGCGTGCGGGTCAGCGCCATGCGCAGGCCGGCATCGACCAGCCGCGCCATGTTTTCGGCCCGCTCGATGTAGCGGTTCATCCAGTAGAGCCCGTTGGCGGTGCGGCCCAAAAGCATATCAGCTTGCTCCGGTGTCGGGCGAATAGCGAATAGCGCGTGGCGAATAGGGAAGAATACGTCTCATGATTGCTGCGTCCCCCTGCTCGTCTCAATCATCCAACACCCAGGTATCTTTCGTTCCCCCGCCCTGCGACGAGTTCACGACCAGAGAGCCCTCCTTCAACGCCACGCGCGTCAGTCCGCCGGGCACGATCTGGATCCGGTCGGAAACCAGCACGTAGGGCCTGAGGTCGACATGGCGCGGCGCCAGTCCCTTGTCGGTCAGGATCGGGCAAGTCGACAGCGCAAGTGTCGGTTGGGCGATATAGTTCGAAGGTTTCGCCGCCAGTTTCTTGGCGAAGGCCTCGCACTCCTTCTTGGTCGCCGCCGGTCCGACCAGCATGCCGTAGCCGCCGGAGCCGTGCACTTCCTTGATCACCAGTTCATGGATGTGCTCCAGCACATATTTCAGGCTGTCCGGCTCCGAACAGCGCCAGGTCGGGATATTGCCGAGGATCGCCTTGCGGCCGGTGTAGAATTCGACGATCTCGGGCATGTAGGAATAAATCGCCTTGTCGTCGGCGATGCCGGTTCCCGGTGCGTTGGCGATGGTGATGTTGCCGGCGCGATAGACATCCATGATGCCGGGTATGCCGAGGGCCGAATCCGGCCGGAAGGTCAGCGGGTCCAGGAAGGAATCGTCGACGCGGCGGTAGAGCACGTCGATTTGCTTGTAGCCTTCGGTCGTGCGCATCGCGACATGGCCGTCGACGACGCGCAGATCCTGGCCCTCGACCAGCTGCACGCCCATCTGGTCGGCAAGGAAGGCGTGTTCGAAATAGGCGGAATTGAAGCTGCCGGGCGTCAGCACAGCGATGGTCGGCGCGCCCTTGGTGCTTTGCGGGCGAACCGCCGCCAGCGACTGGCGCAGCAGCTGCGGGTAGTTCTCCACCGGCCGCACCTTGATCTTCTGGAACAGCTCGGGGAACAGCTGCATCATCGTCTCGCGGTTCTCCAGCATGTAGGAGACGCCGGACGGGGTGCGCGCATTGTCCTCCAGCACGTAGAACTCGTCCTCGCTGATGCGCACGATATCGACGCCGATGATGTGGGTATAGACGCCGGCCGGCGGCCGCACCCCGATCATCTCCGGCAGGAACGCCTCGTTCCTGGCGATCAGGTCCCTGGGAACGCGGCCGGCGCGTAGGATCTCCTGGCGATGGTAGATGTCGTCGAGGAAGGCGTTCAGCGCCTGCACGCGCTGCTCGATGCCTTGCGTCAGGCGCCGCCACTCATTGCCGGAAATGATGCGCGGGACGATGTCGAAGGGGATCAGCCGCTCGGAGGCTTCCTGCTCGCCATAGACGGCGAAAGTGATGCCGGTCTTGCGGAAGACGCGTTCGGCGTCCTTCATCTTCTCGGTAAGTCTGGCTGGATCCTGCTCCTTCAGCCAGCGATCATAAGCCGAATACGGTCGTCTCAATCCGGAAACTTCCGGAAGCATTTCATCGAACGCTGCCAATCGCATACTCCCCTGTGAAGCCATTTCACTGGCGTCGCCGAAGAAAATCAAGCGCAATCGGTGATTTGGGAGATGCGGAGGATCAGTATGTTGCTGCTGCCTAAAATTGAGGCAGTCGAAATACGACCTTGATCAGGCTTTGCCTCGTGCCCGGGCAAATGCCTTCCCGGCTAGAAGGCGCGGAAGGTGACGACCGTGAACGTGTCCTTGATGCCGGGGAGAATCTGCACCTTCTCGTTGACGAAATGGCCGACATCTTCCTCGTCATCGACATAGAATTTGGCGAGCAGGTCGTAATTGCCGGCGGTGGAATAGATTTCCGAAGCGATCTCGGCATCGGCAAGCGCGCTGGCGACCTCATAGGATTTGCCCAACTCGCATTTGATCTGCACGAAAAACGCCTTCATGGCTTCGTCCCGCTAAACGTCCAAGTCCAAGCGGCCCTTCTGGCAGACTGGAGGCGCCCTTTCAAGCACTGGAATCCGCACTGAGCCGGCGCTGCCCCTGGCCACGGCCTCGCGCAGCGCCGCGACAGGCATGACATTCTGGTGGCGAATATTCGCAATCGGTGAAACCGGGATGCACTGCGGAGCGTATGTTATCCTGCGTCTTCGGACGTCATTCTTGACGAACCTGTTCCGAGGGACAAAGGAGACAGGCCATGCGCGCCGCATTTTTCGCATTCGCAGTCATTCCATTCCTCTTCATGTCCCCGGCCCTTGCAGGCGATGCCGAAATCAAGGCTGGCCAGGCCGTCATCGACGGTCAGTTGAAGGCGCTGCTGGCCGACGACGGCGCCAAGGCCTACAGCTTCGCCGCCCCGAACGTGAAGCAGGTGTTCCCGACCGTCGACGCCTTCATGAACATGGTGACCAATGGCTACCCGCCGGTGCGCAAGCCACAGTCCTATGCCTTCGGCAAGGTCGAGCAGACGGGTCCGGGCTCGATTATCCAGCAGGTGCTGATCGTCGGACCCGACGGCAAGGATTACGAGGCGGTCTATACACTGCAGCAGCAGCCAGACGGCACGTTTCAGATCACCGGCTGCAGCCTGCGCGCATCCAACTCGCTGAGCACCTGAGGGTCTAAAGGACCGGCATATCACCCCTCGCCCAGCCCTCGGTGATCTCGGCTCCACGCGCTTCGAAGCTGCCGGTCTCGATCGCGGCGCGAATGTCCTGCATCAGCTTCTGATAGTAGGACAGGTTGTTCCAGGTCAGCAGCATAGCGCCCAGTGCCTCCTGCGAGCGCACCAGATGATGCAGATAGGCGCGCGAATAATCCCGCGCCGCGGGACAATCGCTTTCCTCGTCGAGCGGGCGCGGATCGTCGGCATGGCGGGCATTGCGCAGATTGACCTTGCCGCGCCTGGTGTAGGCCAGGCCGTGCCGGCCGGCCCGCGTCGGCATCACGCAGTCGAACATATCGATGCCGCGCGCCACCGATTTCAGGATATCGTCGGGCGTGCCGACGCCCATGAGATACCGTGGCTTGTCCGCTGGCAGTTCGGGACAGGTGATGTCGAGCATTTCCAGCATCACCGCTTGCGGCTCGCCGACCGCCAAGCCGCCAACCGCATAGCCCTTCAGCTCCATCGCGCTCAGCACCTGCGCGGAGCGCACCCGAAGTGCTGCATTGTCACCGCCTTGCACGATGCCGAACATCGCCTTGCCCGGTTGGTCGCCAAACGCCGTCTTGCAGCGCTCGGCCCAGCGCAGCGACAGTTCCATGGCGCGCTCGATCTCCTTGAGTTCGGCCGGCAGCGCCGTGCATTCGTCGAGCTGCATCTGGATGTCGGAATCGAGCAGGCCCTGGATCTCGATCGAACGCTCCGGCGACATTTCATGGGCAGCCCCATCGATATGCGAGCGGAACGTGACGCCCTTTTCGGTCAGTTTCCTGAGCTTCGACAGCGACATCACCTGGAACCCGCCGCTGTCGGTCAGGATTGGATGCGGCCAGCGGGCAAACTCATGCAATCCGCCAAGCCGCGCGACACGCTCGGCGCCGGGCCGCAGCATCAGGTGATAGGTGTTGCCTAGGATGATGTCGGCGCCGAGGCCGCGCACCTGGTCCATGTACATGGTCTTGACGGTGCCGCCGGTGCCGACCGGCATGAAGGCAGGCGTACGGATTTCGCCGCGCGGCATGTCTATGACACCGCGCCGCGCCTTGCCATCGGTGGCAAGGACCTTGAAGCTGAACGGCTTAGCCATTGAATTCCTTGTCGTGGATGGGCGCGCCAGGGGCCTGTCTGTCGAGCGACTGCCGATATTGGATGCATCCGCGCATGAATTTGGGCCAGGGCGGCACGGCGATCGACGGCTCGGTCTTTTCAGGCAGCAGATCCCACAGATCGGGATGATGCCAGCAGAGATCATGGCCTGACGTGTCGCGATGCGCGCGAATGCCTGCGCGCAGTTTCTTCACCTCGGCGATCAGGGCCTCGCGATCGAGGGTTTGCAGGTCATCATCCATCGCTCGTCTCCGCTCGATACAGCAGGCTTGCATCTCCATAGGAGTAGAACCTGTAGTGGTTCGCAATCGCATGCGCATAGGCCGCGCGCATCGTGTCGAGACCGCTGAAGGCCGAAACCAGCATGAACAGCGTCGAACGCGGCAGATGGAAATTGGTTATCAGCATGTCGGCGGTGCGAAAGCGGTAGCCGGGCGTGATGAAGATGTCCGTGGGGCCAGACCACGCAGGCACTGTACCGTCCTCACGCGCCGCGCTCTCCAGCAGCCGCAGCGAGGTCGTACCGACGGCGATGAGGCGCCCGCCTCTCGCCTTGGCCGCGTTCAGCGCATCGGCGGTTGCCGCGCTGACCGAGCCGATCTCGGCATGCATCTTGTGGCCGGCGGTGTCGTCCGCCTTGACCGGCAGGAACGTGCCGGCGCCGACATGCAAGGTCACGAAGTGGCGCTCGACCCCTTTGGCGTCGAGAGCCGCAAAAAGGTTTGGTGTGAAATGCAGGCCCGCCGTGGGCGCCGCAACAGCACCTTCCTCCCGAGCATAGATTGTCTGGTAGTCGGCTCGGTCGCGCTCGTCGTCGTCGCGCTTGGAAGCGATGTAGGGCGGCAGCGGAATGTGGCCGACGGCGTGCAACGCCTCGTCGAGGAACGGCCCCGACAGGTCGAAGCCAAGCAAAGCCTCGCCGCTCTCGCCCTTCTCTATCACCGTGGCATCGAGTTGGCCGAGGAAGCAGGAATTGCCGTCATGGCCGAAATGAATGCGGTCGCCAGCGGCGATGCGTTTGCCTGGCCGCATAAAGGCGAGCCAGCGATCCGGCGCCACGCGCATATGCAGCGTGGCCTCGACCTGCGCCTGTGCTACGCCGCGGCGCCTTATGCCTTTGAGCTGTGCCGGAATGACCTTGGTATCGTTGAACACCAGCACGTCGCCGGCTCTGAGCAGGGATGGGAGGTCCCCGACTGTGCGGTCACCGAGCGCCTCGCCCGGTTTGACCATCAGCATCTTGGCGCTGTCGCGCGGCTCAGCCGGGCGAAGCGCGATCCGCTCCTCGGGCAGGTCGAAATCGAAGAGATCGACGCGCATCAGTAGAGCCGGACGAGGAGCGCTCCGACCAGCAGCAGCACCGCGCCGGCGACGCGGCCGAGCGAGATTTCACGCACCGCGACACCGAGAAAGCCGATGCGGTCGATGAGCATGCCGGCGAGCAGCTGGCCGGCCACCAGGAACGCCATCAGGGCGGCGGCGCCGATGCGCGGCGTCAGGATTGTGGAGAGCGTGACATAGAAGCCGCCGAGCATGCCGCCGGCGACGAAAAGCCAGGGTGCCGGCGCCTTCCATTCGAGTGAAATGCCTTGCAGCTTCACCACCGTGACCGAGATGATGCCGAGCACGATGGCGCCCGACAGGAACGAAAACGCAGCCGCCGCGACCGGGAGACCCAGGCCGCGCGCCAGCTGCGAATTGATCGGTGCCTGAATGGCAATGAACGCGCCGGACAGGATGCCGAGAAGCGACCAGACGACGCCCATCATTGTCGTTTCGCCTTACTTGACGTCGGCCGCGACCTTCAGCGACACGATCTTGTCGGGATCGACGACCGGTTCGCCGCGCTTGATCTTGTCGACATTGTCCATGCCTTCGATGACCTGACCCCAGACGGTGTACTGGCGGTTGAGGAAGGCGGCATCGTCGAAGCAGATGAAGAACTGCGAATTGGCCGAGTTCGGATTTTGTGAACGGGCCATCGAGCAGGTGCCGCGGCCGTGGTTGGCATTGGAGAACTCAGCCTTCAGGTCCGGCTTGTCCGAGCCGCCCATGCCCGCGCGCGACGGCGCGAAGGTGGGTTTCGAGGAATTGCCGAACTTCACGTCGCCGGTCTGCGCCATGAAGCCGTCGATGACGCGGTGGAAGACCACGCCATCATAGGCGCCTTCCCTGGCCAGTTCCTTGATGCGGGCGACATGGCCGGGGGCCAGATCGGGCAAAAGTTCGATGACGACCTTACCCTTGGTCGTTTCCATGATGAGCGCGTTCTCGCGGTCCTTGATTTCGGCCATGTCAGATATCCTTTTGAAAAACAGAGATTACTTGTCGGCGGCGATGCGCACCTTGATCATCCGGTCAGGGTCGGAGACCGTACCATTGTCCGCCTCGTCACCCTTCTTGATGTGGTCCACCAGTTCCATGCCGCTGACGACATTGCCGACGATGGTGTACTGGCCGTCGAGCGGCGGTGCCGGCGCGAACATGATGAAGAATTGCGAATTGGCGGAGTTCGGATCTTGCGAGCGGGCCATGCCGACCACGCCGCGCTTGTAGTGCTCGGTCTGCGAAAACTCGGCCGGCAGGTCAGGCAGGTCCGAACCGCCGGTACCGACGGCCTGGGCGTTGAACCCCTTCTTCATGTTGCCGAACTTGACGTCGCCGGTCTGCGCCATGAAACCGTCGATGACGCGGTGGAAAGCGACATTGTCATAGGCATGGTCACGCACGAGCTTCTTGATCTGTGCGACATGCTTGGGCGCCAGATCGGGCCGCAACGCGATGGTCACGTCGCCGTCCTTCAGCGTGATGATCATGGTGTTTTCGGGATCGGCGGCGTAGGCCGAGACCGAGGCGGTCACAAGACCGGCAAGCACGAAGAGGAACGAGGCGAGCCTTTTGAGCTGCATGAGGGTTTTCTCCGGGCTTATTTCGCGAATTTTGCGGTGAGCGCGCCAGCAACAGCCGCCGGCACGAAGGGGCGGATGTCGCCGCCCATCGAGGCTATTTGGCGGACAAGTGTGGCGGTAATGGTGCGCACGGACGGGCTGGCGGGCAGAAAGACCGTCTGCAGCTCAGGCGCCATGGTTTCGTTCATGCCGGCCATCTGCATTTCGTAATCGAGATCAGTGCCGTCACGCAGGCCGCGGATCATGATCGAGGCGCCCTGCTTCCTGGCGGCGTCGATCACCAGCCCGTCGAAGGCAACGACCTTGATGCGAGCGCCATCGCGGCCGAATTCGGCCTTCGTGGCGGCTTCGATGAGTTGCACCCGCTCCTCGAAGGAGAACAACGGCTTCTTGCCCGGATGAATGCCGATCGCCGCATAGACGATGTCGGCCACGGCCAGCGAAGCCTTCAGCACATCGAGATGGCCGTTGGTCAGCGGGTCGAAGGAGCCGGCATAAAGGGCGGTGCGTTCAGTCATGGCAGGTGCTTCTAGCGAGCCTCTCTCGCAAAGGCAAATCCGATCGGTACGGAGGTCGTGAACCTTTTCCCGCACATGAACGACAGATGAACACGCTGATCACGATGCCTTCACGCAGCGTTCACTAGGTTGCACCTTAATAAGATGAAACCAAAATCCCATCTATCCGTTGTAAGGCGCAGGAGAACACACAAATGCTGATCTACATGCTCGCCACCGCAATGACAGTCGCCATGCTGATCGCCACCGTATTCGGGCTGCATCAGGAGGCACAACGCATCCGCGTCAAGGCAACCACCAAGCGCTTCGAAGGCTTCGGCCCCCACAAGCCGTATCGTCACTACTAAGTCAGTTCTGCACTTGCTGCCGCGCCGGCCAAAGGGTCGGCGTTGCTATGTCAAGACCAGGCCCAGGACTTACTCGGCGTTGTCCGAACCAGCGTCGGTCTCCGGAGCAGACTCAGCGCCGCCCTCGATGATCTCTTCGCTTTCCTCGTCCGATTGCGGCTCGGAAATCCGCTCGACCGAAACTACCTTCTCACCCTCGGCGGTATTGAAGATAGTCACGCCCTTGGTGGCGCGGCTGGCGAAACGGATGCCGTTGACCGGCACCCGGATGACGGTGCCGCCATCCGACACCAGCATGATCTGATCATCGTTTCCGACCGGGAAGGTCGCCACCAGGCGACCGATTTCAGCCGTTTTCGACACGTCGGTGGCGCGGATGCCCTTGCCGCCGCGGCCGGTCAGGCGGAAATCGTAGGACGACGAACGCTTGCCGTAGCCATATTCGGTGACCGTCAGCACATACTGCTCATGCGCCTTGAGGAACTCATAACGTTCGTCTGAAAGCTCGGCCTCCTCGCCGATCTCCTCATTGGTCAGCGCAATCTCTTCCTCCTCGCCGCTGGCGCCGGCAGCGAGGCGACGCTCGGCGGCTGCCCGCTTGAGGTAAGCGGCACGCTCTGCGGGCGAGGCGTCCACATTCTCGATCACCGACATCGAAATGATGCGGTCGGTCTCGGCCATGGTGATGCCGCGCACGCCGACCGAGTTGCGGCTCTGGAAGACGCGCACGTCGCCGACGGAGAAGCGGATGCACTGGCCGGAACTGGCGGTCAAAAGCACGTCGTCATTGTCGGTGCAGGTTTCGACGCCGAGGATCTCGTCGCCTTCTTCCTCCAGCTTCATGGCGATCTTGCCGTTGCGGTTCACCTGGACGAAATCGGACAGCTTGTTGCGGCGCACGGTGCCGCGCGTGGTGGCGAACATCACGTCGAGTTCGCCCCAGCTGGTCTCGTCCTCCGGCAGCGGCATGATCGTGGTGATGCGTTCGCCCTGCTCGAGCGGCAGCATGTTGATCAGCGCCTTGCCGCGCGACTGCGGGTTGCCGATCGGCAGCCGCCAGACCTTTTCCTTGTAGACTATGCCGCGTGAGGAGAAGAACAGCACCGGCGTATGCGTGTTGGCTACGAATAGCCGGGTCACGAAATCCTCTTCCTTGGTCGACATGCCGGAGCGGCCCTTGCCGCCGCGGCGCTGTGCCCGGTAGAGCGAAAGCGGCACGCGCTTGATATAGCCGGAATGGCTCACCGTCACGACCATGTCCTCGCGCTGGATCAGGTCCTCGTCTTCCATGTCCGCGCCGCCGTCGGTGAGTTCGGTGCGGCGTGGCGTGCCGAACTCGTCGCGCACTGCGGCAAGCTCGTCCTTGACGATCTGCTGGACACGAGCCCGGGACGACAAAATGTCCAGATAATCAACGATTTCGGCACCGATCGTGTTCAACTCGTCGGCGATCTCGTCGCGGCCGAGCGCGGTGAGGCGCTGCAGGCGCAGTTCGAGGATGGCGCGGGCCTGTTCCTCGGACAGATTGTAGGTGCCGTCCTCGTTGATGCGATGGCGCGGATCGTCGATCAAAAGGATCAGCGACTCGACGTCACCCGCGGGCCAGCGCCGCTCCATCAACTGCTCGCGCGCCGTCTGCGGATCCGGCGCGGTGCGGATCAGCTTGATGACCTCGTCGATATTGGCAACAGCGATGGCAAGACCCACCAACACATGGGCGCGGTCACGCGCCTTGCGCAGCAGGAATTTCGTCCGCCTCGTGATGACCTCTTCGCGGAAGGAGACGAACGCCTTCAGCATATCGGTCAGGGTCAGCAGTTCCGGCTTGCCGCCATTCAGCGCCACCATATTGGCGCCGAACGAGGTCTGCAGCGGCGTGAAGCGGTAAAGCTGGTTGAGGATGACGTCGGCGACGGCGTCGCGCTTCAGCTCGACGACGACGCGATAACCCTGGCGGTCGCTTTCGTCGCGGATGTCGGAAATGCCTTCGATGCGCTTGTCGCGCACCAGCTCGGCCATCTTCTCGATCATCGAGGCTTTGTTCACCTGGTAAGGCACCTCGGTGATGATGATCGATTCACGGTCATTGCCGCGCTGTTCGATGTTCACCTTGCCGCGCATGACGATCGAGCCACGGCCTGTCGAATAGGCGCTGTAGATGCCGGAGCGGCCAAGCACGATGCCGCCGGTCGGAAAATCGGGGCCAGGAATGATTTCCATCAACGCCGGCAAGTCGATCGCCGGATTGTCGATGATGGCGATGGCGCCGTTGCAGACTTCACCCAGATTGTGCGGCGGGATGTTGGTGGCCATGCCGACGGCGATGCCGCCCGAACCGTTGACCAGCAGATTGGGAAAGCGCGCCGGCAGAACCTTCGGCTCGGTGTCCGAGGCATCATAAGTCTCCTGGAAATCGACCGTGTCCTTGTCGATGTCCTCCAGAAGCTCGTGCGCGACCTTGGTCAGCCGCGATTCGGTGTAGCGCATCGCCGCCGGCGGGTCGCCGTCGATCGAGCCGAAATTGCCCTGCCCGTCGATCAGCGGTACGCGCAGCGACCAGTCCTGCGCCATGCGCACCAAGGCGTCATAGATCGAGGCGTCGCCATGCGGATGGTACTTACCCATCACGTCGGCGACCGGGCGGGCCGACTTCACATATTTGCGGTTCCAGTGGTAGCCGCTCTCATGCGCCGCATAGAGGATGCGGCGATGCACGGGCTTCAGGCCGTCGCGCACATCAGGCAGCGCGCGGCTGACGATCACGCTCATGGCGTAAGAAAGATACGAGCTCTGCATCTCCTCGATGATGGAGATCGGCTCGATGCCGGTGGGGCCGCCGTCGGCGCCGCGCGGTGTCTTTTGGTCGGTCAAATCGGATCACAATCTAATCAGGAATCACTGACCGCTTATATAGGAAGCACGGCCGAAACTCCAATGTTCGCGGCACTTTTCCAGTGTCATTTTTGATGGTAATTTCAAAAGGATACCGCTGATTGCGACGATATGGCCATGACGCTTTTCGCCGCCACAAGGCAAAAGCCCGCAATGGACCAACTTTCCCAAGCGAAAGCCGCAAGCGCCATGAATTGGCGCCGGTGGCTGCCTTTGCAGGCGCTGAGCGGCTGGCAGTTCCGCGATCTCAATGGTGATCTGGTCGCCGGCCTGACATTGGCCGCGATCGCCATTCCCGAGCAGATGGCAACGGCCCGGCTCGGAGGTTTTGCTCCCGAGGTTGGTTTTTTCGCTTTTGTCGCCGGTTCGGTGGCGTTTGCGCTGTTCGGCGCCAATCGTCACCTGTCGGTTGGCGCGGATTCGACCATCACGCCGCTGTTCGCGGGCAGCCTGGCGCTACTGGCCGCATCCGGCTCCCCGCATTATCTGGCACTGGCGGTCATGCTGGCGTTGATGGTCGGGCTGATCGTGACCTTGAGCGGCGTCTTTCGCCTCGGCTGGATCGCCGATCTCCTGTCGGTGCCGGTCACCACGGGGTTTCTGGCGGGCATCGCCGTCCATATCATCGTCTCGCAGATGCCCGGGATGCTTGGCCTGCCAGCCGAGAATGGAGAAACCTTGCGACGTGTCGGCGAGATCGCCGGCAATCTCCATCTCACCAATCCCTGGAGCCTGGGACTCGGCCTCGGCGTGTTCGCGATCGTGTTTTGTTCGGAACGGATCAGCGCCCGCATCCCTGGCGCCCTGATCGGCATGGTACTTGCCACGATTGCGGTTGTCGTCTTCGGCCTCAGGGATCACGGCGTCGAGGTGCTTGGCGCTCTGCCAAACGGCCTGCCGGGCGCCCATCTGCCGGAGGCCGGCCTCCATGACATGCAGGCGCTCGTTCCGCTGGCGCTGCTGATCGCCATTGTCGTCATGGTGCAGACGGCCGCCACCTCGCGGTCCTTCGCCTCGCAGCAGGACGACGGACCCGATGTAAACCACGATTTCATCGGCGTCGGCGCCGGCGGCATTTTGTCGGGCCTCTTCGGCGCCTTTGCCGTCAATGCCAGCCCGCCGCGGACAGCCATCGTCTCCCAGTCGGGTGGCCGCTCGCAACTGTCCGGCCTCATTGCCGCGGCCATCGTGCTGGCGCTCGGTGCCTTTGGCGGCGCCCTGCTCGCCAATGTTCCGCAGGCCGCCCTTGCCGGCGTCCTGATGTTCGTTGCCCAGCACATATTGCGCTGGAAGGTGTTCGCCAGCGTCTATCGGCAGGCCCCGGTCGAATTCGTGTTGATCCTGGTCACCATGGCGGCAATCGTGGTGCTGCCGATCGCAACCGGCGTAGCAGTGGGCATCGGCCTGTCGCTGCTGCATGGCATATGGAGCGCGACACGCACGGAGCCGATCGAGCTCGAACAGGTGCCGGGCACGTCCGTCTGGTGGCCTCCAGCCAATCCCAGCGCTGGCGTAGAACTCCCGGGCGTGCTGGTCGCGGCCTTCCAGGCGCCACTTTCCTTCGTCAATGCCGATCGCTTCAAGCGCGGCGTTTGCGACCTTGTCGATGCCAGGGACGAAACCGTGAAACTGGTCGTGCTGGAGGCCAGCAACATCGTCGAAATCGACTACACCGCCGCGCAGGCCCTGATCGACACCATCCTTCATTGCCGCAAGGCGGGCGCGGTCTTTGCCATAGCGCGGCTGGAATCACTGCGCGCCCAGGCTGCGCTGGCGCGGTTTGGCATTGCTGAAATGGTCGGCCAGCAGCGCATATTCCACAGCGTCGACGCGGCGATCAAATCACTTGGTCAGGGAAAGCAGCAAGGACAGGATGGAGTGTCATGATCGACCCGCGAGAACCCATTGTTACGCCGGTTCCCGTCGAGGAACTGAGGCCGACGCAAATAACGGTCGGCATGAGGGAAGTTGCGTTGAAGCGCCAGATGATCCGGGAGCAGGACGCCAAGAAGAAGACCGGCGCGTTTCTCGGCAAACACGTGGTGCCGGTCGTATTGGGTCCCAAGAATCGCAACTACGTCACCGATCACCATCACCTCGCCCGCGCCCTGCTCGAGGAAGGCGTCAAGGACGTGCTTGTGACAGTGATCAGCGATCTGTCCGCGCTCGACAAGGATACTTTTCTTTTCGTGCTCGATAACCGAGGCTGGATGCACCCGTTCGACGAGAGCGGCCGGCGCCGCGATTACTCGGCAATTCCCAAGACAATCGGCGAGCTGATCGACGATCCTTACCGGAGCATCGCGGGCGAACTGCGCCGGATGGGTGGTTTTGCCAAGGACACGACGCCGTTCAGCGAATTCATCTGGGCGGATTTCCTGCGTCGGCGCATCGATCGCAACGCGGTTGCGAAGAACTTCGACAAGGCGATGAAACAGGCATTCAGCCTGGCCAAGGGCAAGGACGCGGACTACCTGCCGGGCTGGTGCGGCCCGACCTTGGATTGAGCCTGCTTCGGCCGAGGCGCGATGCGCCTTGACTGGCGGGCGCGATAATCGCTTGGCGTCTCGCCCATGATGCGTCGAAACCGACGATTGAACATCGACAGGTCGTTGAAGCCGGCGTCGAAGGCGATCGCCGAGATCGCATCGTCGGACAGGCGCAGTTGCACCGCTGCCCGGTGCAGGCGGGTCTTGAGCAGGAACTGGTAGGGCGTCATGCCGGCAACCTGCCGGAAAATACGCAGGAAGTGATAGGGACTGGTCGCCGTCTCATCCGCCAGTGCCGACAGCGAAATGGGGCGGTCGGCATCCCGTTCGATCCGCCGCACCGCTTCCGCCACGCGTTTCTGGTCGCGGCGGCTTGGTCCGCGCCTGGCGGATGTGGCGCCGGAAATCGTGGCGACAGCCGCGGCTGCAATGCGCATACCGAGTTCCTCGAAGGCCTCGCTGTCGCCCGTCTCCCGCGCCGCTTCCGCCTCGGCCAGTAAAGGCGCCAAGGCCGGCAAGGGCCGCAGACGCGGCGCCTCGAAGGTGAGCGTCCTGGCCTCCGGCACGCCGGCGACGATCCGTTCCATGTAGGCAGGCTTGAAATGGAACGAGAGACAGCGGTCGCCGCTGCCATGTTCGTGGCCGCATTCGTAGCAGGTGCCGGAATTGCCGAGCAGCAGCGCGCCTGGCGCCAGCATGGCGGTGCCTTGCTGCGCGCGGTAGCGGAACGTGCCGCCGGTCACGGCCGCAACGCAGAAATCCTTATGGGATTCCTCGAACGGCCGGTCGCCCGCGCCAGCCGTGCACATCACATCCGCCACATACCAGCCGGGTCCGGATGCGAGAGTGCGGGTCGTCGCTGTCATGGCCGAAATATAGCAATTTTTCCCAAGCCCAGAACCCCGCCAGCGCCTACTTCTCGCGGTCTCCTGACAGAAAGAGACCGCAGCCATGTTCGACCCTTTTGCCGAAGCCCTGCACAGTCCCGGACCGATCGGCGGGCTTGCCGAAAAACTCTCCCTTTACGGCCGCTTTGTCGGGGCCTGGACATTTGAGGCCACGCGTCATCTCGAGGATGGCACCGTGCTGACCGGACGTGGCGAGGTGCATTTCGGCTGGGTGCTGGAAGGTCGCGCCATCCAGGACGTCTGGATCCTGCCCGCGCGGAATATCGGCTCCCAGCCTTCCCTGGGCAAGTGGACGTTCTACGGCACGACGCTGCGCGTCTATGATCCCGGCGCGGACGCCTGGCACATTTTCTGGAGCGATCCGCGCAATCAGTATTTCAGCCGCCAGCTCGGCCAGGCCGAGGGCGACACCATCGTGCAGGTCGGCGCCGACGGCACCGGTTCCTCGGTGCGCTGGAGCTTTTCGCGGATCACCGAAAGTTCCTTTTGCTGGCTCGGCGAGCGCTCGCACGACAATGGCGCGACATGGCGGCTGGAGGTCGAGTTCCTGGCGCGGCGCGTTGCAACAGCGTGAACCAGCAACCTCTTGTAACAATACAGAAAATCCCGTTCGGCCATATCTCGATCGGCGCCCGCGACACCATTTCCTGGTAA